>JANMIF010000065.1:0-4907 GCA_031375695.1 Planctomyces sp.
CCAACACGGTGGCGCTGATGGATCTGACGAAAGAGTGGTTCGGTCCGGACAGCATTGCCGCACGGATCGGCCACCTTCGTGGCACCCTTGGTGGTCTGAATGGCTCGACGTTCCTGACGACCGGCACGGTGGGAACCGTCCGCGCTGACTTGGCCAAGGACTCGCTGAAAGGGGAGTCCGGAAGCGATTGGTTCTTCGCCGACACCACGTCGCTGCTGACCAAAGACATTCTGTCAGACCTGGCCGAAGTCCTGGACTCGATCTAATAGAGCCGTCGACCGAAAGATGTGCGCTTTTGGCGCGTGTTTGGAATGTCCAATGTCCAATCCGAATGATTGAGTGCCACGAGAAGAGTGCCGAGTGCAAAATTGACAATTGTTGAACAAGTGACTTCCGGGGCGTCGCGATTTTTCAGTTTGCACGCTTCGACTTTGGCCGGAATTGCGGCTTCGCCACGCTATGGTTTCTCGGTGACCGCTTTCAAGCGATTGATCGCGCCCTGCATTTCTCCTTTCGCACCGGGGTCCGTTTCCTGTTCCAGCGCCGCCAGCAACGCCGGGAGTGAGGCGGGGTCGCCGGTATTGCCAAGTGCCCGTGCCACGTAACCACGGCGGTGTGAATCGGTTTCACGCTTCAACACGTCCACGATTTCGGAAGCTGCTCCCTTCGCTGGTGCTCCGATCATTCCCAGTGCGTGGGCCGCTTTCATGCGAACCAACGCTTTCTCGTGATGCAGGTACTTGCGCAGTGAGACGATTTGCTCGGCCAACTCGACTCCGATCATGGCCAGCGCGCCATGAGCCACCACACGCGTGACTGGATCTTCGTCGTCGCGAGTGGCCGCACCCAGGGGAGCGACGAGTTGCTTTTCGTCGGGAGCCACCTTGCCAATCCGCCCCAAGGCACGAGCGGCCGTCTCGCGCGCTTCTTTGACGGGATCGCTCTTGAGTTGCTTGATCAGTTGCGGCACGGCTGGAATAGCCGCAGCGCCCAAATTGCCGGTGGCGGTCGCGGCCACGGAACGAACCTCGCCGTCACGGTCATCCAGCGCGGTCCGCATCTCGGCCAGCAACTTCGGCGAGATGTCCGAATGCACAAGCGAGCCAATGGCCGTCTTGCGAATTGCGGAATCGGGACTCTTCAGATCGGTTCTCACTTTGACGATGCGTTCATCGGCAGATGCCGCTGGCTCGGCGGCCATTGCGTTTTGAACGGACAACGCACTCCCGCCAAGCATGACCAAATTCATCACGGCCACTAGGAAGAAAGTTCTCGCGTGAATCGACATCAAGCACTCCTCGTCAGGTGAGATGGAATCCGAGTAACGTGCGCGAGTTTACCTTCAACGTCGCCTCTTTGCGTCGGTGGGCTTACGATAGACCTAACCGGACTTCAAGCTCATTTGTCAGGAGGTCGCTTCGATGAGATTCCGAATACTGATTCTGTGCGTGATGGCCGGTGTGCCTTTTACTGCGATGGCGGATAACTGGCCGGCGTGGCGTGGTGTGGACGGAACAGGGATCAGCCATGAAACGGGTCTGCCCGTAAAATGGAGCAGCACGGAGAACATCCGCTGGAAGGTGCCGCTCGCGGAGCCGGGCAATTCGACACCGATTGTTTGGGATGACCGAATTTTTCTGACTCAAGGGTTGGACAAAGGGAAGCGGCGGGCGCTGATCGCTCTGGATCGAAAAACGGGCCAGACTCAGTGGCAACAGGAAGTCACCTGCGAAGTGGAAGAGACTTCGCATCCACAGAACCCGCCGTGCAGTGCCTCAGCCGTGACCGATGGCAAAGCGGTGTATGCGAACTTCGCGTCGGGCGGAATCCTCGCCTGCACACTGGATGGCAAACGGCTCTGGCATCGCGATCTCGGCCCAGTCCTCAGCCGTTGGGGTAACGGAGGCAGCCCGGTCTTGCACGGCAATCTGGTGATCTTGTTCCACGGACCGGGCACGCCGTCGATTCTTTACGGTCTCGATCGCGAAACCGGAAAGACCGTGTGGACCTCGGAAGAAACGCCGATCAACAGTCCGGTCTTCGGCTCGTGGAGCACACCGGTTGTGGTGCGAGCCGGTGATCGCGACGAGCTGGTCATGCCGTTACCGGGCGAGAAAA
Source organism: Planctomyces sp. (assembly GCA_031375695.1). Classification (GTDB taxonomy): domain Bacteria; phylum Planctomycetota; class Planctomycetia; order Planctomycetales; family Planctomycetaceae; genus SXKJ01. Next base: position 2,119 of record JANMIF010000065.1, read on the forward strand.
TCAGCGGCCTCGGTTTCTTCAAAGGCTACGACCCGACTAGCGGGAAAACGCTCTGGCAGATCGACGATTTGGGCAACGAGGTCTACGCGATGCCGATCCTCGGAGTCGGCGGTCGAGTGATCGTCGGAGTCTCAGGCCACAACGGCCCGACGTTGGCGATTCGCGCGGGTGGTTCGGGGAACGTCACCGACTCACACCGTCTGTGGCGCACCGAAACGAAGAACCCGCAGCGAGTCAGCAGCGGCATCATTCACGACGGTTTTTTGTATCTGGCCGACGCGACCGGAATTCTCCAGTGCCTCAAAGCGGAGACCGGAGAACCGGTCTTCCAAGAGCGACTGGGCGGCAACCTATGGGGTTCAATTCTGCTGGCTGACGGGAAGCTGTACGTCAGCAATCTGGAGGGAGACACCTACGTTGTGCGAGCGACTCCGAAGTTTGAACTCCTCGCCACGAACAGCGTGGGCGAGCCGACCTATGCCGCGCTCGCACCGGCTCACGGCGAACTCTTCCTGCGCACTCACGGGCATCTGTACTGCATCGCCAGCGGCTCAACATTGGCAAAGTAATGTTGACGTTCATCGGACGCCGTTATCCGACCTCTGACTACTGTGCCTTCCGACTCCGATGGATCTCTTCAAGGACTGGTTTTCGGTAGCTGAGCGTGTCCTTTGACATGAGCTTCTCATAGGTCTCACTCTCAAATTCAGTCGTAAGAAGTTCGCACATTATGTCGAACTCGGACACCACCCAGGTGTGGGCCTTTAGAATTAGCAACTTCAAATTGGCGTGGTTGTCTTGGCAAAGAGTTACTGCGATGGCGGCGAAGCAAACGACTTTCTCAACTTTGTACGCCTTCTTTCCATCGTTCAGCACCGCGCCTGGTGAAGTGGACCCCAAGAGTTGGACAGTGGGAGACGCTGTTTAAGAGAGAGTTGGCCGACGTGTTTTCGACCGTTGCGTCTGACGACCAAATGTTGTTTGGACGCTCGCGGTGAAGACTTCGTGCGGCGTCTGGTAGTCCAAGGCTTGGTGAATTCGGCGGTGATCGTAGAAGTCGAAGTACCGTTCCAAGCCGTAACAAAGATCGGCTCCCGATTCGTAGTCCTTGAGGTAGATGTCTTCGTATTTCAAGCTCCGCCACAAGCGTTCGATGAAGACGTTATCCAAGGCACGACCGCGACCGTCCATGCTGATCGCGATCTGATTCCCCAACAGCAGCGACGTGAATTCGTGGCTCGTGAATTGAGCGCCTTGGTCCGTGTTGAAGATGTCGGGAGCGCCGAACGTCGTGATCGCTTCCTCCACTGCGGCCAGGCAGAAGTCGGTGTCGAGCGTGTTGGACAAGCGCCAGCTCAAGACGTACCGGCTGTACCAATCCATCACGGCCACGAGGCACATGAAGCCGTGTCGCAGCGGGATGTAGGTGATGTCGCTGCACAGCACTTGCAGTGGTCGATCGACGGTCAGGTTCCGCAGCAAGGACGGATAGACGCGATGACCCACGCCCGGCAATGAGGTGCTTTTCCGCGGATAAATGGCCGAAATGCCCATGATCCGCATCAGCCGTTGCACGCGCTTGCGGTTCAGCGATTGCTTCGCTGACGAGAGCTCCTCCGACATCTTGCGACTGCCATAAAATGGCGTTTCCAAATACTGCGCGTCGATGCGGCGCATCAGTTCCAGGTTTGCGGCACTCTCGGTCGCTGGCTCGTAGTAGTAGGTGCTGCGCGGCAGCCCCAGCAACTCGCACTGCCGAATGATGCTCAAGCCACAACTCTCCGGCTCGACGCAACTCCGCTTGTCACTCACCGAATGGGGCAGCTTTTTGTTTGACCCAATCCAACTCCATCTTCAGCCGCCCGATCTGTTCGTAGAGCTCGGCCGAGTCAAAGTCCTCTGTCTTCTTCGCCCCGCTCCCGCGATCAAACACCGACGGGGCTTCCTCGACCAATCGTCTCTTCCACTCATTAATCTGAGTCGGATGAACTCCATGCCGCTTTGCCAACTGACCCACCGTCTCACGCTCCTTCAGAGCGTCCAGCGCCACGCGTGCCTTAAATCCCGAATCCCGAACCTTCCGAGCTTTGCCCATGATCTCTCCTCCTGGAATCCTCGATTCCAGAATCGGCAAATCTCTCTCTTATCACACTGTCCAACTCTTCTCTCTCTTATCCCACTGTCCAACTCTTGGGGTCCACTTAAGTCTTTGCTGGTTGTGGCGCTCCTAGCGACGTACCAAAACTCAGTCCGGTTCACGGTAAGGTCACGCTGGATGGCCAACCGTTGCCGAACGCACGCGTTTCTTTCAACCCCGTCACCGGACCGTCGTCTGCTGCCGTCACGGATACCGACGGCAAGTATGTGCTCATCAATAAGTCTGGCGAGCTCGGTGCGGTTGCGGAAACGCACGCCATCGACATCAGCACCGATCTGGAGGGGACTCACAAACTGGGAGCCGAGAAGGTGCCCCCAAAATACAACACGCCAACAACTCTGTCGGTCACCGTTAAGGTAGGTGACAACGAGCATAACTTCGATCTCACTTCGAAGTAGCACCGCATCGGCTTTCAACTTCAGATCGGTTTGTGTATGTGGTTCGACGATCGCCTGGACCATTCCGGGGCCATAAATAATCCGGGTTAGGAGCAATACCGTTCAATTCGTCTTAACAAAATCGCAGCCTCCTGCGACTGTGTGGATGTAACAAGTCCCACGTAGCAAGGAGGCTGCGATGAGTTTTTTTGAGTCAGGATGCCGACGTTGCAGTGCGCTGGTCCACGGCGGAG
>JANMIF010000086.1:0-79218 GCA_031375695.1 Planctomyces sp.
GCCGAAAAGGAGAGTATTTCGAATGCCGTTGTTCGGGTCGCACCTGTCGATTGCTGGTGGCTATTACAAAGCGGTCGAGGCCGCCGCGGCTCTTGGTATGCAGGCCGTGCAGCTTTTCACCAAGAACAATAATCAGTGGGCCGGCAAACCGCTGTTGGACGAGGACGTGCGGCTGTTTGGCGACGCGATCGAACGAACCGGCATCGTGCAACCGGTTGCTCATGACAGCTATTTGATCAACTTGGCCAGCCCGAAAGACGAGTTGTGGAACAAGTCCATCGAAGCGTTCATTGTCGAGTTGCAACGAGCCGAATCGCTGGGCTTGATGGGCGTGGTGATGCATCCGGGGAGCTATGTCGAATCCGATTCCGAGTCCGGTTTGAATCGGATAGTGAAGGCGCTGGATTCGGCCCACTGCGCGACATCGAAGTTCCGCGTACTGACGTTGCTGGAAACAACTGCCGGCCAAGGGACGAATCTCGGCGCGAAGTTTGAGGAGCTGGCGTGGATCATCGAGCATGTGAAGCACCCGGACCGAGTCGCAGTGTGTGTCGATAGCTGTCACATTTTTGCCGCCGGGTATCCGTTGGCGACTGCGGCTGAGTACGCGGCCACTATGAACGAGTTTGACCGGAGCATCGGACTTGACCGGATTCGCTGCTTTCATCTGAACGACAGCAAAAAAGGACTCGGCTCACGCGTCGATCGGCACGAGCACATCGGTGAAGGCTGTCTCGGCCTGGAGCCGTTTCGGCATATCGTCAACGATCCTCGCTTCGCGGCGCTGCCGATGTATCTGGAAACGGAAAAAGGCCAGCGAGACGGGCGAGAGCTGGATGCGATCAATTTGGAAACGCTGCGCGGCTTGTTGAAGTGATTCGTGGTGGATGCGCCTTGCATCCAAGTCCCCAAATTGGAACGAGGTGACAGATGAAGCGACCAAAACTCGACCGTTCGCTCATGCGGAAGATATTTGGCGTCGTGACTTTGTTGTTCGCCGGGATCACCACACATGCCGATGAATTGCGACTGACGACGGACGGGCAACTCAAGCGCGATCCGGTGTTTCTCAAACCGGACGGGAGCGAGTTGTTGTTCACTCAATTGGATCGGCCGAATCGGCTGCGGCTGATGAAGCTGACCTTGGCGGACGGTTCGGTGACGCCGTTACATCCCGACGAAACTCGGTCAGAGTTTGAGCCGACAGTCTCGGCGGACGGCCGGTTTCTGGCTTATGTGCAGAATCGGGGCAACCTCAGTTTGGCGCTCGTGATTCACGATCTGAAGGAGAACAAACAGAGCGAGCTTCCGCCCGGCGGCGGCTTTTCCGGGATGCACAGTCCGGCGATTTCCCCTGATGGGGCGAATTTGCTTTTCAGCTATCCCGAAGACGGTCGCCAGCATTTGTTCGTGACGACGACTCAGGCGACGAATACACGTCGGCTTGTCGATTCGGTCGGCATCAACAACTGGCCAAGCTTTTCTCCAGATGGAAAGCAAGTCGTGTTCAGCTCGACTCGCGACGGCGATTACGACTTGTATGTGATGTCGGTGGACGGCTCGAATGTGCGGCGTTTGCTGGAAAGTCCCAAACAAGACATTCGTCCGCGCTGGTCGCCTGACGGATCGAGGATCGCCTTCACCAGCAATCGGGACGGCAATTACGAGTTATACATGATCCGCTCCGACGGCAGCGGCGTGCGACGGCTGACCAATCATGCCGAACAAGACGATTACGCCTGCTGGGTTCCGATCGGCCGGCAGCTCATCGCCGTCTGCGAGCGAAACGGCCGTTTTGATCTGTTCCGGTTGGATGCCGGGTCCGAATGAGTCTGAAAAACTGGTCGCGAAGTGTTCGGCGGGACGGTAGACTGCTCGACTGTTTGAATCTCGCCTGAATGACCTGCCTTTTTTCTGTGGTGTACGCGGTTCGTGTGCGACTGGTTGATCGTGTTGCGAAACACGAGTCGTTGCACGCCAGCCGAGTGCGTCATAGAGCACAGCCCGGAACCTGCCAATGTCCATTTCCGATGCTCGTTTGTTTTGGCTGATTGTTTTGGTCACGCCGCCGTTGTTCGCGCAATCGCCTGGTCCCGCTCAGGTCACGGTCGCGACGGCGATCGAGCGAACGGATGTGTCGTCTGGGCGGGCGTTTGTCGGGTCGTTTGAGCCGCGAAGGAAAAGTTTGATTGGATCAGCGGTCAGTGGGCGAGTCGTTGAACTTTTGGTCAACGAAGGGGATCGGGTTGAGAAGGGGCAGCCGCTGGCCAAGTTGCTGACGCGAAATTTGGAGATTCAGATTTCGGCTGCTCGCGCGGAGTTGGATCTGCGAAAACATGAGGTCGCGGAACTGAAGAACGGTTCGCGCGAGGAAGAGCGGCGGCAGGCTGAGAATCGGATGAAAGCCGCCGAGGCGGCCATGAAGTGGACGCAGCAAAAATTCGATCGGACGAAGGAACTCGTTCGGAGAAATGCGACGACTCGCGACCAGTTGGATGACGATGCCTCCGGCTTAGAGGTGGCGGCGAATACGCTCGCGGCGACGAAGGCCACGTTTGATTTGGTCGTGGCGGGGCCGCGTCCGGAAAAGATCGCGCAGGCGCAGGCGCGAGTTGCGGTGGCCCAAGAGGAAGTCAATCGGCTACTCGATCTGCTGGAAAAGCACACGATCGTTTCGCCATTCGGTGGGTTTGTGGTGGCCGAGCACACAGAGGTCGGGCAGTGGATCGAATCGGGCAAGCTGGTGGCCGACGTGGTCGAAGTCGATCCGATCGAGATTCGGGTGCAGGTGCTCGAAACGTATGTGACGAAGTTATCGCTTGGAGCATCGGCTCGAATTGAAATCGAAGCGTTGCCAGATAAGGCATTTGTCGGGAGCGTGACGGCGATCGTACCGCTGGCTGATGAAAAATCGCGGAGCTTTCCGGTCAAGGTCACACTGAAAAACGTGAAGCAGCCGGACGGCACATATCTGCTGAAGCCGGGGATGTTTGCTCGCGTGTGGTTGCCGGTGGACAAGAAGAGTCGCGCGACGCTCGTGCCGAAGGATTCGCTCGTGCTGGGCGGCCCGCAGCCGGTGATTTATGTCGTGGACAAAGACGACAAGTCAGGCAAACCGACAGTTCGCCCCGTGCCGGTCCAGCTTGGGATTGCGGCCGATTCGTGGATCGAAGTTCGTGGCGACGTGAAGGCTGGTCAGCAAGTCGTGGTCGAAGGGAACGAACGTCTGCGGCCCGGGGTTGAGATTCAGATAATCCCGTCAAGGATCGAACCACCGCGTGAGTCGGTGGCCGCGAGCGCGAAGTCGAACGGCGGCGGGACGAGCGAGTGAATTGTTCCAGAAGTTTTGGAATACTCATCCACGCTGATCTTCGCTAATCCGGGCAGTCTGGATTTGCGGTGATCAGCGCGGATGAGCGTTCTGTTTGTTGACCACCTTTTGAATCTGGTTTCATCGAAGCGCTTTCATGAACTTCATCGAGTGGTTTGTTCGAAATCCGGTGAAGGTGTCGGTCGGCGTGATCTTGACGGCGCTGTTTGGGTCGATCGCGCTGTATCGGATGCCGATGCAGCTCACGCCGGAGGTCGAGATTCCAACGATCACGGTCACGACGACCTGGCCCGGTGCAAGTCCTCAAGAGATCGAAAGCGAGATCGTACAGCCGCAGGAAGAGCAGCTTCAGGCGGTGGAAGGCCTGCAAAAGATGTCGTCCGAAAGCAGCGACTCGCGCGGGCAAATCACGCTCGAATTCGCGATCGGGACACCGGCGACTGAGGCACTGCTGAACGTCAATACGCGGTTGCAACAAGTCCGCGAGTACCCGGAAGCTGCGAATGAGCCGGTGGTCGCGACCAGCAATGTCAGCGATCGGTTTGTCGCGTGGTTCATTCTCACGCCACAGCGACCGCAGCACGACAAAGTCGATCAGGCGATTGTCGCTCATCCCGAATTGAAGACCGAGTTGACGCGAGTCAAGACGGCACATAATCCAGGCTTGTCTCTGCTGCGATTGCAAGAGCTGGTATCTAAGCATCCGGATCTTCGTGACCTGTTGCCGCCCGATGAAGACCTGACAAAGCTGCGTCGGTTCTGCGAAGACTTCATTGAGACGCGACTGGAGCGCGTGGACGGTGTCTCAAATGCGAATGTTATGGGGGGCCGTGAAGAGGAATTGCAGGTCGTCGTCGATCCCCATGCACTGGCAGCTCGACAGCTGACGATCTCCGACGTGCGGCAGGCTTTGCGAACTCAAAACAAGGACACATCGGGCGGCGATTTCTGGGAAGGGAAGCGGCGATACGTCATTCGGACGATCGGGCAGTTCCGATCGATCGAGCAAGTCGAGAACGCAATCTTGGCTCGACGGGACGGCTCGCCGGTTTATGTGCGAGACGTGGCGGAAGTGCGGCTGGGATACAAAAAACCGGATGGGCTGGTGCATCGCTACGGCAAGTCGGTCATCGCGCTCAACGTGCAACGCGAAACCGGAGCGAACGTTCTGGAAGTGATGCGCGGGCTGCGAGTCGTCAATCAAAAGTTGAATGAGACCGTGTTGAAGGCTCGCGGTCTGGAACTGACTCAAGTTTACGACGAGACCGATTACATCTACTCGGCGATCAACGTGGTTAACGATGACATCCTCCAAGGTACGGTGTTGACTCTGATCGTGTTGTTGGTGTTTCTGCGGAGCGTGAAGTCGTCGCTCGTGATTTTACTGGCGATCGCGACCAGCATGATTGGCATGTTTCTGTGTTTGGGGCTGATGGGCAGAACGCTGAACGTGCTGACCCTGGCAGGGATTTCGTTCGCAGTCGGGATGTTGGTCGATAACTTCATCGTCGTTTTGGAAAGCATTTTTCGTCACAACCTGGAAGGTGAAGATGTGCTAACCGCGACGGTTCGCGGCACGAAAGAAGTTTGGGGCGCGATCGTGGCTTCGACGTTGGCGAACCTGGCGGTGTTTATCCCGGTGCTGTTCGTGCAGGATCAGATCGGGCAGTTATTTCGCGATCTGGCGCTCGCCGTCAGTTCCGCGCTCGTGTTGTCGCTGCTCGTGGCGTTGATTTTGATCCCGACGGCGGCGGCGCGATTGATTGGCCAACGTAGCCGTCTTGCTCCGCGAGACGAGCCGAACGCTTCGCCGACGAATTTCGCAGGCGAGCCGAGGCAGGAATTGGGCGGCGGCGAAATGCTCGATCCAAGTCGTGGAGCGACTTGGCTAGGTAGCCTGCTGTGGCCACTCGATGCCTTCGGACATTGGTTCGTGCAAACGGTGGTTGGGATCAATGCGTTTTTACAGCGGAGCCTGTTGTTGCGGCTGCTGACGGTCGTCGCATTCTTGAGCATGTCGGTTGGTGTCAGTTGGGTCTTGATGCCGAAGGTCGAGTATCTGCCGAACGGGAATCGAAACTTGGTCATTGGGGTACTGGTGCCGCCGCCGGGTTACAACCTGGAGCACATGGAGGCGATGGGTCGGCGAGTCGAAGAGGCGGCGCGGCCGTATTGGGATTTCGATCTCGATGATCCGAAGACGAAAGAGCTGAAGTATCCGTTGATAGCCGACTTCTTTTATGTGGCTCGCGGGCGGCAGTTGTTCATGGGGTTGCGAGGCATGGACCCATTACAGGCGCATCGTATGGTGCCGTTGGTTCGCGAACTGATCACAGGGATTCCCGGCACCTTCGGCATCGTGAATCAATCAAGCTTGTTCGAGCGGGGTCTGACCGCTGGCCGCAATATCGACATTGAAATTACTGGCCCAGACATTAAGAAATTGGTCGGATTCGGCGGCCGAGTTTTGGGTCAAGCGATGCAGGTTGTTCCCGGAGCACAGGCGCTTCCCGTGCCGAGCCTCGATTTGTCGAGTCCCGAAATTCACGCGATCACACGGTTGGAGCAAGCGGCCGATCTGGGGCTGACGACGACCGACATCGGCTATGCGATCGACGCCCTCGTGGACGGTGCGTATGCGACCGACTTTTACATTGGCGGGGACAAGATCGACTTAAGCATCGTCGGGAAGGAACAGTACGCGCAGCGGACTCAAGACCTCGAAAGCCTGCCGATCGCAACTCGCACCGGGCAAGTCGTGTCGCTCGGTGCGGTGGCCGATTTGCCGTTGGCGAGTGGTCCGGAGCAGATCAATCGCCGCGAACGGCAGCGTGCGATCACGATCCGTGTCACGCCTCCCGCCACGATGCCAATTGAAGACGCGATGCAACGCATCCAGAAAGAAATCGTCGAGCCGCTCGACAATGACCCGGACTTTCGGGGCGTTTATCAAGTCGCTCTGTCGGGGACGGCCGACAAACTCAAAACGACCTGGCTGGCGATCCGCTGGAATTTACTGCTGGCCGTGATCATCACGTACCTGGTAATTGCCGCGTTGTTCGAGTCATGGATTTACCCGCTCATCGTCATGCTAAGCGTTCCGCTTGGTGCCGTCGGCGGGTTTATCGGCTTATGGCTGCTGAACGTGATGCTGCAAAAATCCGGACAAGTTCAACCGCTGGACATGCTGACGATGGTCGGCTTCATTATTCTGGTCGGCACGGTCGTGAACAATCCGATCCTGATTGTCGAACAGGCGTTGGTCCACATCCGCGAAGACGGCATGACGCACAACGCAGCGATTCTCGAAAGCGTCCGGACTCGCATCCGACCGATCTTCATGACGGCGTTCATCGGGCTGTTTGGTTTGTTGCCGTTGGTGATAAAACCGGGAGCCGGCAGCGAACTGTATCGCGGATTGGGGAGCGTTACACTCGGCGGCCTGGTGGCTTCGACGATGTTCACGTTGATCTTCGTCCCGGCATTGTTCAGTCTCGCGCTGGAAACTCGCGAGGCGGTCGTGCATTTTTTTCGCTTTCGTCGACCAGGAGATTGAACAATATGTCCGATCTCGACCGTAGTCGTTCTTTTTCTGCTCTCATCTTTCTACCGAAACCGGATGGTGGAATAGTGCGGGTAGAAAAAATGCCGACCAGACTTTTACTCGCGATCACCGCAGCGTTCTTGTTGGTCGGCTGCTCGAAGCGAGACGAAACGCTGGTCGATGTGCGTGGCGAGGTGACCTTCTGCGGCCAACCGGCGATTGCCGAAGTGTTGTTTGAACCTCAGGCGGCAGCAGGCCAATCGGGGGGCCGAGCCTCAACGGCGATGACCGACGACAGCGGTGAGTTTCGCATGATGTACGATGGCTCGCAGGTCGGTGCCAAACGGGGCAAGCATCGCGTGACTGTTCGAGTCTTGCGGCTGGCGGGATCGGCGGCCGAATCGGATCAAAAGTCATCGGCAGGTGGCGGAGAGTCGGTCGGTTCCTTGAAAACGGTACAGCTCGTTCGCGAAGTCGGTGACCAGTCCGTGCGGTTTCAATTTCCGTTGTCATTCTGAGGCATTTCGCCCACTCTCGCTGAGAGCGCAGTTCGCGTTTGCGCGTTGTTTTTATTCATCGAATCGTCACACCGACAATCGATTGGAGCTATCGCCCGGTACACCGCGACTCCGCTCTCGGCGAGAGCGGTGGGCACTTTTCAGCCAGCGCCAACCCAGACGGAATGCCTCAAATTGGCTCGTGAAGCTTCCCCAGATGCTGTGGTGTGCGGATAATCTGTCGGCTCAGGTTGAGCTTGAAAGAGGAAATGAATGATGACTCGGCGTGATCACGTTGGTTTGTGTTCTGTGATTTTGGTGGCAATTTTGGCCACGATGATGTCTCCCAATGGCAATCTCGGTCTTGGAGTATCCGTCGCTCGTGCGGACCAGGCCGACGACGATTACGCCGTGGCGGTGGGGTTTTATAAAGGGAGCCGCTGGGACTTGGCGGCCCAGGCCTTTCAGAAATTCCTCAATGACAACCCGAAACACACTCGAGCTCCGATTTCGCGATTGTATTTAGGGTTGTCTCTGTCGAACTTGGAAAAGTACGACCAAGCGCGACCCGTGCTGCGGGACTTCGTGAAAGAGTTCGCGAACAACGCGCAGGTGCCGACAGCGATGTACTGGATCGCGGTGTGCAGCTACTTCCTCGACGATTGGAAGTCAGCGGATATGGAGTTCACGGCATTCTTGGCGAAGTCACCCGATGACCCGAAGCATGAGGACGCCTTGACGTATTTGGGAGATTCGCAACTGCGGCTCGGAAAGCCCGAAGTGGCCGAGGGAACGTTTCAGCAGGCAATCAAACTCTTCCCACAAGGCAAGCTGCTCGAAGACGCGCAATTTGGATTGTCTCGGTCGTTCGAAAAACAGCAAAAGCTTGAACAGGCGCTGGCATTGTACCGGCAGCTTGCGGCGAGCAAGACAGATAAGCTAGCGGCTCAGGCGCAGTGGCATTTGGCTCAACTGCTATTTGAGTCGAAGGACTATGCGAACGCGGCAAAGGAATACGACTCCCTCTGCAAGACTTTTTCGGAGAGCCGATACGTTTCAGCGGCGCGGTTGAACGCGGGCTATTCATTTTACGAAGTGAAGGATTTCAAGTCGGCATCGGCACAGTTTGAGCAAGCGGCTAAGGATGCTCCGCAAGCTCCGGCGGCAACTTACTGGCGCGGCATGTCGCAAAAACAGCAGGCGGACTTCGCGGGAGCGGCGACGATTTTGAAAGGGGCGTTCGAGGTGTTTCCGCAAGACCCGTTGGCCGAACAGATGCTGTTTCAGTGGGCTGATTGCGAATTGCGTCAGTCGCAGTTTGCTTCGGCCGAAACGCATTTTGTCGAAGTGTCGGATCGCTGGCCGAAAGGCCAGTGGGCGGACGACGCGTTGTTCTTCGGAGGCGAAGCGGCGTTGCAGCGGGCCAATCGGGAAGCGAATGCGGAGGCTCGACTGGCGGCACTCGCGGCAGCCGAGGGGTACGCAAAAAAACTCGTGGCGAACTACGCGGACGGCGGCTTGAAGTTGCATGGCGAGTTGCTGCGCGGTCGAGCACTGTTGGCTCGCGGTGCGGATACTGATGTGGCTGCTGCGGCTGAAGCTTTCAAGAGTGTGCTCGCAGGATCGCAGCGACCCCAGACGCAATTGCAGGCGCGGCTGTATCTGGCTCGCGCGCAACAACGGTTGAGGCAACATGCGGCAACGCTCGAAACACTTGGTCCGGTCGTTGAGCAAGCTCGCAAGGAAGGGGCGGCTTCAGAATTCGTCGATTCCATTTTGTTGCAGGCAACGAGCTTATTGGCGGAAAAGAAATTCGCCGAGGCGGTGAACACGTCGGCCGAGTATTTGAGGCTGGTCCCGACTGGCCCGCAGGCGGAGCAGTCGCTCGCCACGAAGGCGCTGGCGGAAGGAAATCAAGGTCAGCTTACGCTGGCAAAGGAATCATTGAATCGCTTGAGGCAGGCATCGCCGAGCGGAGCGTTGAGCGTCGCGACGTCACATCAATTGGCGGAGATCGCATATGCCGCGAAGCAATTCGATCAGGCGCTCGAATGGTTCACGAATGTGGTGAACGCCAGCCCGCAGTCGCCACAACTTGTCGCGGCGTTGTCGGGGCAAGCGTGGTGTCAGTTTGAAACGAAACAGTTCAAGCCGGCTGCGGCGGGATTCGCTCGTCTGTTGAAAGAATTCCCGCAACACGAACTCGCAGCGGAATCGGCCGTCAAACTCGGCGAGTGTTTGCAGGCGGACAAGCAACCGGAAGAGGCAGCGAAGGCGTTTGCCGAAGCGTTCGACAAGTTTACTCCGAATCGATTCGCGTATCTCGCCGGTTTGCAGCGTGCTCGTGTGCTGCGCGAACTGAGGAAAATTGACGAGGCCGATGCGGCGTATCAGAAGTTGCTGGAAAAATATCCGAAGCCCGATCGGCTGGACTTGGTGTTCGATGAATGGGCGTTGTTGAATCACGAGAACGAGCGGTTTGCTCGCGCAGACGAAATTTTTAAGCGGCTGATCACCGAAACTCCTAACAGCGTTCTGGCGGACAATGCACGCTACAGCTTGGCCGAAAGCGAATTGGCCTCCAGTCAAAGGCCGGATGGTTCCGTCGATGCCGCGAAAGTCGAAGCGGCCAAGGCTGCGTTTCGACAACTGGAGCAAAGTTCTGAATCGGACGCCGACGTGCAGCAAGACTCGTTGTTCCGATTGGTTGGCATCGCCGAAGAGCAAAGCAAATGGGACGAGTTGGCCAAGTCGGCGGAAGCGTTGCGGACTCGGTTTGCCGAAGGACGCTACAAATCTGATGCGGCGTTTTACCTCGCGCTGTCTCAGGTACATCGCGGCCAAGGTGACGCTGCGGGCGAGTTGCTCAAACCGCTGTTATCGGCCAAGAATGATCCGGCAATGAAACAGAAACATTGGTTTCCTCGCGTCTTTGTGTTGCTGTCAGAGATTCAGTGGCGAGCGAAGCAATATCCGCAAGTGATCGAAACGGTGACGGCATTTCGGACTTGGGATCCGCAGAATCGCTGGATGTATCAAGCCGAAGAGGTGCTGGGGCGCGCGTACAAGCAGCAAACGAAATTCGATGAGGCTCGCAATTCGTTCAAACGAGTGCTGGCTGATCCGAATGGTGCACGAACCGAAACCGCTGCGAAGGCGCAGTTGATGATCGCCGAGACGTACTTCATCACGAAGGACTACAAGGCCGCGCTGGAGGGCTACTTGAAAGTTCACATTTTGTACAAGTTTCCCGATTGGCAATCGGCCGCACTGTTTCAAGCGGGCCTGTGCGACGAGCAACTCGGCCAATGGAAAAATGCAGTGGACGATTACGAATCGCTGATTCGTGAATTTCCGAAAAGCGAATTCGCCGAAAAGGCGAAGCCGCGCTTGGATGTGGCGAAACGAAACGTGAAGAAGTGAGGCGTTTTTCGGCGAAAATTTGACACGATTTCCATCTCCGTGCCCGTTATTCGTTTTGTGGAAGTTTCGGCGAATCGTGCGGCGGTTTCGGCGAGAGCAATTTGCCCGCACAATGCCCCCGCGGTTCAGTGGCCCGCAGCGACCAGAAATTCTCGGCGATTGATGTCGGTGCGTCCCGTTTCGCAATGCGTTCGGCTCATCAGCATCATGACAAGTTCCCAGAATTCCAAAATACCGGCTCACATCCGCTTCGGAAATCACAACAGTTCGCGAATGGGCTCACCGTCAGTCAGAATCGGCATCGGTCTGCCGGAATGGTCGGGGAACGAGTGCTCGGTGTCGATCCCCAGATGACGATAGGCCGTTGCTTGTTTGATCGCTTCTGCATGGGGCACTGACTCGCGGCTTGTTTGAATTGAGGTCTATTTCGAATCGAGCACATTGAGCATTGTGTCGGCGACGAAGCGGTTGCCGGCTTGATTCAGATGGACGCCGTCGGTGGTCAGGATTCCTTTCGCAGCGTTCTCTTTGTTGTTGGCCTTGACGTGCTCGATAAAGGCTTTGCGCAGATCGCACAGCGGCAACGAAAGCTCTTTTGCGAGCTTGCGGCTGAGGTCGGAATACTGATCCAGCTTGGAATCGAGCTTGTTTGAGCCGTCGTGCTTTTCGCCAATCACGCTGGGTGTGCAGAGCACAACCGTTGCTCCGGCGTCGCGGCACTTGCCGATGACTTCCTTCAGACCCGAGATAAAGGCGTCCGGCATCGTCCCCTTCGACGGGTCGTTCTCGCCGTGCCAGACGTCGTTGATGCCGATGTAAATCACCACGATCGTCGGCTTTTTGGCGATTACGTCCTTGTCCACACGCTGCTGCAAATTGGGAACCTTATTGCCGCTAATCCCGGCTCCGATGACCTCCAGCTTCAGGTCCGCGTGGCGTTTCTCCAGATCTTGCCGAATCATCGTCACGTAGCCGTTGGGACCGGCTCCCCCTTGAGTGATCGAATCGCCGAGAAACACGATGCGATCGTTGGCCTTCAAACGGATGGCCGGCTCATCCGCCGATGCGAGACCTTGCGACACCACCACCACCAACGACCACACTCCGAGCTGCTTCCACATGACGCCTGACTCCTTGAGAGAATTGAGTGATTGAGAGATAAGCGAATGACTGACCATCCGCCCTCATAACACAACTGCAGGCAGATTAACGACCAAATGCCAACGTGCCACCTTGCTAATCGCAATCGAACAAGCGAGGCGGTGGGCGTTAGCTCCCGGACAATTCACGAATCGAATGATCCGGGGGCGAATGCCCTCCGGCTCGCCTGAACAGACGCGCGATGTTCAATCGGCCGTCAGTCGGGCCTATCATTCGCGTCCGAACCTGCGAGACATCTCATGACGGGCACTATCAATTCACCGACAATTGTCGACCTTCCGGCGTGGCCGCCGCAGGATGAAGCTATTGCCGAAGCGCTGCGGCAGGCGCTGGCCGACGGCAGTTGGGGGAAGTATCACGGCGAGCATGGCCGTTTGCTGATCGAGCGGCTGGCCGAAATGCACCACGTCGAGCAAGTGCTGCTGACGTGCAGCGGGACGGCGGCGGTGGAGTTGGCTCTACGCGGATTGCGAGTTGGGCCGGGGGACGAAGTGATCCTGGCGGCTTACGACTTTGAAGGCAACTTCAAAAATGTGCTGACGGTCGGAGCGCGGCCGGTGCTTGTAGATATCGACTCACATACCGGGCAGTTGGACGTGACACAACTCGAAGCGGCGCGATCGCCGCAAACGAAGGCCGTGATCGCGTCGCATTTGCACGGCGGCGTCGCCGACTTACCTGCCGTGCGAGCCTTCGCGGATCAACACCAGCTTGGCGTCATCGAAGACGCTTGCCAGATGCCCGGAGCGCGGATTCATGGACGCATCGCCGGAACATGGGGCGACATCGGCATTCTCAGTTTCGGCGGCAGCAAATTGCTGACTGCCGGTCGAGGCGGCGCGTTATTCACGCGAGATGCCGGCATCGCTCAGCGAGTGCGACTGCACACGCAACGCGGAAACGACGCTTATCCGTTGTCGGAATTACAAGCTGCCGTGTTGCTGCCGCAGTTGAATCGGCTCAACGAACGCAACCGGATTCGCGAGGCCAGCGTCGAGACGCTGCTCTCAGAGCTTACCGATGCAAGCGGGTTGATCAGTTGGTGGCACGACGCACCTCGTCGTGACGAGATCGCGACCCAGAACGTCGCGCCACACTCGACCGCCGCTTTTTACAAACTCGGCTTTTGGTACGACTCCAGCGTTTGCGGCAATCTATCACGTGATCAATTCGCCGCCGCAGCGCGAGCCGCCGGTATTCCGTTCGATCCTGGTTTTCGCGCGTTGCATCAAACTCACACGCGCAGCCGCTTTCGTGCGATCGGCGATTTGCCAAACGCTACACGATCCGACAACTCCGTGCTTGTGTTACATCATCCCGTGCTGCTAGCGGACGCAGACGTGCTGCATCGCATCGTGGAAATGATTCGCTACATCATGAGTTCGTAGCCGAAGTCGTGAGTGTGGCAGCCTCCGATGGCCCGAGGTTTGGTGGCTGGTGACGACCGTCATCGGTTCTCCGATGCCAAAGCACCAAGAACGCTGGGACGAGGATCGGGCGGATCACGAACGTGTCCAACAACACACCAAACGCGAGCGCGAAGCCAAGTTGCTTCATGCTCACCAGCGAGCCGAACATCAAGGCGGAAAAAGTACCCGCCATGATGACGCCGCAACTGGAGATGATTCCCCCGGTCTTCGATAAAGCTACGATCACACCATGTACCGGACCATGTCGAGTTTGTTCCTCGGCCACGCGTGACATCAGAAAGATATTGTAGTCTTCGCCGACGGCGACCAGGATCGTGAACAGCAACATCGGCAGCTTCCAGTCCAACCCCGGAAAGCCAGCGGGATCGAGCGCCCAAAAGACGAGAAGCGTCGTTCCGTAAGTCGTCGCGTACCCCAGCAACATGCTGAGCACGAGAAACATGCAGACCAACGGTTGCCGCAACAACAGCACCAGAATTGCAAACACGGTCAGGCAGACGAGGCCGTTGATGCGAAGCTGATCCGAAGTCCGCACCATTTTTAGATCGCGGATGCTGGGGGTCGAACCGGTGAAATGCAGCGTCGTGTCAGGCGGCAACGATTTCGCGAACTCCGCTCGCATTCTGGGCTCGACGCGGTCCAGATGAGCGATGCTATTACGAGAGAACGGATCGTGTAGGAACACGAATTCCATTCGCAGGACGTGACCGGCGAGCGGCTCGGATTGACTGATGAAGTGGTCGCGTGAGCGTTTTCGCAGGATCCCGCGGCGGGCAAACGCCTGGGGACCAGACAGTCCCTCGAAGGCTCGATCGGCGGCCTCTGTGATTCCCAACGGATGGGCGATACTGCGAACGTCCGCCAATTGCAGCTCTTCGCGATGCTCGTCTAACCAGTCGGACATCGTGGCGACGAATTCGAGGTCATCGGACGCGAAGTCGGATTGAGGACTGTGAATCAACAGGGTCAGCGGCCCGGTGATGCCGCCAGGAAAGTGACTCTGTAACTCCTGAGTTCCGCGCACACTCGGTGCCTCGGGCGGAAGATTACTGATAAACCCATAGCTCACATTCTGGTGATAGACCACGGCCACCACGCAAAACGGAGCCATCAGCCCCACACACAGCCAGAACGTCAACGCGGGCCGTTTCGCTATCCCATGTCCAATGCGGTCCCAGCCACGGACATTTAGCTGCGACGGCGAAGATTCTTCTTCAATCCGTTCGAGCGCCGGAACAGTCGGCGATGAATGGACCGCAGAAATCTTGCCTGGCCAGAAAGCCCAACGTCCCGCCATTCGCAACAGCACAGAGCTCAACGTCAGCACGGCGATCAAGACCACGACCAAACTGAACGAGATCGCGACTCCTGCCTCGCGAAACTTGCCGAATTCGGCGAAGACCATCATGCCGATGCCGCCGATCACCGTCCCCGCGCTGGCCAGGAGCGCTGATCCGACTTTGGCCAGCGCCGTCTGGATGGCTTGATCGTAGGTCGCTCCGTGTTCGATCTCTTCGCGATAGCGAGCGGTCAAAAACAGGCAATAGTCAACTCCCGAACCGTACAGAATGACGGTCACAAAAGTCTGCACGCCGTCAAACAGTCCGACGAGCTCATGCAGCGCGAGGATCGACAGCAGCTTCAGAGACAACTTAACCGCGATGAACACGGTCATCAGCGGGATCAAAGCGGGCAACGGAGCGCGGTAGATAAAAATCAGCAGGAACACCACCAGCGAGAGGGTCGCGATTTCCACGGCGTTCGCACTTTCAACTCGCGCCGCGTTGAGATCTCGCCCGACAGTCGCGCCACCACTCAGTGAGACCGTCACTCCCGGCGGCACCGCTTGAGCCTGTTTCAGTTCTGTCAACAGCCTTTCAATGGCTGCGAGTGGACCGCGATTCCGCAGATCGAAGAAGTCGGTTCGTAGTTCGACCAGAACCAAGACCGCGTGACTATCATTGCCGACGAGCAATGGCCCAACCAACTCATCGGTTGAAGTTCGGATGCGAGAAAACAGCGTTGTGTCATTTTCCGCCAACTCGCGCAGTCGAGGGACTAGCGTGTCATTCACAAAGCCCCGATCAGATTCCGTGAGTCCAGAATCTGTCGCTGCACGGTGGATCACCAGCACGACGCTGCTGCCTAAAACGTCGTCCGGGTAGGCTTGATTCAACAGCTTCTGACCCTTCCGGCTGGCGGTGTAGTCTGGCAAGAAATCAAACTCTCCAGGTTTAGCCACGACACTCCACTCAGGTGCGGAGCGCCAGACCGAAACAAACAAAACTAGCCAAGCGACGACCAACAAACCCCCGCGCCGTGCGACAGCCTGGCCGATTGCATGAAACATGGACTGCTCCGTTGAACGTGATATGCCGTCTTGTTCGATAGCACAGTTACTTTAACGCGATTGAATCGAGCTTCTCCAGTAGCGTCACCCGTTTGGAAACAATCAAGCGGTGCTTTCGTAAAGTCGAGTATGTTCGGCGTTCGCAAAACGCCTATTCCGAATGCATTGATCAACCCGATGAGGCGGACGTTCCGAATGAGGCGAGCCGCGTGAGTTGGCTCGACGGGAATTTCTGATTTCGCAGTGGCGCTGCGGGGCTCCGGCAAGCGGGCTAGGCAGCCGACGTGCTAGAGTTCGGCACTTGATTTTGATTTTGGAGGCCAGGGGCCTGCGACCCAAGGAAAGCCATGATCTCTGTTCACGACCTCAGCAAAGGCTTTCATGATCTGCGTCGCGGTTGGGTTGCAGCGTTGGATCACGTCAGTTTTGAGGTTCATCCGGGGGAGATCTACGGGTTGCTCGGACCCAACGGCGCCGGGAAGACAACTTGTTTGCGTATCTTGAGCACGGTGCTGCGGCCGACGGGCGGGACCGCGACCGTCGCGGGATACGACGTGGCGACTCAGCCAGCGGAAGTGCGACAGCGGATCGGGTTCATGTCGAACAATACCGGGCTGTACGATCGAATGTCGGCATGGGAGTTGGTCGAGTATTACGGTCGACTGTACGGGCTGCCGGAGGATGTGTTGCAACCGCGGCTAGAGCACATCTTCACCACGCTGCAAATGACCGACTTTCGCGACGTGTTGGGAGCCAAGATGTCGACTGGCATGAAGCAGAAAGTTTCGGTTGCGCGCGCAATTGTGCATGATCCGCCGGTGCTGATCTTTGACGAACCGACCTCCGGCTTGGATGTGCTGGTGGCTCGGAAGGTGCTGGGGATCGTGCAATCGCTGCGGGATCAAGGGAAGTGCATCATCTTTTCAACGCACATCATGCGCGAAGTCGAAAAGCTGTGCGACCGGATCGCGATCATCCACAAAGGCACAATCTTGGCCGCCGGCACTCTGCCAGAATTGCAGGAACGACATCATCAGGCCGACACGGAAGAGATGTTTTTTGAACTGATTGAGAAATACGACGGGGTGAATGACGAATTCCGAAAGACCCAATGACGAAAGAAATCCGAATGTCGAAAATGTTTCGAACTTCGACTTGGCCATTTGTGCTTCGGAATTCTTTCGTCATTGGGTCTTTCGACATTTGTCATTGATTAGCAAACCATGAAAATTCACAACATTCGTCTCATTTTTATGCGTGAAGTGCGAGATCAGCTTCGGGATCGCCGGACGCTGTTCATGATCGCGGTGCTGCCGTTGTTACTGCCGCCAGCCATGGGGATTGGCTTGTTGGAAATGACGTTGCTCTCTAAGGAGCAACAGGGAACCGTTGTGATTCTAGGGGCGGAAGATTTGCCGCTCCCTTCACTGCTGGATGGCCATTCGTTCGAGACGAAATGGTTTCACAATCCCGCCAACGCGACGAAGCTAAGAGTCATCACCGATCTGTCCGTCGCACCGGGTGGCGACAACGGGGACAATCCCGACGCACAGCGGTTGGTCAAACAGGCTCAAGAATTGCGTCCGTTGGTCGAAGCGCGCGGCCGGACGGATACGGAAGTTCGACAGTTGTTGGAGCGGCTACGGTCACAACCGCCGCCAACCGACGCAAGTGCGAGCGATCTGCCCGGTGAGAAGCAAGCCGCCGAAACGACGCAGCAACTGGCACGCTTGCAAACCGAACTGGCGGCGATTGATGCCAAGTTGTCGGAGCGATTTGTTGACATCCCGATGCAAGTGTTGATTGTTGTTCCGCGCGGCTTGAAGGCGGACGTCGAGCGAGTCAATCGGCTGTTGACTGAGAAGACGACGACGGCCGGAACGGACTTGTCGTATGCTCACCCAACCATTCTGAAGAACCGCGCGGACGACAAATCTTCGGTCGCCTTCGGCCGAGTCCAGGATGTGTTCGAGGCGTGGCAGAATGAGATCCTGCGCCAGCGGTTGAACCTGGCTGGGTTACCGGCGGAGCTGCCGACCCCCGTTGCCCCGGAAGTCCTCGACATTGCCGCTCCGGACCAAGTCTCCGCGAATTTCTGGAGCAAGCTGTTTCCCGCCGTGTTGGTGATGATGGCCGTGATGGGAGCGTTTCATCCGGCCGTCGATCTGGCGGCTGGGGAAAAAGAACGGGGCACGATGGAGACGTTGCTGATCTGTCCGGCCACTCGTTCCGACATCGTCCTTGGGAAATTCTTTACGGTCATGTGTTTCAGCGTCAGCAACGTCGTGCTCAATTTACTTAGCTTCGGGATCACGTTTTATTACGTCGTGACCTCGACCGGCGGTATTGGCAGCGGCCCGTTGTCGCAAGCGGGAAGTATCACGCTACCTACGTTGCCAGCACTCGGCTGGCTGCTGGTCTTGCTGCTGCCGTTGTCCGCATTGTTCAGCGCGCTCAGTCTGGCGTTTGCTACGTTTGCACGCAGCTCGAAAGAGGGGCAGTACTACCTGATTCCGCTGATGATGGTGTCGCTTAGCTTGACCGGATTCTCGATGACCTCGCTCATTGAACTGAGCCTTTCGGACAGCTCCTCGTGGTTTTACAGCGTGATCCCGATCGTCGGCATTGTGCTGTTGCTCAAAGCGCTATTACTCAACCCCGATAGCACGTCCACGTTGATTTTCGTCGTCCCCGTGCTGGTCACCAGCATCGCTTACAGTTTGGTCGCGTTGTGGTGGGCGATTGAGCAATTCAGCCGCGAAGATGTTTTGTTTCGCGAAGGCGAACGTTTCGAGTTGCGTCTGTGGATAAAGCACTTGTTGCGTGAAAAAGAGCCGACACCGAACTTCACCGAAGCGGCGTTCTGCTTCGTGCTGATCATGCTTGCTCAATTCGTTTCGTTTCGTGCGTTCGGACAGTCGATCGCGTCCGTGGCACCGAGTCAGATTGGTGTCGAGATGATGAAGCTGCTGGTGATTCAGCAATTAGCGATCATCGCGGCTCCGGCGATGTTCATGGGTTTGATTCTGACGACGAGCGTGTGGCGCACCTTCAAGCTGAGCCTGCCAAACGGGCGCTACTTGGCGATTGCCGTCGCGTTGCCGTTTGCGCTGCATCCGCTGTCGTTGGAGTTGATGGCGTCGCTGGATTGGTTCTTTCCACACTTGCCCGAAGGGGCCAGCCGATTGTTGAAAATGTTGAGCGATCACAGTCAGCCGTTATGGCTGATCGTACTCTCGTTCGCAGTCGTTCCCGGCCTGTGCGAAGAGTTGGCGTTTCGGGGCTTTATATTGACCGGCTTACAACGAAGCGGCCGGAACGGCTTGGCGATCGGCTTGTCGGCGTTGCTGTTCGGCGTGATGCACTTGATCCCGCAACAAGTGTTTAACGCGAGTCTGCTCGGTCTGGTGCTGGGTCTAATCGCAGTCCGCAGCGGCAGTCTGCTCCCCGGCATCCTGTTCCACGCGATCTACAACTCCCTGGCCGTGGTGCGTGAACGACTGGGCGCGGCCTTGAGTGAGGATCCCGCCGCGTTCCAAAATTCGGTCCTACCAAATTTGCTGCAACTCGACGCTGGCAGCATTCGGTACACTTGGCTGACGTTGATCATCTGCGGCGTCGCCGCTTGTGCAGCCCTTTACTGGCTGATTCGTGACAACAAAACGAAGGTGGAAAATGAGACAAGTTGGTTGCCGTGATAATCGGCACAAACGGCACACCGACCCTGCTGGCTGCGGTTGGAGCACATAGAACTCTGCAACCATTGCGATTTCATGGGTCGGAGAGCCGAATTCTCGGAAGGAATCCTGAGTGACAATCGGTGTGTGAGCGAGGTAGCTTGAGCAACATGCTGCACAAGTTGAAAACGTGGAGTGAGTCGTTGCACCGGGCGAAAGGCCGTGCGGTGTGGGCCTGTTTGTTTTCACTGTTGTTGCATTTGGGGTTTGCCGTTTGGGGAGCCTGTTGGATTTGGGAATTGCATGCCTCAGCTCGTGACGTCGTATTGGTGAGCACATGGGCTTCGTCTGAAACGGTCGAGTTTACCGCGCCGCTGGAGCTCAATTCGCTCGACCCAAATGTTGATCGGCGTGAGCCAGGCAGCTCAGCCTGGATCAACCCACTAACACTGGAAGCGAACGTTGTCGCTCCGCAGGTGGAATCGTCAATCAAAGCCAATTCGGCCAACGGTTCGGAGACCGCCGTCAATGCGACTGGAGCGAGAGGTAACGGGCAAGGGACCGGCACCGGATCGGGGAGCGGCACCGGTTATTTCCATGCCGGACGAGAGGCGAAGTCGTTCGTATATGTGCTGGATTGTTCGATGAGTATGAATCACCCGCATGACAGCGAGACGAAGACGAGGTTCAAAAAAATGAAGCAGGAGTTGGTGCGGTCGATCGCCAGCCTGAAACCCGATCAGGAATTTTTCATCGTGTTTTTCAATCACGAGGCGATTCCGATGCCGGCCAGCGGACTGGTACCGGCGGTCGGAGAGAATCCGCGGCGGTATTTGAGTTGGATGCAGGAAGTGATCGCGACGGGCGACACCGATCCGACCCCAGCCTTGCAAATCGCCGCCCGACTGCGGCCCGATGTCATCTATCTGCTAACCGACGGCTGCTTCAGTCCCGAAGCGAACGAGGTCATTCGACAAATTCACTTACCAAAAACGGTGATCCACACGCTGTCGTTTGAGACCAAGCTGACCTCAAAGCAGCGCGACGGCCTGGAGCTGATGCGGCGGGGACAAATGCGCAAGGCATTGTTGAAGCTGGGTGAAGTGACGTATCGTCGGACTCGCGAAGTCTTCGTCGCCGACGAGGTGATGCGGCAACTTGCGACGCAAAACGGCGGCGAGTATCGAGAGATTCGGTAATGCTGGCCCTTCGGGTTCGTGTGTTGTCGGGGACGATTTATGATGGCTCAATTCGTGACAACTCGCCGTGTGGAGTTCGCCGACACGGACATGGCGGGGATCATTCATTTCGCGAACTATTACCGCTACATGGAAGAGGCCGAGCACACGTTCTTTCGGTCGCTGGACCTGAGTGTGATGCAGTCGCAGCCGGATGGTTCGGTGATCGGCTGGCCGCGAGTTTCGGCGTCGTGTTCGTTTGAAGCTCCGGCTTATTTTGAAGACGAGCTGCAAGTGCGGTTACAGATTGACCGAATTGGCGCTAAGTCATTGAATTTTGTGATCGAATTCTGGCGTGGCGAAACGCGGTTGGCTCACGGCCGACTCAAAACTGTCTGCTGCCGCTGCCGGCTAGGTCAGCCGCTGGAGTCGATGCTGATTCCCGCAGACTATCTGGCGAAGTTCGGATGAAGACGATTGGGGCCAAGCCAAAAAAAAATCAACTTCAACAACTCCCACGAGCCTGTTTCAAATCACCGCGCGGCAGGCTAATTTGTGATTCTTCGTGGCCCGGTAAACGACGCGAGAGAGTTAGCGGACATGTCATTTCGAGTTGGCTTAGGTCATGACACACATCGTTTGATTGCCGATCGTCCGTTGATTCTGGGAGGCGTGCGAATCGAGCACGACCGTGGCCTTGACGGACACAGCGATGCCGACGTGTTGTTGCACGCCATCACTGACGCATTACTTGGCGCTGCTGCGCTCGGTGACATTGGCGAGTTGTTTCCGAACACCGATCCACGTTGGGCCAACACCGATTCCGCGCACTTTGTCCGCGAAGCGCTGCGACGATTGACGGACCTCGGCTGGAGGATCGTCAATCTCGATTGCACGATTCACGCGGAACGCCCGAAACTGTCGGCGGTTAAGCCCGCGATTGCCGCACGCGTGGCCAAGATACTTGGACTCAACCGCGATCAAGTGAGCATCAAAGCCAAGACCGGCGAGAAAGTCGGCCCGATCGGGCGGCAAGAAGCGATCTCCGCCGATGCGGTGGTGCTTATCGAGACAACGTAGCGCGGCGAGCCGCATTGTGGCACGACGCTCCGCGGCGAACCACAATGCTACGGGTTCGCTGGTTCCTTGCCATCCGCTTGTTCGGCCGATTGCTTTGCGAGGAATTCGCCGAGCTTGTCGTCGCGGCCTGCTTGAGCGTCCGCGACCTCGGCGGAAAACTCCAGCTTGTTGGCGTACAGTTCGATGATACTGCGCCAGGTCTCTTTGGCGGCATTCTTCACGTCGGCAAAATACAGTTTTCGAGCTTTCTTCAACGCCGCGTTCACGATCTGTTTGCGATCCTGACTTTCGCCCCCCTTGGACTCCAACGATCCGAGTTGTCGCTTGGCGAGACTCAAAAACGACCGGTCCTTCTCGCGATCTTTCAACAACTCAATCATCGAGCGGTATTGTTCCTTGGCCGTCAGTGAATCGCCGAATTTCTCAAAGTTCCGGGCTTGCAACCACAGCCGTTCTGGTTCGGACTTCGGGTCTTGGCCGAGTCGCAGGCGAGTCTCAATGCCTCGTTCGGTGCGGTGCATTTCTAACTTGTCGCGAAACTCCAGAGCTTCCGCCGCGTGTTGGCCGTCGGGAAATCGTTGCAGCAACGGCTCCAGGTACATTTGGTAAGCGTCCTGCCATTTTCCCGGATCTTCGGACTGCATTAGCGGCATCGCTTTGGCGAAGAGTTTTTCTTCCGAGAGCGGCCACAGTGCCCAAGTGACTCCGCCGATCAGTACAACCAAACACGCGGTTAGAAACCAACTGCGCTCCCAAATCGGGCCGGTCGGCTTTTTCTTTTTCTTCTTTTTGGCGAGCAGCTTTTTTAGTTCATTGGGATCGGTGATGTCGGTCAATCCGATCGCCGTTTGGCCAGCTCCTGTGACGAGCTGCTGCGACATGCTGGTCTTGGCCATGACCCGCTCAATGACTTCTTCGAGCGCGACCTGCGTCATCAACGCATCATACGGCCGCTTGTCTGGCTGCTTTTCGAGCAACTGCAACACGACCTGCTCCAAAAACGTCGGGCAGTCGAGAACCTCAATGCGGATCTTCGGCGGTGCTTCGTTGATGTGTTTTAACAGCAACTCCATTTGTGTCGTGCCGACGAACGGAACGTGCCCGGTCAACATCTCAAACAGCAAACAACCGAGCGCGTACAAATCCGTCTTCGCACTGACCGGCTGCTTGCCGGTGATCTGTTCGGGAGCCATGTACGACGACGTGCCGCAGGTTGAGCCGCTGGCAGTGAGCGCGGTCGCGTCGGTGTCGCGCGCGATTCCGAAGTCCCCCAGCTTCAACATGCCGTCTTTGCCAATGAACAAGTTCGCTGGCTTCAGGTCGCGATGTACGATGCCGTGCTCGTGAGCGTGCTGCAAGGCTTCGCAAATCTGCACGCCGTATTCAATGACCTCTTGCCACGGCAGCCGGCCTTTCTCTTTGAGCACGGCCTCCAAAGAAGTGCCGTCTATGAACTCCATCGCGTAGAAGCTCTGCTCTTCGTGTTCGCCACCGCCGTAGAACTTCACGATCCGCGGATGTTGCAGCTTCTTCAGAATCTTCATCTCACGCTCAAATCGCGCGACGAGCTGCGAGTTCGACGACAGCGACAGTGGCAATACTTTCAGCGCCACGCTGGCCCCGTTCTTGATGTAAGTCGCTTTATAAACGACCCCCATGCCCCCGGCTCCCAATTTCTTTTCGATCAGGAACGGCCCCATCATCCGCTGCACGTCAGAACCGGTCGCGACGCCAACCGGCTTCTTCGACCCGGTGCGAGTCGGCTCCGGCGATTTCGTAACGGCGACCGGTTTCGCAGAAGTGGTCTTCACTTCGGAGGTCGCTTTGCCGGAAACGTTCTTCGCCGAGCCAGACGTCGCGGGACTTGACGGTTTAACGGGCGCAACAGGCTTCGCGGCCGTTCCTCCATCCGCTTGGGAGAGCTTGGAACGAATGTCTTTCGCCGCAAATTCCGATTTTTCCGCCATGAGTGTTGTTCTCGCCGCCACTCGCTCTGGTCACAGCCGGTGGCACACCAAAGATAGCAACCGGCCCATGTTTTGGGACTGAGGTTACGGCAATTCGCAGATTTACTGGAGCGTCGCTCCACGGCAACCGACCGGCACGACCGGAACTTTCGTGAGGCACAATCTGTCCACAGCACCCAGCGGCTGCTAGCCTGTTGCGGAACCGAGTTCGCTCGCCGCATAATTCGCGGGCCGTACAACTCTTTCGGGGACCGCTTTCATGGTTCGTTTCGCTCGGACGATCGCGTGGGTCATGCTTTTGGGATTTCTTCTGCCGCAACCGGCTTGGGCATGGCAGTCGAAACGCATGACGGTCAAACCGGGACAAGCGCCCGGCGGCATCGCTGTCGAAGGACAGCCCGCGCAGCCGACGCCGAATGTAGGGGAGGCCAAGCCCGGCGATCCCAACAAACCAGTCGATCCGAACAAGCCCAAAGAGGGTGAGAAAAAAGATGGCCCGGCTCCCGTCACCACGCGGCCGATCAAACCCACGACGCCGCCGAATCCCGATGAGCTGAAAAACCTCAAGCCGGATGAGGAGGGTCGAGTCCGCTTCAACCTCAAAGGACAACCGTGGGCCGATGTCCTCGAATGGCTGGGCGAGACCTCGAAGAAAAGTCTCGACTGGCAAGAGCTGCCTCCCGACTACCTCAACCTGGTCACGCAACAAAGCTATTCAATCGACGAAGCTCGTGACTTGTTGAATCGGCATCTCTTGGCTCGCGGCTTCACGATGTTGACGAAGGGCGAAACGATCTCGGTCGTCAGCGTGGCCAAGATCAACCCCGGCATGGTCCCGCGAGTCGAACCGGCCGAACTCGACAAGCTCCCCGATCACGACTTCGTCAAAACGTCGTTTGTGCTCGATTGGATGTTGGCTCACGAAGCAGAAGAAGAACTCAAGCCGATGCTCAGTCCGGTCGGCAAGCTGACGCACCTCGCAGCGACGAACCGGCTTGAGGCGATGGATTCGGCGTTGAATCTCCGGCAGATTTGGATGCTCATCCAAGAAGAGCAAGCGGGGGGCAAGCAAGAACGACTGGTCCGCGAATTCAAGTTGATTCACACGAAGTCGGCCGAAGTTCTCGACCAGTTATATGCGATTCTGGGGATGAACAAACCGAGCGCCTTGCAGAAACGTCGCATCGGCGGAAGCAGCGGCGGCGGTGGCGGAATGGACCCGAACATGACGGGCCAATTCCAGCAACAGATGCAGCAAATAATGCAACAGATGCAGCAACAGGCTCAACAGAATCAAGGGGCCGCCGCTGGCGGAGCAAAGCTGAAGAAGGCGGGTGAGGTTCGCATCATCGCCAACGAAAAAGAAAACAGCATCCTGGTGAATGCCCCGCCCGACAAAATGGCGATCATCGCGCAAGCGGTCAAAACGCTTGACGTGCCACGCGCCCCGGAATCGCATCTGCTCCGCAACATGCAGCGGATGCAGGTTTATCGGCTCAGCGGAATCGACCCCGAAACGCTGGTGAATTTGCTGGAAGAGGTCGGCAATCTCGATCCAACCACGAAGCTGCAAATGGACTCCAAGAACAAGTCGATCATCGCGTACGCGTCGCTCGCCGATCACATGACGATCAAGCTGCTGGTTGATCGTATGGACGGGACCAGCCGCAAGTTTCAGGTCATGCGATTGCGAAAGCTCGAAGCCGATTACGTCGCCGGCTCGATCGAATTCATGATGGGTGGGGCCAAGAAGGAAGAAACCAACAACCGCAATCCGTACTACGGCTATGATTTCGGTTATGGCGGCGGTCGCTCGTCGTCATCGCCAGAAAGCAGCAGCGATAAATTTCGAGTCGATGCCGATGTCGAAAACAATCGCCTGCTCCTGTGGGCAAATGAAATCGAGCTTCGCGAAATCGAAAACCTGCTGATTAAGTTGGGCGAACTCCCGCCTCCCGGCGGCAACCGTGAGACACAACGAGTCATCGAAGCAATCGATCCGGACGATGCCGAAGAACTGCTCGAACGCATCCGCAAAATGGTCCCCGGCGTGATCATTGAAGATCTTGGCCCCAAGCGATCTCAGCAGCCAGAAAACAATGACGCTGAACCAGCTCCCAAGAAACCTCCCAAAGCTAAATCTCCCGAAGCCACGACAACGAAGAACCCTCTAGAACCAAGAGCTAAAGACGCAAAAGTCAAAAAAGTCGAGCATCCGCTCAAAGCCGAACACCCTCTGAAGGGACTCGTCCCCGAAACCCTAAGCGTCGGCGAGGTTCGGCCGGTCTCAATGCGAGTCGTGGAGCAACTCGCCTACGTAGCTGAGTCGCTCCATAACTCCGATTCTGAAGATCTCCCAGCCGATCAAACTTCGCAACCTCAATCAGGTGACGAAACGTCGAATGACCAAGAACCAACAGCCAAAGACAAACCCGAGAAAACCAACCGCCAACGAGCCGCTGACAGCTCACAACAAACACTTCCAACAATCCGCATTCGCCGCCTCCCCGACGGCCGCCTCGTGCTCGAATCACAAAACACCGACGCCCTCGATCAATTGGAAGACTTGATCCGCGAATCCGCGCCGCCGAAGCGAGACTTCAAACTCTTCAAGCTCAAATATCCTTCGACCTGGGCGTACTCGGTGAAGCTCGCCCTGGAAGAATTTTTCGAGGACAAAGACAAGAAAAAGAACAGTTCAACCTACGATCCGTATTATGGTCGCATGATTCAGTCGAACAACCAGGACACATCGCGGCGGCTGTCGAAGCGGCGGCCGCTGAAGTTCATCTCCGATTCCGACACTGGCACGATCATCGTTCAAGGAGCCACACCGGAGCAGTTAGTCGTCATTGAAGACTTGATCAACATCTACGATCAAGCCCCGCCGAGCGACGGCAAGTCGGTTCGCAAGACGCAAACTTTCACGATCAAATACGGCAAGGCTGGTGTCATCGCCGAGTCCATCAAGGACGTGTACCGTGATTTGCTCTCGACAAACGACAAGGCTCTTCAAAACCAGCAGCCGGGCAAAGACGGCCAAAAGCCGCCGGAACGAAACTACACGTTCATCTACGGCGGCGGCGACGACAAAAAGAATACGCCCGAAACCCCAGTGAAGTTCAAAGGCTTGATCTCCATCGGCGTCGATGACGTTAGCAACACGATCATCGTCTCCGCCCCGGAAAGCCTGCTGGAAAACATCACCGAACTGATCGAACGCCTCGACAACGCCGCCCGCGCGACCAACTCGGTACAAGTCGTGAAGCTCAACAGCGCCATCAACTCCGCCGACCTGCAAAAACGGCTCAACAAAATCTTCATCAAACCCAAACAACCCCAGCAACCCAAACCCGGCCAACCCCAGCAGCCTCAACAACCGCAGCAACAATCAGACGGGTCTGATGTTTTTGAATGACGTGACGCCGTTCTTCCTGCTGTTTTGATTCGAGCCTTTTTCTGGATACCATCCCGGCTCGATCCGAGTTTGCTGATCTGCAGACTACGTTGTTTAATCGCCGAGGAGATGTCATGAGTCGTTCCGCGAACACATTGCAGCCGCCGATATCGATGACTTCGCGGCGTCAGGTACTTCAAGCGGGGATCGGTGCCTTGCCACTGGGACTGCCCGGCATGGTGGCGGCGGGAGTTGATCCGCAGCGAAGTCTTGGCAAGGGTGCGGCGAAGAAGTCGTGCATTTTCATCCTGTGTTGCGGTGGCCCTAGCCATTTGGATACATGGGATTTGAAACCGGAGGCTCCCGACACGATTCGGGGACCGTATCAACCGATCCCGACGGCCGTGCCGGGGATGCAAATCAATGAGATGCACACGCGTCTGGCAAGGCTGACCGACCACATCGCGTTGATTCGATCAATGTCGCATGTCGGCAACATCAGCAATCACTTCGATGCCATGCACCATCTCCTCAGCGGTCAGGCTCAAGCCCCGCTTGACGCGCCGTACATCGGGTCGATCTTGTCGAAGGCTCGGCCCGACGAGCGGAGCATCGCGCCGTATGTGTGGCTCATCAAATGTGTCGGCGATCCGGTCTTTTGTGCGGTAAACATCGGCAACGGCGGGCATCTTGGCATGATGCATAGTCCGCTGTTTGTCGGCTCGGCCACGAATCATCCGGCGATGCCGACCTTCAAAGCTCCCGACGAATTGATCGCCACCGTGCCGACGGAACGAATGCTCGAACGTCGCCGGTTGCTAAGCGGATTGAATCCGACCCTGAGTTCCGTCAATGACCAACGTGCGACCAACGATTGGCAAGACCTGCACGGCCGAGCCTTCGACCTAACGAGTGGCTCGGAAGGGCGCGAACCATTTGAGTTGCATCGCGAACCGCAGTCGGTACGAGATCGATACGGGATGCACCCGCTGGGCCAAAACCTGTTGCTCGCGCGACGGCTGATTGAATCGGGTGTCGGCTTCGTGACAGTCAACGGTTGGACCGGCCAGTCACCGAACGGTGGCGGCGGACCGCCCGCCTCAAGCTGGGACATGCACGGTGGGGAAATGGGCATGGGCAACGCTTTCGGCACCGGCTCGTATGGCATGGGCTGGTGCTTGCCGTGTCTCGACGAAGGTGTTTCCGCGTTGATCACCGATCTGCATGATCGGGGCATGTTGGAAAACACAATGGTCGTTGTCACGGGCGAATTTGGCCGCACTCCGAACATCAATCAAAACGGAGCCGCGAACCCCGGGCGGCAACATTGGCCGAGCTGCTATTCGACCATCTTGGCCGGTGGTGGCATCCGTGGCGGTCGAGTCTACGGCGAGTCCGACAAGCACGGAGCCTACGTCAAAGACAAGCCGGTTCGTCCGCAAGACCTCGGTGCAACGATCTTCCATTCGCTCGGCGTGCCGCTCGACTTGCGACTCGGCAAAGACGGTTTCACTCGGCCGCTGTCAACCGGCGAACCGCTAATGGATTTGTTTGGCTAACGATGTCAAAAAGAATGTCTGACAAGGAAGGTCTTCATCCGAGCTGCGGATGAAAACCATGAAAATGAGAGAATCAGAGCACAGCCTTCAAGTGCTTCTCGAACCAATCGAGGTTCGTCTGCATGATCTTGAGGATCATTCGCGGCTCGGTCGGGCCGTGCGGTTGTCGTGGTAGGACGAGCATCTCGGCGGGGACTCCTTGCTGTTTGACTGCGTTGTAGAACTCGTAGCCTTGCGAAATCGGGACGCGAGCGTCCGTCTCGCCATGTTGGACCAACGTTGGCGTTGTGACTCCTTGGGCTTGGAACACGGGTGATCGAGCGCGATACAGCGTCGCGTCCTCCCACGGCTGACTGCCGAAATAATCGGGCAAGAAGCCGGGGATGTCGGCCGTCCCGGTGAAGCTGACGAGGTTCGTCACGGCCGCTCCGACCGAGGCCGCTTTGAAGCGTTTCGTTTGCGTGATCGTCCACGAAGTCATGTAGCCGCCGTAGCTCCAGCCCATCTCGCCCTTTCGATCGGCGTCGGCCACTCCCATTTCGATCACGCGATCGACACCGGCTATGATGTCGCGAAAGTCGCCGCCGCCCCAATCCTGATAGTTCGCGTATCGAAACGTTTTGCCATAGCCGGCCGATCCGCGCGGATTCGGTTGCAACAGCGCGAAACCACGCGAGGCGAATGCCGCGTTCGGATAAACCCCCGCGTTGCCAGCAAACGATTGCACGAAGACGCCCATCGGGCCGCCATGAATCTGCAACAACAGTGGCACGCGCGTTCCCGGCTTGTAATCGACGGGAAACGTCAGCAACCCTTCGATCTCTTGCCCGTCGGTGCTCTTCCAGCGGATCACTTCGACTTTACCGAGCGGTGTCATCGGCAAATGCGCATTCGACTGGCTGACCTGAGTCGCAACGAACTGGCTCGTCGGCGAAACACAGGCCTCGGGCGCTCGCTGTGGAGTTTCTCGCACAAATCCAAACGCCGACCCCTTCGTGTTCAATTCAAATGACCGCAGCAATTCGGCACCGGACGACAGTTCCTCGATCTTGCCGGTTTTGACGTGCATTGCCGACAAGCGATTCAACGTGCCGCGAGTTTCCACGAAAAAGAGCCGCGCGCTGTCACTCGACCAGCCGGTCAATGTCGGTTGCCGGTCGGGAGTCTCAGGCAAGGAATTTGGTTTGGCTTTTCGATCCGCAATCGAGATGACTTGCAACTGATAGCTGCCGGCCCAGCGCGGCGGATTGTCGCTGATGACCAGTGCCACCGACTTACCGTCGGGAGAGAACAGCGGAGCAAACTCGGAACCACCGGTTGTTGCGAGCGGTGTGACCGTGCCACTGGCTACATCCACGATCGAGACGTCCGACGTCGTCCAATCGTCGGCGCTTGGAGACTTGCGATGTGCGAACACAATCGATTTGCCATCGGGCGACCAATCGAAGCTGCCCCCGCCTGGCCGAGCCGCCACGCTGATCGAAAAGTTTCCGACCGTCAGCAAGCGCGTTGGTCGTTGTCCAGCTTCGTTCTTTTCGACGGGCACAAGGTGCAGCCGGTCCATTTTGAAATTGCGATCGATCCAGCGGAAATCGTCTTTCGACTTCGACGACTTGTCGTCGACGTCGCTCGGTGGATCGGTCATCACGAACGCAATCTGACGATTGTCAGGACTCCATGCGAACAGCCCGACACCAGATTTCACATCGGTCAGTTGTTCCGCTTCACCCCCGGCAACTCGCATTCGATAAAGATTGGACTTCCCTGATCGTTCCGAAGTGAATCCGATCCATTTTCCGTCCGACGACCAGATTGGATTTGAGGACGACTTCGCTGCGAAGGTCATCTGTGTCGCATCGCTTCCGTCAGCATTCGCAATCCAAATCTGCGACACGAACTCACTTCGATCCTCGGTCATCACCGCTTCAGCCACGGAGTACACGACGTGCTTCGCATCGGGTGACGGCCGGACGTGAGCGACTCGCCGCACCTTGAGAATCAGTTCTGGAGTCCAACCGGCGGTCGGTGTTTCGGCGCGGACGGAGTGTGCCAAACCAAACCAAACGCCGATCGAAACGAGCAGGGTCAAGCGAAACATTGATGATCTCCCCTAATTACTCGGCACACTTTGCGCCTCTGCGTTGTCTAGAAAATCATATGACGGACTTTCAGCGCAGAGGCGCGGAGAGCGCAGAGATTATGCCACTGACTTAGCGAATTCTTGGAAGTTCCCACGCGACGGTTCACGCGTCGGTTGATAGAGTACCGCCCGTCTGTACGACGAGCGACCGAGGCCAATTCTCAAGCGTCAAACAAGGAGGAATGATGTCTGTCACAGTTCGACGATCCGCCAGGACTTTTCTGATTCTGGTCGCTGTTATTGCCATGAGTTTTTTGCAAACGGCGGAACACGCCATTGCTCAAGCCGCTGCCATCGGTGAGTGGTCACAGATGCTTGGTCCGCAGCGCAACGGGTTGTCTGCGGAGATCGGCTTGTTGGATCGCTGGCCCACCGAAGGTCCGAAAGAAATCTGGCGAGTTCCCGGTGGAGTCGGGATGTCGGGCCTCGCGATCAGTCGTGGCCGAGCGCTGACGCTCGTGCAGCGCGATGAGAAACAATGGCTGATCGCGCTTGAGGTGAAGTCGGGTGAATCGGTCTGGCAGACGCCGCTGGCTCCCGAATATCGCAATGCGATGGGAAACGGCCCGCGCGCAACGCCAACAATCTCTGGCGATCACGTTTTCGTCTTTACCGGTGAAGGGACGTTGTCCGCGCACAACTTTGGAGACGGCAAACCACTTTGGTCGCATAACGTTGTCAAAGACCTTTCTGGCAAAGAGGCCGAATACGGGATGGCCTGCTCGCCGCTTGTCGTTGGCGAGCAAGTGATCGTTACGGCCGGTGCTCCGAAGGGAACGCTCGTGGCGTTCGACGCGAAGTCGGGCAAGCAGCTTTGGACTGCCGGCAGCGATCCCGCGGGTTACTCGTCGCCTGCGTTGTTGAATGTAGGAGGCCGCGCGCAGATCGTCGCGTTTACGGGGAATTCGGCTCTCGGCGTCGATCCCGCGGAAGGCAACGTGTTGTGGCGATATCCGTTCAAAACCAACTATGAATGCAACATCGCCACGCCTCTCGAAATCAACGGCAACATTTTTCTGTCGTCTGGCGAGAATCATGGCAGCGTGCTGCTCGCGCTGAAGCCCGACGGCGACAAGTTCACGCTCAGTGAAGTTTGGGATTCGTTCGGGCCGAAGAGCGTTCTACGAAACGAATGGCAAACTTCGATGTTGTTGGGCGGTTTTCTGTATGGCATGGACAATGTTGGCGGAGCCGGCCCGATCACGCATCTGACCTGTATCGACGCGGCGACAGGAGCCAGGAAATGGCAAGAAGCGCGGTTCGGCAAAGGGAATTTGATCGCCGCCGATGGCAAGCTGTTCATCACCACGATGACCGGCGAACTGGTCATCGTGCGAGCCACGCCTGAACGATTTGACGAACTCGGTCGCGCCACGATTCTCGGCTCAACTCGGCAAGCCCCCGCGTTGTCGAACGGTCATTTGTTTCTGCGCGACGACAAAGAGATCATCTGTTTGGATGTTCGCAAAAGATAAGCCTATTCTTTACGGTGTCGTGAATGACACTAGCCCGAAGCGCAAGCGAGGGCGAATGCTTCACATCGCTTCGCCACGCCGAAAGTCGAGAGAGCATTCGCTCTTACTTGCGTGTCGGGTTTATGTGGCCCTTTTACTTTTGACCTCTGCATCATGGATCTCAAACAAGTCGGACCGTGGGAAGTTCTAAGCAAGCTGGGTGCTGGCGGGATGGGGACCGTGTATCTCGGCAAGCACAACGTTACCGGTCATCAGGCGGCGGTGAAGGTGTTGCCGGCGTCGCTGGCGCGCGAGGACGGATTCGTCGAGCGATTCAAGCGTGAAATTGCCTCGATGAAGTTGCTCAAGAGTCCGCACATCGTGGAATTCCACGAAAGCGGCAACGACGGTGATACGTATTTCTATTCGATGGAATACGTCGAGGGGGAAACGCTGACCGCGCGGTTGAAGCGTGAGAAGCGGCTCCCCTGGCCGGAGGTTGTCGATTTCTCGCTGCAAATTTGCCGAGCACTCAAAGCGGCTCACAATGCCGGTGTCATTCACCGAGACCTGAAGCCGTCGAACCTGATGATCTCGATTGACAACACGGTCAAATTGACCGACTTCGGCGTCGCGCAGGTGTTCGCCTCGCAGAAGTTGACGGTCACTGGCGGCATTGTCGGGACCGCAGAATATATGTCTCCAGAACAGGCCAAAGGGCAGCGAGCGACCAAGAAGAGCGATCTGTATTCGCTGGGTACGGTGATTTACGTGATGCTTACGGGGCGTCCGCCGTTTACCGGCAAGACCTCGCTGGATGTGATTCACAAGCATCAGTTCGCGCAGTTCGATCGGCCCGGACTGATCGCCACCGACATCCCAAAGTTGCTCGAAGAAGTCGTTTGCCAACTGCTGGAAAAAGATCCGGACAAGCGTTTTCCCGACGCTTATGTGTTGTCGCTGCGATTGGCCGAAGTGCAGAAGCGGTTCGCGTGGCAGAATGCTCAGCGAGCGGCGGTGCAGTCGGGTTCCGGTTCGTCGGTTCCCGTCGAAGCGACGGAAGCCACGCCTCATGCCCGACCAGAAGTGGGCGATGCGTTAGCCGCGACCATCATCATTTCCGATCCGGAGGGGCACAACATTCCTTTGGGGCCGACGATTGCCACGCCGGCCGGAAGCCGCGATCCCGGTTGGCAAGTGCAAGGCCGAACCGCTGCCGCGTCGATCGCTGGTCAGCATTCGGATTCGGCGGACCTTGATGCCACGCATCAAATTGCGTCACCCAGCAAAGGCCCCGGAACAATCATGCGCAATCTGATGCGCCGCGTGATTTCGGAACAGCAAACCAAAAACATCGTTGACCGCACGTTTGATATTTTCTGGGTGCAGATCACCGCGCTGCTGCTGCTGATCGCCGGCGGAATCTGGTGGTTCAACACGCGCCAGTTGCCGGCTCAGGATCGCTTCAACGCCGCTAAGGAGATTCTGGAAAAACGCGAAACCGAGTGGCCGACCGCGCGGGACTATGTCGATTCGTTGCTGCGAGAAAATAGATCACTTTGGACCGATAAGGTCGCTCCGTTGCAGGCACTTATTGAAACAGCGGAACGCAAACACAAACTCAAATCCAACCGAATCAAGATCGCCAAGTCCACCTCGGAACCGAGCCGCATGTTGGGCCTCGCCGAACGCTATTTCGAGCAGGGTGATTTGGCTCAGGCCGAACGATTGCTCGAAGGAATCGTCGTGTTAACTGAGGGACAAGACGCATTCAAGAAGACCCACGACGACGCGGAAGATTTGCTCCGCGACGTCCTCGTCGAACGAGCCAAACAATCGGCGGGCGACTGGCTGACATCTCGGCTATCGGATGCGGAACAACTCGCAGCCGACGGAAAGCTCGACAAGGCCGCGAGCATTTACCGCTCGATCATCGCATTGTATGCCGACGATTCGACCGTCGCAAAGAAAGTTGAGGCAGCTCGACAACAGCTCAACAAGTTGAGTCAGTCAGCCCCTTTCTCCGAGGCGAGTCAGACCAATCTCGAATCAAATCCCGCTCAGCCAACCAGCCCGTCCCCGGAAACACCATGACGCCACTCAACCTGAAGAATTACATCCGCAGCATTCCGGATTTCCCGAAGCCGGGCATCATGTTTCGCGATATCACGCCGCTGTTGGCTACGCCGGTTGCGTTTCAGCATGTGGTGGATCGCTTCGCGGATCACTTTCGAAAGCACGACATCACGGCGATCGTTGCGGCCGAAGCGCGAGGATTCATCTTCGCCGCGCCGCTGGCTCTCGCGCTCAAGGCCGCCTTCATTCCGGTCCGCAAGCCCGGCAAGTTACCATTCCAAACTCAGAGCTTCGCCTACGATCTCGAATACGGCAGCGACGCCCTGCACATGCACGTCGATGCCTTAAGTTCACGAGATCGCGTGCTGCTGCTCGATGATCTGCTGGCAACCGGCGGAACCATGCAAGCCTGCATCAATCTCGTCGAGCAATCGAAAGCGAAAGTCGCCGGCTGTGCGTTCGTCGTGGAACTTAGTTTTCTGAACGGCCGTAACAAGTTGGCAGGGCACGAAATTGTCAGCTTGATCGACTATGCCGATGAGTCGAGTTCATAGCACAGGCGGCTCGCCTTTGCCGCATCGTGGCTTAGCCACAGGCGAACCGCCTGTGCTACGACTTGTCATTCCGATTTCGTCAGCAACTCGCCGGTGTCAACGCATTCCAGATCGCGTCCCTTCACTCGCTTGAGCGCGTGCAATTCGTCGTCATTCCAGCGGTTGTCGGGGCAGCCAGTGATGAACCAGTCGCTGCCGTTGTCCGCCAGCAACATGCCGTATTTCTTCAAGCACGTCAGAATCACTTTGGCTGGTTTAGGGAAATTGCTGATGTCGTAGTCGGCGCGCAGCCGGACTCGCAGACCCATCGGTGGCAAGTTCGGATCGTTCGACTTACTGGCGAAATGCGTGGCCGGCAAAACATACGCTCGCTGAGTTCGCCGCACCGTGAACCGCAACGCATGCTTGATCTCACCCTGCTTGATCGTCTCGTCGTATCGCACCAACCCGGGAAAAATCGGCAGCCCTGCCGCATCGGCCGATGTCCAACCGAAGGGCCGCAGTTTGTTCGATGTCAAATCGAAGATCGCTCCGCTCCCGGCTTTCCAATTTCCCTGACCGGCCGGCAGCACCTGAAACAGTTCGTACAACTTATTGTTGTGCGCGTCGATCATGATCACATGTCGATCGCTATCCCCCGGAGCCTTCGGGCCGCCTTCAATCGGTGGCTCATTCGGAATTGGATACGGCCCATTGTCACTCTCGTCGGGATATTCAAATTCGACAAACCGCTTGAGATGTTTGCCCGTCACGACGACATACGGAATCCCGTTTGGAGCACCCTGATAATCCGCACCAAAACACGGAAACAACGGCCGATCCGCACCAACCGATTCGATCCACGGTTTCGACTTCGCATGAACCGGCAACTTCGAGACATCCTGATTCCACGGATTGTCAGCTGGGAAAATCTCTACGTCACCGAGTTCCGTTTTAAGCATCGACCCCCGAGTTTTGTTGTCGTTTAATTTCGTCTCGCTTGCAGCCACCGGCTTTCTGTCCGGTGGTGTTGATGTCTTTTGTTCCACGTTTTCCTTGGGCTGTGATTTCGCCTTCGGCACAACCGTCGTCTCAGGCGGCGTTGTCGGAGTCGAAAGCTTCGGGTTAGCCTCATCCGGTTTCGTTGAGCGTTCGCTCGCCGGAGCTTGTGGCTTGGAACGATTCGATCTCACGCCGCTCGGCTTCTGCCCCAGCAGTCGATCGCCCACAAACAGGGCGACAGCCACAGCGACGAAAACAAATCGAGAACATTTCATCATGTCAAACTCCTTACCCAACGCTTTCTGGTGATGACGCATTTTCGATCGCGCGTAATACCAGATGTCATTATTCGTCGTCTGCCTAAATTCGTGGGAACCGTTTCCGTCATGAAGGACGAATTGCACCCACGAATTCAGGCAGATTGCAAATAGAAAGGCGCACCGATTTCATTCGTCGGCCAACAAGCACTCGATGAATTCCTCGGACATCCCCGCCGCGATTCGAGCCTCACGCTGAAACTGATCTCCGCGAGCTTTAGACGCTCGCAGCGGCCATTTCAAATGCGACCGAAACGCCTCCCAATCCGATTGCTCTGGCAGTTTCAATCGACGTAGCCAGTCCAAACCAAACGCCACATGTTGAATCTCGTCTCGATGAATTGTCCGCATCAATGCCGCACCGCGAGCATCACCGGCTTGCTCGAATGCCTCGGCGAATTCCAGCGAATGGTCCAAGTTTGCCCCCTCGAACACCAGCGGCAATCCAGCGAGATAATCGAGGACATTCTCAAACTGCATCGCTTTCTGCCAGATGTAACTGTTAACCGGAAGCTCGCCAAACCGTAGCCCGAGCGCTGCCGCTCGTTCAACGTGCATCCGCGTGTGCCGCTGCTCGTCTTGCATCACGGCCGCCATGCCCAGCCGAAATTCCGGCGGCGCATCGGGATAAGCCAGCAGTACCCACGCCATGACTTCGAGCGCCTGTAGCTCGTGATTCGCCATGATGTGATGTGCGATCGCTCGTTTCCGTTCGTCTTTGAAAGCTCCCAACTTTGGCATCACCGGCGCGGTTCGTTTCGCCGCGAACCTCAATTCCTCCGGACGTACGGGCTGCACAATGCGAACCGCGTCCCCAGGCTGCTTGTCCGAAAAACGCCGCGTCACACGCAGCAACTTCTCGTCCAGCGACTCGCTCAACAGCACACGTTCGGAAAATTCACGCAGTTCCATTCGTGCTCACACTAACCCGAAGCATCAGCGAGGGCGAGTCCAAACAATTCCTGCGGTTAGTCCAGCCGGGCTGCGGAAAAAGAACCCATGAGTCGATGAAAAATTGGTCTGAGCGCTCACGATTTCGCGGGCCAGTGCGTATCATCCGCCGCCAGTTTGGAGGTGAGTGATTTCGCGGACGGCGTGTGTCGGCGAGATGTGGCTTGGGATCATTGCGAGTTGGGTCGGGTTGTCGCATGAGTTGGGTTGTTCAAGATTCCCTTACCGCGACTTGCGGCGATAACCAATTTGGCCAGCCGGGTGTTCGCCCCCGGATAACGCGAATTCCGATTTTCCCGGAGACTGACGCCACCCGGCTCGCAAAAACCTGTGTTCGTTTGGTTTGCTTGGCGTTGGCGATGATAGGCTCGTTGAATTGGGGATCGCGCGGGTCAGCTTTTGACGGATTGCAAGTTGAGTCGGGCTTTGGCAAGGTCGCCAAGGTTGGCTGTTGGACTCCGGTAAGGGTTGTCGCGCCGGGGATTGAAGTTGCCTCGGCCGAGGTGGAGGCGCTTGATCCGGACGGCGTACGGTTGTCGTATCCGCTGAATCGCGTCGCAAAAGATGTCGCGTGGTCTGGAGTCTTTCGGAGCGGACGGCTGGATGCGGATTGGACGGTGCGGTTGATCGGCGCGGAAGGTCGCGTCGTGGCGGAACAGCGGGTCTCGCCTCGGCCGGATGCGGTGCAGCGCGTCACCGTCGCAAAACAGTCTGTGCGGATTTGGGCGGAGATCGGTTTCGACAAGCCGCTGTTGGAGACGTCGGACCGCTGGCCGTTGATTCAATCGGACGAATGGGCAACTCTTTTGAAAGAGGAGCCACGGCGGACGCTCGGCGTGAATGACATGATGATCGTTCGGTTGGGTGATTGGCCGGAGATCGCGAGCAGCCCGTGGGCGTGCGATGGCTTGGATGGGATTTTGATTTCAAGCCGCATGTCGCTCAATCCGGCGGCCGAAGTCGAATTGATTCGCTGGGTGCGGCGCGGCGGCCATTTGGTGTTGTCGGTGACGAGCGATCGCGCGGAGTTTCAAGCCACCAGTTGGGCTAAGTGGTTGAATCAAGAAATTGACGTTCGCGAAAGAACTCGCACATCGGACATGACCGGTGTCGAAAGCTTCGCGATTCAGAGCCGCAAGATCAAAGTGGGGGCTGCGGTTCCGGTCACAATACTTTCTCCGCAACAAGGGCGAGTGTTGGTGACCTGCACTCAAGGGCCGCTCGCGACTCAGGCGTGTGTCGGTTTTGGAACTGTGACTGTTTGCGGTTTGGACCTGACAAAGCCGCCGTTGTTGTTGTGGGAAGGTCGTCCATCATTTTTGAAGCGACTGCTGCTGCCGCGCTTTGAGGCGGTCGATTCGGTGGCCAGCCAAGACGTCACAAAACTGTCGCAGACGGGGATCGGAGATTTAGCCTCGCAGTGGCGTGCGGCGGCGATTCAGCTGCCGGGGGTGTCTCGACCGACTTTGTGGGAAGTACTCGCCTGGATGTTGTTGTATGCGGTCGTAATTGGGCCGCTGGATTATGTGGTCGTTCACAAACTGTTCCGTCGTCCGCATTGGACGTGGTGGACAATGCCGATCGCGGTACTGGTGGCAAGTCTCGGTACGGTGTGGTACGCCCAGGCGGCGAATGGCGACGCCGAACCGCTCACCCAATTGGACTTGCTCGATCTAGATGTGAGCAATCACGAGGCGCGGGCGCAATCGTGGGCCACGACCTATTCGCGCGAGAACCGCTTGTGGCGTGCGGAAGCTGGTCCGAGTTCCATTTTCCGAGATTCGGCTCCGGCCAGCGGTCGGCCGGCCGCGATCGTGAGTTGGTTGGGATTCCCCGAATCGGCATCGGGCGGTCTGTATCGTTCCAGCGGATTGGAGTTGAGTCGCACGGTCGCGCGAACGAACTGGGAGCACACTCAGGTGGATCGCATTCCGATCGGCCGTTGGTCAAGCAAATCATTGACGGCCGAGGTGACTTGGACTCCGACCGTGCCGTTGATCGAAGCGTCGTTTACTAGTCCGTTTTCCGGTGAATTGAACGGTTCGATGACGCATCACTTTCCGGGCGTGTTGGAAGATTGGTTGGTTGTCTTTGAGGATCGCGTTTATCGCCCCGATCCGCGACAAGGGGACGACGTCACACGGTGGGAACCGAACGTGAGGTGGTCTCCGCAGGGCAAGACAGTCAATGCCCGTGTGTTGCGCGGTTTTTTAACGCGGGCGAAGCGAATCAAAGTGAAATCGGACAAGAAGTACATCACCGAAGATGTGCTGGTTGAGCAGCATCGGTACGACCCACTGAGCCTCGAACCGGCAGACATCTTGCAGATGCTAACGCTGCACGAAGCGGCTGGCGGCAAAGGCCACACCGGACTGGAACATGCCGGGTTGAGCCGGCTGGAGCTGACGTCGCGATTGCCACTTGGGCGAGCCGTGCTAATCGCTCGAATCTCGCAGCCGACGACGGAATGGGTCTTTAACGGAACGCCGCGTGAACCGACTCGTTCACACAGTTTTGTGCGGGCGTTGATCCCGGTGAAACGGCAAGGAGATTCCGACAAGTCGTTTCGCGTGCTACCAAATTTTGACAAAAGTGACGAAGCACCTTCAACCGAGACTAAATCACCGTGATCGAAACTCGCCAACTGACAAAACGCTACGGTGACTTGATTGCCGTCAACAACATCGACCTGAAGCTGTCGGAAGGGGACGTGTTCGGATTCATCGGCCCGAACGGTTCAGGTAAAACGACGACCATGCGGATGCTGGCGACGTTGCTCGCCCCGGATTACGGCGAGGCGTATGTTTGCGGATTGTCGATTTATACGCATCCGCAGGAAATCCGCCGGCTGGTCGGGTTCATGCCAGACCTGTTCGGTGTGTACGACGACATGACGGTCGTGGAGTACCTGGAATTCTTCGCCGCCGCATATCGGATCAATGGCCCGTCGCGGCGAAAGGTCTGCGAAGAAAAGCTGGAACTCGTGGATATGGCCTTCAAACGTGATGCAATGGTCAATCAATTATCACGAGGGCAAACACAGCGGATCGGACTGGCTCGCGTGCTGCTGCATGAACCGCAAGTGTTGTTGCTCGACGAACCGGCCAGCGGTCTTGATCCGCGGGCACGCATTGAAATCCGCAATCTGCTAAAGAAACTCGGCGAGATGAAAAAGACGGTGATCGTGTCGAGTCACATCTTGCCGGAGTTGGCGGACGTTTGCACTCGCGTCGGGATGATCGAAAAAGGGCAGCTCATCGTGGATGGCTACGTCGATGAGGTGATGCGGAAATCTCGCCGCAGTACGTTGCTACTGATCCGTGTGAAAAACCGGACGGAAGCCGCCGCCGCGCTGCTCGAACAACATCCGGGAATCAGCCTCATCGAAATCAAAGCTGGCACGATTCAGGCGACGCTCAACGCCGAAGTGATCGACTACAGCGATCTGCCAACGTTGCTACTGCAAAACGGATTTCAATTGACCTTGTTCCGCGAGGAAGAGGTCAATCTGGAAACCGCGTTCATGGAATTGACGAAAGGTTTGGTGCAGTAAACCATGCACTACGAAACGATCATCGGACTCGAAGTTCACGTTCAATTACAGACGCAGACCAAAATCTTCTGCGGCTGTTCGACGGCGTTTAACCCGGACAATCCCAATGTGCAGACGTGCCCGGTTTGTCTCGGGTTGCCGGGGTCGTTGCCAGTACTGAACCGCGAGGCGTTTCGACTGTCGCTCAAGACCGCAATGGCTCTCAATTGCCAGATCGCTAAGTTCACCAAATGGGATCGCAAGCAGTATTACTACCCGGACTTGCCGAAGGGTTATCAGATCAGCCAATACGATCTGCCATTCAGCTTCGACGGTGCGGTCGAAATCGACGTTGATGTTGAAAAGGGGGAGACGAAGACCATCAGGTTGATCCGTGCTCATCTCGAAGAAGACGCCGGCAAGAATCTGCATGACGAATCGGGACGTGGTCACGATAGCTTCGTGGACTTGAATCGAGCTGGCACGCCGCTGCTGGAAATCGTCAGCCAGCCAGACCTCCGTTCCGCCGCCGAAGCAAAAAAGTATCTGGAAGAACTCAAACTGTTGCTGACGTACATCGGCGTGTCGGACTGCAACATGCAGGAAGGCTCGTTGCGCTGCGACGCCAACGTGAACTTGTGGGTGCATACCGATGACGGCCAGACGATCGCGACGCCGATCGTCGAGGTCAAAAATCTCAACAGCTTTCGCGGCGTCGAACAGGCGATTGAGTTCGAGGTGGCTCGACAGACGGAAGAATGGCAGAAGACTCGGCACAAGCTGGGGGATGTCGCGAAGCAAACTCGTGGTTGGGACGCGAACCGCGGCGCGACGTTCGCTCAGCGCGGCAAGGAAGAGGCGAGCGATTACCGTTATTTCCCCGATCCTGATTTGGCCCCGGTCACGGTCAG
The DNA here is from genome assembly GCA_031375695.1 of Planctomyces sp. Taxonomy (GTDB): domain Bacteria; phylum Planctomycetota; class Planctomycetia; order Planctomycetales; family Planctomycetaceae; genus SXKJ01. Next base: position 41,511 of record JANMIF010000086.1, read on the forward strand.
CGACGAACTGTTCGCCGAGATCAAATCGTCGCTGTGCGAACTTCCCGCTTCGCGCCGCCGCCGCTACCGCGGGGACCTTGGCCTGTCGCACTACGACGCCGACGTGATCGTGTCGCAAGGGGATCACTTCACGGCCTACTACGAACAAGTCGCGAAGCTGTGCGGCGACAGCAAACAAGCGGCCAACTTGGTCACGCAAGATGTGCTTCGCGAACTCAACAGCCGTTCGCTCGGCATCGACGAATTCCCGATTCCGCCAGTCGTCTTGGGTGATCTGCTGCGGCGTGTGACGTCGAACGAGATCACCGTGAAGAGCGCCCGCGAGGTCTTCGCGGCGCTGCTAACGCAATTCGATCAGGCCGTTGAAAATGAATCGCCGATGGCAGTGAGCGTCGAGCGTGTGGCGGCAATCATTGCAGAACGCGGCTTGGCTGTTGTCACGGATACGTCCGCGATCACGTCGGTCATCGCCGCCGTGATCGCCAAAAATCCGAAGCCAGTCGCCGATTTCAAATCCGGAAAACAAGCCGCCGCCGGAGCCCTCATCGGCCAGATCATGAAAGAGCTGAAAGGTGCCGACGCGAAAATTGTGCGGCAAATGCTGGTCGATGAACTCAGTCGGTGAATTCGTAAGTTCTACCTTCGTTTTTCCAACATTCAGGCCTGATTGGCTTCGCTCGCTCCCAGCAATCGCAGATTCAGAACTCCCCCCTTGAACCAGCATTTCATCCAGGGCGTCATCAATATCCAGGGACGATGCCGAGCCGTTACCGCCTCGTGCGAGGTTGAACTGCGGACTCCGCAGAAATAGAGAACCGTCGTCCTGGTGGCAAACAACTGGTCGATCGCCTGATGAAGATCGGCTCGAACACGGTAGGGAAACTGCCGCTCGGCGATATTCAGCTCGGCCAACGTGACCGGCCGAAAGTGGCTCTCCAACTGAGCGAAGGCTTGCAAGTGCCCCGCCCGCTTTTGTTGCTCGTAATAAACGCGCCGTTCGCGCCAAGCGACGAAGAACTGAATGACGTAGATGATCAACGCAGCCAAGGCGATGCATTCAAGAATTGTCGTGGCTATTCCAGCTTTGATCTGAAATAGTCGGCACCAGCCTTGAGGGCGTCAGACAGTTTACTCGGGTCTTTGCCGCCGGCTTCGGCCATGTCGGGGCGACCTCCTCCGCCGCCGCCAACAATCTTTGCGGCTGATTTCACACAGTCGCCAGCGTGTAGGCCGCGAGCTATCAGGTCTTTGGTGACGGCGGCGGTGAGACTCACTTTGCCGTCGATCACCGCGCCGATCAGAATCGCGGCCGGAGCGGCTTTGTCTCGCAACGTATCGATCATTTCGCGGATCGCGTCGCGGGTGACGTTCTCGGCGAGATGGGCGATGACTCGGACGCCGTTGATCGTTTCGGCCTCAGCGATCAAGGTATCAACCGCTCCGGCGGCGGCTTGGCTGGCGTGTTTGGCGAGCTCGCGTTTGACATCGCGGAGTTCGTCTTGTAACCCGGCGATTCGTTTGGCGAGTTCGTCAGCGGGAGCTTTTAGCTGCACGCAGAGTTCTTTGATGAGCGATTCCGCTTGCCGATTTTTTTCTAGCGCCTTCGGACCGGTAACGGCGGAGATACGGCGGACTCCTTTGGCGACCGGCTCTTCAGCGACCAGCTTGCAGAAGCCGACTTGGCCGCTGTTGGTCAAGTGCGTGCCGCCGCAGAGTTCGATGCTCCAGTCACCCATCCGAACGACTCGGACGTTGTCAGGATATTTTTCTCCGAACAGCGCCATCGCGCCGAGCTTTCGGGCTTCTTCAATCGGTAACAAGTTGGTCGTGACGGCGGCTCCTTCGGCGATGCGGGCGTTGATTTCGGTTTCGATCGTTTGCAGTTCGGCATCGCTGACCGGTTGGCCGTGAGTGAAGTCAAACCGCAACGTATCGCGATCGACCTTCGAGCCGCGTTGTGTTGCCTGCTCGCCGAGCGTTTGCCTGAGCGCGTGATGCAGAATGTGCGTGGCCGAGTGTGCTCGGCGAATGGCCGCGCGGCGATCGGCATCGACGGTCGCGGTGACTGTCTGGCCAACTTTCAACTTGCCATGAATTAGTCTTCCGGCGTGAATCCATAGGTCGCCGTCTTTTTGAGTGTCGAGGATTTGGAACTCGACGCCATCAGCCGTGAGCGTTCCGACGTCGCCGACCTGACCGCCGGACTCACCGTAAAACGGAGTCTTGTCGAGCGCGATGCCGATCGGTTCGGCCTGTCCGGCGGATGTGAAGTCGGAGACGAGTTCGCCTCCCGAAATGATGCCGACGATTTTGCAGCCGCTCGCTTCGGTCGAGTCATAGCCGAGGAACGTTGTGCCCCCTTGCTTGCGGAGCGAATCAATCGGCCCACCGGCCATTACTGAGTTCGCGAACGCGCCGCTCCCCGATTTCTCCTCGTGTTCTTTCTTGCAGCGATCAAACGCCGCGCGATCGATGGTGATGCCAGCTTGCGCTGCGAGCGATTCCGTCAGCTCAATCAAGAAGCCGTCGGTTTGATGCAGGTCAAAAGCCGCCTCACCAGACAAGACACCGCTGCTCGACTTGGCTTTGTTGGCGAGCTTCTGGAACTTCGGCATCCCACGATCGACGATCGTCAGGAACTGCTCTTCTTCTTGCTTAATAACGTTGGAAACGGATTCGACAGTCTTCGTGATCTCTGGATATCCGGCCTTCATCCCCGCGACGATCGCCGGGACCAGCGTGTGCAAAAACGGATCGTGCTTGCCGAGCAGATAGCCCTCCAGAGCCGCTCGTCGCAATAGCAGGCGGACGATGTAGTTTTCTTTGTCGCTACCGGGCAACGCCCCTTCGTGAATCGCGAACGTGCAGGCTCGAACGTGATCGGCGATGCGGCGACAGGCTCGGCCATGAGCGGCGGTGTAGCCGTACTTCAGGCCGAGGGCGTTCCCGGCGGCAACGCACATCGGCTTGAGAATGTCGATTTCAAAATTGCTCAACACACCTTGCAGCGTCGAGGCGCAACGTTCGAGACCCATGCCGGTGTCGATGTTTTTCTTTGGCAGCGGCTGCAAGTTGTTGGGCGGCGCGCCGACTCGATTGAATTGCGTGAAGACGAGGTTCCAAATCTCAACCGTCTTTTCCGAACCTGGCGGCAGGTAATAAATCTCGCTACACGGCCCACAGACCCCGTCCGGACCTTGGGACGGAGCCGAAGCTGGCCAGAAGTTTTCGCTCTCGTCGCAGCGCGTGATCCGGCTTGCCGGGATCTTCACCTCGTCGTGCCAGATGCCATACGCCTCGTCGTCGTCGAGATACACCGTGACGCTCAGCCGTTCGCCATCAAGGCCGAGCCATTTCTTTGATGTCAAGAATTCCCAGGCCCAGTGAATGGCTTCCTTCTTGAAATAGTCGCCGAACGAAAAATTGCCGAGCATCTCAAAAAACGTGTGGTGATACGCCGTCACGCCAACGTTCGAGATGTCCCCCGTTCGCAAACACATTTGAGATGTCGTGGCCCGCGTGAACTCAAGCGGGCCAATGCCGAGAAACTGATTTTTGAATTGGTTCATCCCGGCCGGCGTGAACAGCACGGTCTTGTCGTCTTTCGGAATGAGCACATCGCTGGGACGCCGCACGCAACCTTTGGACTCGAAGAAAGCCAGATATCGTTCACGCAGTTCGTCAGTTTTCATGGGGACGCAGTTTCCAAAAGTGTAGGTTTTCAATTCCGTGGCGAAGAGTAAAGAAACTCGGCAATGCCTGAGAAGGGAGTCCGTCTGGACAGACCAACCCGTCTATGGCCCAGATCGGGGCTGTGGATTTCCTTCTCATTTTGCCTTACATCATTTTGACTTATTGCAGAAGTCGGGTTTGTCGGAATGATGCAGGTCAAATTGATCGGAACACGGCATGTCAAACGTTGAAGTCGCTCGTTTCTTTGAAGAATTGGCGGACCTGTTGGAACTGGACGGGGCGAATCCGTTTCGAGTGCGGGCGTATCGGAATGCCGCGCGGACGGTGGAGGCACTCTCGACCGATGTGGCTGCGATTGTCGAGCGCGATCCGGCAGAGTTGCTGAAACTCGACGGAATTGGCAAGGACTTGGCGGACAAGCTGGTCGTCATCGTGCGAACCGAACAACTGCCGCAGTTGGAAGAAATGAAAGCCAAGATTCCCGCCGGTGTCGTACAGATGCTGCGAATTTCGGGACTCGGTCCGAAGAAGGTGGCGGCGCTATTCAAGGAATTGAAAATCGAAACGCTCGACGCACTGAAAGTCGCGGCCGAGCAAGGGCAGATCGCAGCGCTGAAAGGCTTCGGCAAGAAAACGGAGCAGTCGATTCTTGAAGGCTTGGCGGTTGTGGCCGAAGCGGGTCAGCGAGTCCGCTTGGCGGAAGCGAAAGCCGAAGCGGATGCGATTGTCGAGGACTTGAAACAGTTGGCGGTTGTTGAACAGTGTGAGGTGGCGGGAAGCTGCCGGCGTCGCAAAGAAACGGTCGGCGATCTTGATGTCTTGGCCACATCGTCGGACCGCGAAGCGGCGATGGATCGGCTGGTGGCGAATCCGATGGTCGTGAAAGTGCTGGCTCGCGGCGAAACCAAGCAGCGAGTGCGACTCCGATCTGGGCTGGAGTTGGACTTGCGAGTCGTTTCCGACGATTCGTTTGGTGCGGCGATGCAGTATTTCAGCGGCTCGAAAGAACACAATATCGTGATCCGGCGACGTGCTCAGGAGCGCGGGCTGAAGCTGAATGAATACGGTTTGTTTCGCGGCGACGAATTGGTTGCCAGTCGTACCGAGGCCGAGGTTTACGCCGCTGTTGGCTTGCCGTGGATTCCGCCGGAACTGCGCGAGAATCGTGGCGAAATCGAACTCGCCGAAGCCGGGCGATTACCGAAGTTGATTGAACTTGGCGACATCGTTGGCGACCTGCATATGCACACGTCGGCGACTGACGGTATGAACTCGATCGTCGAAATGGCCGAAGCCGCGAAGTCGCGCGGACTCAAATACATCGCGATCACCGATCACTCCAAGCGAGTCACGATGGCCAACGGCCTTGACGCCGATCGGCTGCGACAACACTGGGCTGCGATCGAGAAAGTTCGCACGGAAGTCAGCGGCATCGAAATCCTGAAAGGGATCGAGTGCGATATCTTGGAAGACGCGACGCTCGACTTGCCTGACGACGTGCTGGCCGAGGCCGATTGGGTATTGGCGGTGTTGCATTACGGTCTGAAGCAGCCGCGCGATCAAATCGACAAGCGGCTGTTGACGGCGATCCGAAATCCGCATGTCGACGCGATCGGGCATCTCAGTGGCCGGTTGGTCGGACAACGCCCCGGCGCGGACCTGACCTATTCGGACATTCTCAAAGCTTGCGCCGATTACGGTACTTTATTGGAGATCAACGCGCATCCGAGTCGCCTGGACGTTGATGACATTCACGCTGCTGCGGCGAAAGTCTTGGGCATCCCGATCGTGATCAATACCGATGCCCACAACACAGCCGGCCTGGATGTGATGCAATACGGCGTCTTCCAAGCACGCCGCGCCGGGTTGTCGGCGACAGATGTGGCCAACACGCGGACGCTGGCAGAATTCCGCAAGCTGCTGCGCTGAAGTGTGGTGCGAAGCTCCGCGTCGCATTTCAAGACGCGGAGCGTCGTGCCACAATCAGCCGCAACCGTTCGACGGCCGTCGCCATATCTGGCGGCAACGGGGCTTCAAACGAGAGCGTCTGCCATGTAATCGGGTGGCGGAACTCCAGCCGAAACGCATGAAGAGCATGTCGGCCGATGAGCAATTCTTCGTCGACAATTCCCGGTGTTCGAAGATTCTCATCCGTCTCATCCGGCGATTTCCACGGTATCACCGAGCCGTCGCGGGCTTTCTTGATCCAGCCGAACGGTCCGTAGAACTCGTCTTCGACGACGGGATGTCCGATGTCGGCGAAGTGGATGCGGATTTGATGTTGTCGGCCGGTGATCGGTTTGGCCTCGACCAACGTGTGTTCGGCGAAGCGCTCCACGACTTGAAAGTCGGTTCGTGCTCGGCGCGGTTCACGAGCATCGGGAGCGGCGGACATCAGGCAACTCCCGACATCCGCAATCTCGCCGATCGGCTTGTCGAGCACTCCACGATCCGGCGTCACAACACCGCCGACCAGCGCGAGGTACGTCTTGTGAACCTTGCGGCGCATGAACGCTTCCGTCATCAGTGCATGAGCCATGTGTTCCTTCGCGACGATCATTACGCCGCTGGTCATACGGTCCAACCGATGCACGATTCCCGGCCGCAACAATCCGCGCCACGGCGTTTGCTGATCCAGATGATGCTGCACGGCGTTGGCCAACGAATCGGTCGCGTAGTCTCCGGCCGGATGGACGATCTGCCCGGCCGGTTTGACGACGATCATCAGCCACGGATCTTCATATAAAAGTTCCAGCGGCAACGCGACGGGAGGCAACAACAAGTCGGGCGGTTCAACCAATCGCGCAAAGACGCGCTGGCCGCGATAGACCCGCGAGTCGTTGTCGGCGGGAACGTCATTGATTCGCACCTCGCCCGCTCGCACGATCCGCTGCAAACGAAACGTCGAGTAATTCCGAAAGTGCCGCTGCAAAAACGTGTCGATCCGCTTCCCGGAGAGAAACGACTCAACAATCAACTCAGCGGCAAACGGTTCGGACATGCCCTCAGCATGGCGGAGAGACAGGGCGAATTGCAAATCGCGAGGAATGTCGGCATTCGTCGTCAGACACGCACGATGGTCGAGTGAATGCTAAGGCAACCGGGCGGGCCGGCGTAGTACGTCAACATCAGGTGATCGGCATCGAACGGTCGAATGGTCGGGTGGCCGAAGCTCCATTTGGCCATGTCCTCCCAGTATTGAGCGAAGTCGATGTTCTCCAATCCCTGACTCAAGTTCGCTCGCTCGTCGTGAGTATGTACAGTGAGGCAATCTGTGATTGGCCAAGTCTTGCCGCCATCGTGCGAGACCCACAATCGCAGCGTGCCAGGACGATCGCGATCCACGACGAATGCAAACAAGCGGCCGTCCGGCCACAGCCACGGAGCCGCAATCTGGCCGGGGATCGTCGTTTCCACCGGAGACATGCGGCAGTGGTCGCCTTCCGACAGGCTGCCTCGCACAAAAGTGACTCGCAAATCTTTCTTGGCCGCACGGTCGTGAGTCCAAAACAGACCAATGAACTCGCCCGGCGAAGTCCCTGGACATAGCCGTTGATCCCAATAATAAGTGCTGTTGTGCGGGTCTTTGGCAATCAAGAACGGCGGCTCGAACGAGCGACCGCCATCGCGCGACACGACCACCCAGGCCCCATGACGTGGTGGCGCGGGATCGTCGTATTCTTTGAAGCTCTCGAAGGCGTGCGCAATCGTGCCGTCCGGCCACTTCACCACCGGGCCGGTCACCGCGCAGCCCGTCAATCCGGGAATTGGCACAACCTGCCAATCGCTCCAGGTGATGCCGTCGTCGGTTGAGACAGCCATCAATTGCCGGCTACGCAAGACCCCTTCCGTCTCTGGATCGAACAACGGACGATCCGGATCTGTTCGATCAAACCAAGTGCAAAACAGTAGCAAGCGGCCATGCTCGACTTCGACCATTTCCGCTCCAGTCAGCGATCCGTGAACGCCATTCAGTTCGGCGCTGAATCGCCAACCGAGCAGCTCCCACGTTTGACCGTTGTCGTGCGACCGACATAATCGAATTGTCGCCAGATGATGATGCTTCGTTCGTCCCGCCGTGAAGCCGCTCAGCCAAATACCCGATTCCAGCCGCAGCACGCTGTCAAAAAAAGCGACGCGGTCGGACTCCGGTTGAGCGGCCGCGTCGTAGATCACCGAACGGGATTCAATTTGCATGAGATGTCCTTGGAACTGATAGGACCAATGCGACTTATGGGACAAATGATGCGCATCACATTCGTCCCATTGGCCCCACAAGTCTCAAGCGAATAACTACGAAAACAGTTCAACGATTGGCTGGCCACCTTCCATGACCGGCACGGGGCGGCCTAACGAATCGAGAATGCGGGTCTCCGGCGAGATGCCAAGTGCCTGAAAGATCGTCGCGCCGAGATTCTGCGGACTGACTGGTTTGTCTTGTGGGTAGGCGGCGTCTTTGTCGGATCGGCCGTAAACCGCGCCGCCGCGAATGCCGGCTCCGGCCAGCACGGCGGGGAAACAATAACCCAGTGATCGCGGCCCCAGTTGACGTTACCTCGCAGCGTGCGGCCATTTCACCCAGGCGCACAACCAACGTTTCGTCGAGCAACCCACGCCGCAAGGGACAAACTCGCTCTCGATCAATCGGCATGGTGTTGGCCTTGGATTTGTTCTGGAAGGAGGGGAGCTGTCACTTGCTCAAATCGGTGGGAGTATTCGGGATCGTTCGTGCCCATCAGGCGATCCCAAATGTTGAAGTAGAGTCCAAAGTTAGCACGGAAGTTCTCATGGTGCATCGTGTGGTGCGTCGGTGTATTGAGAAAGCGGCCGCTCCAAGTTTTCAGGAATCCGTGTGGGAAGATCTCGTACCCGCAGTGACCGAACACATTGAAACCGATCTGCCACGTCATGAACACTGAAAACGCCACGGGGTGCATGGGCATGGCGAACACCAACAGCGGCCCAATCCCCGCCTGCACTACCGCTTCGCTCACGCTGAAACAATATGCCGCCCAAGGCGAAGGATTGTGGGATAAGTGGTGCGTCCGATGGAATACGCGAAACAGCCGCGGGTGATGCATCAATCGATGCGTCCAGTAAAAGTAAGCGTCATGCACCACGACGGCGATCACTATGCTCCCCACGAACCAGCCCCATCCGTAGCGATCGACTTGCAGGTAAAGGCGAGTCCAGCCGGAGTACCCGGCATAGACGACAACCAGTCCGACCGCTCCGAAGACGACAGTGCTCCGCAGCGAATACAGCACTTCCCAGCCGAGTTGTTTCCGAGTCGGGAATCGCGGCACGATCTTGCGACTCCAGGTTGCTCGACGAAACAGCACATAGAACGTGCCCCACAGTACTCCGGCAAAGAAGCCGTAGGCCAAAGCGTCTCCGAACGAGATGCCGGCCGCAGCTTGGACTGACCGCCAAATTTTGTCAGGTTCAGACACGCGATGATCCCCGCCGTTACGATGTTGGCCAAGCCGATTTCACCATGCGTCGGCCGCTTCCACGAAGGCAGATCGTAGCGTGGTCGAGAACTCCAGCGCTGGTTTGAACTGAATCGTCCACGAATTTCCGCATGCGTATTCCTCTCGAACAATCTGGTTTCGCCACGACGCAATGGAGCATCGTCTTACGTGCCGCACAGCCCGACGATCCAGCAGCGAGATCGGCATTAGAGATGTTGTGTCGGCGGTATTGGTTTCCGTTATACGCCTTCGCGCGTCGGCGAGTAGCGACAGTGCCTGACGCCCAAGACCTGACGCAAGAATTTTTCTTGCGGCTGTTGGAGAAGAACTCCCTGGCCGCCGCGTCTCCGGAACGAGGCCGGTTTCGCAGCTTCCTGTTGACGTCGCTGAAAAACTTTCTGGCGAACGAATGGGATCGCGCGACCGCTCAGAAACGCGGCGGCGGTCGCGAGCGATTGTCGCTCGATTGGGAATCCGGCGAGTCGCGGTTGTCACTGGAGCCGGCTCACGCGGACACGCCCGAACGCGAGTTTGAACGCCAGTGGGCACTGACGTTATTGGATGTTGTCGTGCGTCGCTTGCAGGACGAGTTCGCGACAGCGAACAAGTCGCGACAGTTTGAACTGCTGAAAGAGACGCTGACCGGTAGCCGGGCGGCGATTGATTACTCGGTCATCGCCGCCGAGTTGCAGATGTCGGAAGAGGCGGTACGGCAGGCGGCGCATCGATTGCGAAAACGCTATCGCGAACTGCTGCGTGAGGAAGTCGCGGCCACAGTCGAGAGTCCCGATGAAGTCGAGGACGAGATCGGCCGACTTTTCGAGGCGTTGGGATCTGACGGCCACCTGTAGCGACGGCCTGGAAATGCCGTCGCTACCTCGTGATTTTCGAATTCAGAAGAATTCCGTGTCACAGCGGTTTGCGATTGCTTTAGAGACTGGCAGAATCCGTCTTCACTAGGAAACCCGCCATGCGCGAATCGCGACGCTGCCCGCAATGCAATACTGAAATCCCAGCCAATTCGCCGATTGGGCTTTGCCCGCGATGTTTGCTCAAGCCCAACAACGACAGCCAGTCGGCGGCCGAGCCAGGGCCGACCAAGTTGACTCCGCCGGTTTCAGGTTTCGTGCCGCCGACGGTCGAGGAATTGGCTCCGCTGTTTCCACAGATGGAGATTCTGGAACTGCTCGGCAAGGGAGGCATGGGCGCGGTTTACAAAGCTCGGCAGCCGGGATTGGATCGGCTGGTCGCCGTTAAGATTCTGCCGCCAGAGATCAGCCACGAACCAGCGTTCACCGAACGGTTTCAGCGAGAAGCGCGTGCACTGGCGCGGTTGAGTCACCCGCACATCGTCGCCGTGTACGACTTCGGCGAGACGGCCGGTCTGTGCTACATCGTGATGGAGTTCGTGGACGGTGCGAACTTGCGGCAGGCCATTCAGACGAAAACGCTGACGTCGGCCGAGGCGTTGGCGATCGTGCCGCAGATTTGTGAGGCGTTGCAGTTCGCTCACGACGAAGGGATCGTGCATCGGGACATCAAGCCGGAAAACATCCTCATCGACAAACGGGGCCGAGTGAAAATCGCCGACTTCGGACTCGCGAAATTGCTGGGCCAAGACGCCAGCGATCATTCACTGACCGCGACGCATCAGGTGATGGGCACGCTGCGGTACATGGCTCCCGAACAGATGCAGGGTTCGCGCGCAGTCGATCACCGCGCCGACATTTATTCGCTGGGCGTCGTCTTCTATGAATTGCTGACGGGCGAGTTGCCGATGGGACGATTCGCTCCGCCATCGAAGAGAGTCCAAGTTGATGTGCGGTTGGACGAGATTGTGCTGCGAGCGCTGGAGCAACAACCGGAACACCGCTATCAGCACGCGAGTGAGGTGAAGACTGACTTGGCGAATGTGACCGGAAAACCGCAGTTCGCACCGGTCGCGTCACTCGCGCCGCAGAGCGTGCCCGTCGCGCCTCCGCCGCCGTCACCGACGAATCTGGCGGATCAGAAGTTGGTGGAAGCGCCAGGCAAATCACTGGTGATAAGCGGCATTTTGCTGGGTGCGTCGGGGCTGATAGTGCTTCTGGTGTTTGTCGTGCAAATCAACACCGGGATCCTCCCTCTCGGAGCTGCAACAGACAATAGAGTGGCCGTGCCCTTGCAAGTACTGTTTCTTTCGCATTGGGGCATCGGCATTCTTGCGATTGTCGCCGGGATTTTGATGCGACGGCTCAGGTGTCACAGCCTGGCACTGACCGCTGCCGGCTTGTGCATCGCCAGTCCCCTCCCGCTGTTCTTTCTGGTCAGCATCAATATTTGGACGGCAATGATCGCGCCTCTCCTGACGTTCGCGACCGGGATCTGGACGCTGGTGGTGCTGCGTAATCCCGCTGTCAAGGTGGCGTTTGTGCGCGAGAACGAACGTCGGCGCGCGTGGCAGCGTGTGAAGCCGCTGACAGCGAATCTGCAGGAACAAATCAAGACCCGCGGCACCGAAGTCTTGATCGCCGGCATCGCGCTTTTGCTGGGCGGTTTCATCAGCTTCGCCATCGCAGCGAGTTGGGACGTGTGGCATCGTGACAAGTTCGCGGCGCTCGGTCTCGCCGGAGCGGGCACGTTGCATTTCCTTGTTGGAATCGCCGCCATCAACGGCGGCCTCTTCCTGAGCAAGATGCGCTTTATTGGATTTTCGTTCGTCGCAGCGTGGATGTTGTGCGTGATGCCCTGCACCATATTCCTGACGAACTTCACGCTCCTGAAATTTTCCGTCGTCCCGCTCGCCTTCGCCCTCTACGCCGGCATTCGCGCGGTCAGCGTGTTACTCAAACCGGAGACGAAAGCCGCGTTCGCCGCCGTGCGAGCACAATCATCGGACGAGGCTGACGAATCGCGGTGGTCTGCGTTGAGTTTGGCTGTCGGTTTGACTGGCGGCCTTGCGGCGGGTGTCGCAATGTTTTGGGGATTCAGCGCGACGGGCATGGGGCCTGGACTGCCGTGGCGTTTTGACATTCTGGTGTGGCTGCCCGGCGCGGTTGCCGCATTTGGCGCGGCCGTCCTTTTGATCAAATCCTCCTCCTCTGGACGCACCTCGGCGGCTGATACGATCCCGGAAATGGTGCTCGCCGCGCTCGGCATCAGCGTTGGTGCCCTACCGTGGCGTGGTCTTGATCATCCGGTCCCAAATCCCTGGAGCAACCTCGTCGGCAGCGCCTGGGAGTCGAGCCAGGGCGTGCAGTTCTCGCTGACGTATCTCGCGCTGGGACTGTTCCTGCTCGTGACCGGCGGAAGGAAAACCCGGCCGGCATGGCGTGCAGCCGTCACGCTGCTCGCCGGCGTCACCTCGTTAGTGCTCACGCTCCATTTTGCGACTCACCCGTCTCAACCTGCACCCGACGGATTCTGGCATATGCCCGATGGAACACTCATCATCTCCCAGACATTCCAGCTTTGTTTCATCGCAACATTTGTCATCTCGCTACTGACAGTCGTGGTTGGCGCGATGCAATTGCGGAGTCAATCGAATGCGGAAGATCAAGCACGGACTGCCGCATCGTCCATCGAAGCCACCAGCGAGCCGCGCCTCAGCCGACTCGCGCTGTGGGGCGCGATCTGGGCTCCGCTCACGCTGCTGGGCTGGCCCTCGTGGCAATGGTGTGTGCGAAGGTATTTCGACGATCCCAAACTCTTCGCGTCCTTCGATGCGGGATATGCCACGCTCGGTGTGATCGCCTTTATTGTGGCGGCCACGGCGGGACTCGGTTCGACGCTTCTTGGCGGCATCGCCGTCGCGCAGATCAAACGCTCCGCCGGAAAACTCTACGGCCTGCCGCTCGCCGCCATTGTTCTGCTGGCACATCCATTGATTGCGGTCTTTGTTGGAATCGCTTTACCGGTCTCGCTGGCGCTGCACTCGCTCTTGCCGTTACAGCTTGCGGCAGTCGCAGTTCCCAGCTCGATGCTCGCTTTGGCTGTTTGCTTTGTGATTGGATTCGCCGTGTGGCGCAAAGTGATTCCGGATTCAACACGAGTGGCGATCACCCTGCGCGAGAAACTGCGGCTCGCGGGGATCGCACTGCTCATCGCCGGGATCATGGACGCATTGAGCGGACTGGTGTGGATCGGGCACAACGTCAGCGTCCTCGAGGAGTTGTTGAAGCAGGGCGAGCCGATCGGGTGGCAAGTCGCCTCGACGTGTCTCAGCGTGGGTAGTTTGTGGATCGTGTATTACGTCGTCGGAGTGGCTTTGCACCTGATGACGCTCGAAGACGACGGTGACTTCACGTTTTGTCTTCTGACGGCCGCGATCGTACCGCCGGGCTGTCTCATCGGTTTGCCGGTGGCGATTTACGCGATGGTTCAGTTGAGCAAGTCGGAAGTGAAAGCACTGATTCCGGTCAAGCAACTTGACTCGGTCGCGATGTCTTCCGCTGACAAACACGAGACGGTTCCCTCGCCGTGGGAAGTCACGGTGCAGACTTGGTGGCTCGCACGATCCAACCTCTCATGCAAGGTGTTGTGGATCGCGTTGAATTGCCTCTGCGCGTTCTGCATCTTTGGGTTTCTCAGTTTCAAAGGGTTCTCCGATACGGATCACCACACACATTTTCAGATCGGCTTCCTCGACCCGTGGTTTGTGTTTGAATCGAACCAAAGCCCAGGAAAACGTTCGGTCTCAGGGATATTTTGGGCGTGGTCGTGGCTGTTCGGAATCGGTGCCTACGGATCGGGCTGGTTGCTGTTCAAGCTCAAACGCGCCCCGGACAAATCTCTGCTTCAGTCGCGGTCGATCAAGCAGGACGGCTCTGTCGCGGGACATCCCGAAGCGCAGACACAGAATGAATCTGAGCGACGGCATATTCGGTGGCTGTTTGCGGCGGTGCTCCTGGTTATTGCGTGGCGCGGTGTTGGCTTGCGACAGCCGAATTCGTCGCCATCAGCGTCGCGGGTTTCGGCCGCCGTTCCTCCGCTGGGCACCATCACGAGCGGCATCGGCGCGGAGTTCACCGTTCCGGCCGGTCAGGTGGCCGTCTTTGAAATCGTGACGCGCCGCGACAACGAGACTGTGCCCGTTCCGCCTCATTGCGGGTACGTCATGGCCCCACCGGACTCACCCGTCGCTGGAACATTTCGCTGGTCGCGTAAACCGGAGGAAGATATCGCCGTCGGTCGCAGCCGGAAGTGGAGCCTTGAAATCCTGACCGGAGGAGGTGGCAGGGGATACTCTGAGACGATCCTCCTGCCTGATGAGTTGAACGCAGCGGTCGGCGCGCGGGGACTCTCACTGGGGCTGCTGGAACCGAACGAAGAAGCGGTCCACTGGGGAACCGACGTGAACGACCTGCCGGCCAACGGGCTGATCGGGCTGCGCGTCACCGTCGTCGCGCATGGAATGAAAACCGGCGGGTCCGGCAACGCGAACATCGACTGGAAGAAGGCGCAGTCGGCACAGTCCACAACTCGCCGCAAGCTCCATAGCGTTGCGCCATGAGACGGTGTTGATCACACTCATCGTCAGTCGGACGCTCGCGCCGCGCTGTCGGGGCGATGTTGCAGCAATTCTTCTCGCAATGCCTCGATCAACGTGTAGCCCGGCTCGCCAGACTTCAGCGATACGACGCCATCGATCAGAGTCAGATCCGTCGCCAAGTCCTCTTCCGCCATGTGCGTCTCATGTGCCAACTCGTCGAGCGACACTCGCTGTTCTTTCTCGATCAAGATCGCCAGCGTTTGGCTGATGGCGGCGACATTCAGCTTGTCCAACAAGCTCGCTCGGCCAGCCATTCGAATCGCGAAATGCACCAACGCTGGCCCCAGCAGCAAGGTCACCGAGAGCACTTTGACGAACGCAGGCGCGGTTTGCGGTCCCGCCAAAAATGCCATGCCTCCCAGTCCCGAAGCCCGCGCGATCATTCGCGCGGTCAGCAAACGGTCGGTGGATTCAAACTTCAGGTTTCGTAGTTCGTCCCAATTTGCCGTCACATAGGCTGGGAGTAGCAGCAGCAGCACCAACCCACTGCCGAACAGCCGTGCGATCGGCGTTGTCAATACGCCTTGGAACCCGACCCACAACACGCCATAGATCACCCAAAACGTGATGAAGAAAACCAGCAATGCCGCAGTCGCACACACTGCACAACCAATCCAGCTCAGCCGACGTTGCCGCTGAACGTACTGAGCCGTCCAATCGCTCATTCGATCCAATAACTTCTGACGATCGCGAGCCATCCCAATCATGCCTTCGTTGCCACGTTCGCCAGAACGTGGGGGTTTCGCCGCGTCGCCCACGTTCTGGCGAACGTGGCTGCAGCGCTTATCGCTCTGCATACACCGCCGCCGGAGACAACAGTCCGCCGGTGCCGAGTTCGTTCACGATCTCGCGAGTGCAGAACAGCGAGATGACGTTTTCGGCATCCGGCTTCACAGCCGAGGAGATGTCGAACGAAAACGGTTGGCAGTGCCCGCTGACGGAGTCGGATTTCTCACCCTTGTCGTTGATGTGCGGGACGTGCTGTCCGTTCACGAAGACTTTCACGCGGCCGTCGGTTGAGCCGATCCACAGGAGTGTTTTCTTTCCCGCCGTGATCGCGGGCAATTTCAGTTTCATGCGATACCACGCGCTCCCCATGTAGTTGTGCAGACCGAGCGACGACCACGTATCAACGACGCAATCAGTCGTCTTCCAGGCGGAGTCATCGAACTCTGGTTTTGACCAGCCGGCGACTTCACCATGTTTGTCTTTGTCGATTTGGAATCGCCACTGCTTCAGCGGCGCGGCGACGACGTGAAACTGCGTTGCCACGCGAGCGGCATCGTTGTGAGTGAGGCCATAAAACGCATCGAAATAGCGAACGTTGAGCGTGTTCTCCCCGGTCCAGCTCATCTTCGAGAACGCGAACTGCGGTTCGTATTGCTTGCCGAGTTCGATCAGCCGGTTGCGATACGCCGTCACCTGTTGAGCCAAGTTCGACCAGCGGCCGTCGGCAAGGTCGCGGCGTTGTTGCATCAGCATCTCGAACGCGGCGAGCGAATCGTCGGCCAGTTTGACTCGCGCGGTTTCGGCCTCTGTCACGCACGCCGCGCGACCGGCGTTCATCAGGCGGCGAGCTTCTGTCAGCTTCTCAAGATTCCAACGCCGCAAGTGACCGAAGCCGCAACCGGCATACTCTGGAATCTTGAACCATGTCTCGTCGATGTGCCGCCAATACGCCGACATCGCCGGACCCGCGTGGCCGTACAGTCGCGAGTTGATCTCGTCGATGATCGCTTCCGGCTTTTGCGACGGATCCCACGCCATCCGCTGGCCGAGCCAATGCGCGTGCAGCGACGTTTCAAAATTTGTCAGCGTCTCCGGCTGCCAGTAGCGGCAGGCTCCACGTTGATAAATGAACGGGATGTCGTGACCCCACTTGGTCAGCATCGGGTTCGGCGACGACACCTCGGCCAGATAAAAACCGTAGAAGTAGTAGCTCGTCGCCGACACGACCTTGCCCCAGCCTTCGACGAGATGCTGCATCGACTTGTTGTTCGGTTCACCTGGATCGTTCAGCGGGTGAGCTCTGCTGAACGTGATCGGCGCGATCTGCGGCACAATCGCTGGATGCGGCTTCTCCCGAACTGGCGGCCGCGTGTAATCGACATACGCCAACATCCCGAACTTTACCTCCGGGTACTTCGGCGAAATGACCGCTGCGATCCGATTGCACAACACCATCAACCGGTCAGCCTTTGCCACTGTTTGCAATCCGGGATCAAAATCCCCCGCGTCGAACTTCGCGTCATCCGATTCATCCCATGTCGCGCCGTCGTCGGGCGAGAGCGATAACGATTTCGTCTCCGGAGTCTTCGCCAAGTCGTCGAGCAATTTCTTCGTGATCGCCTCAGCCACCAGCGGGTGAGTCCACTTCACCCAATGTGGATGCGGCTTGCCTCCGATGATCGCTTTGATTTCGGGATGTTGCCCACGAAGTTCTTTTGGCACGCAGAATTCGAGATTGTGCCCGGCCGAAAGCTCCATTCCGCCCATTCGATTGCGGCGAGCGAAGTCGTTGTCGCAATACCACAGCCCCCGATAGATCGTGTACGGCCCCGTCGAAATATCTTGGTCTTTGAGCGTGAGCGTCTTCTCCGTCCGCAGCACTTCGCCCATCGAACTCGGCAAAAACCAGCGACAGCCCAATTGATCGAGCAACGTGTAAACCGCATAACTCGTCGCGAGATCGCTCTCGCCGATCAGCCCGACGGCGTTGTTGCTGACAACAATCCGCAGCCCTTGCTGATACTCGACTTTCTTCGCCGGTTGACCAAACTTTGCCGCCGCCAACTCACCAACCAAGATCGCAGTTCGCGAATCGCCGTCTTTCGGAGCACCGATCTGGACAGGCAACTTCGCTCCCGACATCCGCTCGACGATGCCGACAAGATCACGCACTGACTCGCGCAGCCGTCGCCGATTGTCCTCCGGCTTGAGCGTCCGCCAGACACCGGACGGCTCCGGATTCTTCGTAGCGTCATCCCAGACACGCTCTGAAACAAATACTGCCGCACGTGGTTGGCCGTCGGCCACCAGCGTCGTATCGGCTCGCAATGGCGAAACATCAGCGAGCAAAAAGTGACTCAGCAACAATATGGACAAGGAAGTTCTGGAACCACGCATGAGGCGCCTCTTCGGTGGCTAGCGATCAATCACTCGAATCCTGAATCGGGAAGTATTATGCCCGTGCCAACTGGGGCTGTCATCTTCGTGCGACGGAGTTCGGCCTTGCACGATCACGCCGGTAGTGAAAAGCTACTAGCGTTTTCACCGGGGCGAGGACCATGATCGATACGCTTCCGCAAACTCGACGTCAGTGGCTGCAAGGTTCCGCGGTTGGCGGGTTGTCGTTATCGGGTTTGTGGCAAGCTCAGGCGGCGGCCGATACGGACAAGTCAGCGGCGGCGAAGATTCGAGCTTGCATCGTCGTCTTTTATTACGGCGGGCCGAGCCATCTCGACACCTACGATTTGAAACCGAATGCCCCCGCCGATGTGCGGGGCGAGTTTCAGCCGATTGCGTCATCGGCTCCAGGCGTGTACGTCTCCGAACACCTGCCTCATATGGCGAAGGTAATGCACAAGGTCGCGGTCGTGCGGAGCGTGCATCATCAGAATCGGCTGCACGATTCGGCTTCGACCGAAGTGCTGACCGGTCGGCAGTCGCCTCAAGGGGATCGCGAGGAGTTTGCTCCGATCCCGCAGTTTTATCCGTGCGTCGGATCGACCTGCAGCTACTTGTGGCGTGAGCGCGGGTTGGATGTGTCTCATGCCGCGTTGCCGTTTGTGTTTCACAACGTGGTCGATGTGCCGTGCCAGGGCGGCGGTTTTTTGGGTTCGGCGTTTGATCCATTGCAGATCACGGCGGATGTCGAAAGCCGCAGCTATCGAGCCGGATCGCTCGCGCCGCCCAACGGCCGGACGTTCGCCAGTGTCGGTGATCGGCGGCGATTGCTGACACTTCTCGAAAATGGACTCATGGCATCCGCGAGCAGCTCGGCGGAACGGCAATGGCGAACGTTTTATGACAAGGCGTATTCGTTGCTCGGATCGGAGATCTTGCGGCGAGCGCTCGACCTCTCGGCGGAGTTACAGGTGACTCGCGACCGCTACGGCTTCACACCAGCTGCTGCGATTAACGGCGACACCAGTCAATCGGCGATGGCCGTCGGCCGAGCCATGCGCGGTCAGAATTTGTTGACTGCTCGGCGACTGGTTGAGGCGGGCGTTCCGTTCGTCAACGTCTTCGACTTTCATCAACAGGGACAGAACTGGGATTCGCACGCGAACAACTTCTTTCATCACAAGCATTATCTGATGCCGCAAATGGATCAGAGCTTGTCGGCGCTGATCGAAGATTTGGACCAGCGCGGATTGCTCGAATCAACGCTGGTCGTGGCGATCGGAGAGTTCGGCCGCACGCCGCGCATTAACGCCAATGCCGGCCGCGATCATTGGCCCGATTGCTATTCGATGTTGTTCGCTGGCGGCGGTGTGAAGGGCGGTTTCGTTTACGGATCAAGCGATCGGCTGGGGATGTATCCCGAAACGAATCCCGTCAGCCCCGCCGATCTGACGGCGACGATCTTTTCGCGATTCGGCATCGACCCGATGACCGAAGTTCATGACACGACGGGCCGGCCTCATCGCATATCCGACGGCCGCCCGATCCGCGAGCTGTTCGCGTCGTGAGCTTCCCGGCGGATTGAGTGCAAAGTGAAGAATGCCAAAGTGCAAAATGTTGAACACAACAAATAATCGGCACCGCGATTTTGTACTTTCGCACTCTTCACTTTGCATTGAACTGTGGTTTTGCCACGTTATTCCGCGACTGCACTCAACTCCGCGCGGAAGTCGGCGGCGGACACATCTTGACCTGTTGCTGACTTAAATTGTGTGGCGAGTTGTTCGGCGTAGACATCGACCGGGCTGACGGTTTTGGCTCCGCGTTCCCGAGCCTCCTTCATCACGGGGCTTTCGGCCGGCATCGTGGTGACGTCGATCGCCATCATGTTCTCACGCAGGTAGGCCGCGTTGAACTCGTCCTTCTTGCCACCTAATTGCAAACTGGGATCGGCGAACACGACCACGTCGGCCAGCGTGTTGTACAGATTTTGGTACGGCACGAATCGGACACTCATTTCAACGGCGAGGGCCTGCGCCTCTTTGTCGTTAGAACTGGTGACGCTGACCAAACCTTTGCGTTTGGCGATACCGAAGATCATCGACTTGGCCAAGCCGCCGCTGCCAATGACCATGACGTTGCGTCGGTCGAGCGGCCGAGCATCACCGCTCCCTTTACCGAGTGCTGCCTCCAGCGCCTTGACGGCACTGCGCCACACACTGTTGTACGCCGTCCACACGTCGTTTTGTTTCAGCAGCAAGTCGCCATGCCCCGACATCTGCGTGACCTCTTCCTGCTTCTCGGCCAAAGCCAGCATCTCTTCGGCCGTCTTGCCGGCGGTGACGAGCACATTCAGCTTGATGGCGTCGAGCATGGTCTTGAACTTATCGAACCGCTCTGTCGTGAGCGGCAGGCAACGCATGTTGAGTCCCGCGCGGTCGAACATCTTGTTCATCGTTCGTACGGTGATCGTTTCGCTGTCGCCCAATCCCGAAACGCCAAAAAACTTGGTTTGCGCGTTGATGCTTCGCCAGCCGTAAGTTTCGTCGAGTTCAAATACGGTCGCTTGTCCCTCGAACGCTTCCATCCCTTTTTCGAGTGCCGCGTAAATCCAAGGTGAGCCGTACTTGCGGCCGAGCAACGAAAACGTGATCCCTGTCCGCCCCAGTCCCAGCCCAACGACCGGGATGTCGCGTTTCTTCGACACGGCCGACAGCAGCGGCCAAGCAGCTTCCAACGTTGGCGTCGGCCAAGTGAATTTGACAACGTCGGCGTTGACCTTCTTGGCTTGTTCAAAGATCGAGTCGATGTTGCTCGACAACGGACGATCCAAACTGATGTAACTGATAACTCGCTTCGTCTTGCCGAACCGCGGAATTGACTTGGCCGTTTCCAAGTCGAGTTCTATATATGCCGGACTGGCCACGATCGCCTGACGCAACAGCGTAATCCGCTCCTGCTCCGTCCCGTCCCAAGCTCCCCCTTGTTCTTTGTTGCGGCAAGAAATCAGGATCGGTTTGGGAATATCTTCCATCAACTCGGCGACGTTCGGTTCCTTGAGTAAATGGTCCAGTCCCAATTCCACCACGTCGCAGCGCATGGCGGCATTCAGCAGATCGACCTTGGCGAGAGTCCGTGATTCCGGAGAAACAGAGATGCAAATCATGATGAAGTCCGATTCCGTGTGATCCAGAGAACGGCCACCTCACGTGGCGGAACAATGACGTCGAGATTTCACCGATCAGACCGGAATTGTTCAATGCCGGAAAACAACTCTGCGCTCTTCGCAGCTCGGCGGTGACTCGACAGTTGTCTTGTGCCGCAAGGCAGCGAAGAGCCCGAAGGGATTTGACACAGCCTCAACGAGTTTTCCTGAACAGGGACACTCAACACTGTTCAGCCAAGATCAATTTCGGTCTGATGCGTAGCTAGGCGAACTCGTCACTTGCGGGCTTCGGTATTTTTCCATCAAAGGACTTGTTATGCACTCTGCCATTCACGCTGCGATCAATTTTGTCTTCGACGGCTACGATGTTCCCGAACCGATCTGCCAACAAGCGGTCGCTGCGATCATGGCTGGCGAGTGCGACGAGGTTTCGATCGCCGCGTTACTAACCGCGCTTCGGGTCAAAGGGGAAGCGGTCGATGAAATCGTCGGAGCGGCTCGTGCGATGAGCGACCTGGCGGAAAAAGTGCCGACTGCACGAAGCGGGCTGCTCGACACCTGCGGGACCGGCGGCGATGAACTGCGGACGTTCAACATCAGTACGGCGACGGCGTTCGTCGCGGCGGCGTGCGGTGTCCCTGTCGCCAAGCATGGCAATCGCAGCGTCTCAAGCAGCTCCGGTTCGGCCGATGTGCTCGAAGCCCTCGGCGTGTCTACACATTTGACTCCTGCTCAAGTCGGCCGTTGCCTCGACGAGATCGGCATCGGATTTTGCTTCGCCCCGATCTTTCACGGTGCGATGCGCCACGCGGCTCCGGTTCGCAAAGCATTGAAGTTTCGGACGCTGTTCAATCTGCTCGGCCCGCTGACAAATCCCGCCGGTGCCGAATTTCAATTGCTCGGAGCGTCGCGCATTGACACCGCCGAGAAGCTGGCTCGCGCCGCCTCGCGGCTCGGCCGCAAACGCGCGTTCGTCGTTTGCGGCAACGATCAGTTGGATGAGGTCAGCCTGTGGGGCGAAACAACCGTCTTCGAAGTCGCCGGCTCCGAGGTCAATCGCCGATCCTGGACCGCCGAGACATTCGGTCTCCCCGAATGCCGTGTCGAAGAGCTGCGAGTCGAATCCGCCGCCGAGAGCGCCGCTCGAATTCAAGCCGTCTTCGCGGGCGATTCCGGTCCCGCGCGAGACATCATCATCGCGAATGCCGCCGCCGCGCTGCTCGTGACGGGCGCGGAATCCGATCCGCGCTCCGCCGCCGATCGCGCCGCCAAAGCGATCACCGACAAAGTCGCCAAGAACCTTCTGCAATCATTTGTGGAGTTCACTCGCCAGTTAGCCAGTGAATCGACATCGGCTGCGACTTGATAACGATCTAGCCGAGGCTTGCTGACAAATGAAAGGTGGCATTCATTGTGGTCACGATCGGTCGGCCGGCATCGCACCGGACGACGTTGACACAGCAGTTGGACTGTTGCAGGTCTTTGGCTCTTCGCAAATCCAGCCCTAGCCATTCGGCGAGAATCACGCGGTTCACGATGTTGTGAGCCACAACCACGATTGTCTGGCCGGCATGTTGTTCGAGCAATCGCGTGACCGCCGGCAATGCACGGCGGAGCACATCGGCATACGACTCGCCGCCGAGATACGGATTGATCGCCGGGTCGCGATGAAATTCCACATACTCCTTGGGATGCTCACCAGCGATCGTGTCCCAGTTTTTTCCCTCCCAAACGCCAACGTTGCATTCGACAATTTCAGAAACCGTCTGCACTTGGAGCGAATGCCTCGCAGAAATCGACTCGCCGGTCTGAACCGCTCGCAGAAGCGGGCTGGCATAAACGTGCTGGATCGGAAAGCTCGCCAGAAACTCGGCGACCTGTTCCGCTTGTCGCTGGCCGTTGTCGTTTAGCGGCAGATCCATGCCGCTTCCTTGCAGGATGTACGGCACACGCACGTTTGCGTCGGTCGTGCCGTGGCGGACAAGCAATAATGTGGTCGGTTCTGACATGTGGTTTCCTGTTGACACTAAACTGAAGCTCAAGTGAGGCGAGCGTTTCACGAAACTTGGCATTGTTCGGCTTTGGGAACCTCGCTCGCGTTATTGCGTGTCGGGTTAGTGTGACAAGCTCAATCAACCAACAGCGGCATTCCTTCGCCGCCGGTGTCGGCCGCGCCGGTCAGTTGGGAGGTTCGTGGATCACAGGCAATCGCGTGAACCAACGCAAAGCCGCCGTGGCTTTTCGCGGCTCGTTCGATCGGTTGTTGCTTCCGCACTTCGGCACAGATCATTTCCGGGATTCTCGCCTGACATTTGATCGTGTCTCCCTGGCAATCGAAACGTGGCGCGAGGACCGCGTCGGAAATGCTCATCCCAAAGTCGATCCAGTTGAGCATCACTTGCAGCACAGCCGTGACGATCCGCGTGGCTCCCGGCGCGCCGAGTGCCAGCACTGGTTGCCCGCCGCGATACACGATTGTAGGCGTCATGCCCGTCGTACGGCCTTTGCGAGCCGCGATGCTGTTCGGACCGCCGGAAATCGGATCGAAGTTGATCATCGAGTTGTTGTACATGAAGCCCAGGCCGGGCGAGATGACTCCCGACGACGAACCGAGCGAATGAGTGAGCGACACCCAATTCCCACAATGATCTGCGACCGTGACTTGAGTCGTGTCTTTCGCTTCCGTCGGCCCGCGCGGCACGCGAATCGACTCACCCGACGCGACCAACTTTTGCAGCTCGCAGATCCGTTCCGGCGACAACATCCAGTGAGTCCGATCCGGCTCAAAGTCGGGATCACCCATCAAACGGTTGCGATCAGCGAAGGCCGCTTGCATCGCACGCGACACGCGCAAAATGTACTTCGCCGAGTTGTGTCCCAGGCAGCGCAGATCGTCGACTTCCAAAATCTTCAGAATCTGCGCGAGTGTCGGGCCGCCATGGGGGGCTTGATTCGTGACGACTTCATGGCCGCGGTACGAGATCACTGTCGCGGGAGCCTCTCGCGTGCGATATTCGGCCAGATCGTTGGCTGTGATCCATGAGCCCTTCTTTTCCAAGTCAGCGGCAAACTCGCGAGCCAGCATGCCGGAATAAAAATCGTCGGCGCCGTGCTCAGCCAAGCGGCGCAGCGTTCGGCAATAATCGGGGTGTCGGAATTTGTCACCCGATTCGTAAGTCGAACCGTCTGGCTTCAGCCAAACTCGTTTCGTTTCGTCCGTGGCATGCAGCTTGTCGAACAGCGACGAGCTTTCGGGAAACGCACGCGGCTCTTTCCACGAGGCGGCTTTGTTCGCGCTGATCGGCCAACCTTCTTCGGCCACTCGAATCGCCGGTTGCAACAGTTCGCTCCACGGACGAGTGCAAAAGCGACGCTGAATCTCCGACAAACCGCGGACCATGCCTGGAACGCAGATCGACCGATAGCCTTCGTCGTTGACCTTGCCCTTCAAGAAATAGCCCCAGCCATCGGGGTTCGGCCGCAAGATGTCGCCCTTCCACATGTCCGGCTTCACCAGCGAACCGGCAATCGCGGGCGCATCGAAGATCGGAGCGGGCGTCGTCTGCCCGGCGCGGTGATACGTCATCACCAGATAACCGCCGAGTCCGCACGAATGCGGGTCGATGACCCCTTGCACTACGGCCGTCGCCACTGCCGCGTCAAAGGCGTTCCCGCCGTTCGACAGCACCTTTGCACCTTCTTCAACAGCCAACGGCTGCGGAGCCACAATCATTGCGGGCATCACGGCCTCCAGTGTCGCGAAACGATCACTTTCAGCCCATCGTCCATTGATAGCGGTTGAGTTCGAGGATCAACAGGATGATCCCCATGACCAGCGCGGCCACCGAAATGAACAACAGGCCGACGTAAACATCGGGGGGCGGAGCATTGCCGCCATCAGAGCTTCGACGTGACATTATCGCCTTTCGCAATGATTCCATTTTTCGCTCGTGCCACGACCACTCCGACGGATCGGTCCGGCGTCACGTAAACGATGCGGATTTCGCCCAAATAACTCGCCGCGCGATCACCAGCCGCCGGACGATAAACCGACAACTTGTGGCCTTCGACCAATCCGTCATCCAAACCTAGCGAAATTTCCACCAAGTCGGAACCGGCGCGTCCGCCACGCTTGGTCTCCAACACTTCGCCTTGCACGGTCGGTGGTGGAGCTTGCAGGCCGACCACCGATTTCGGATCGGCCGAAAGCCCGTTGGCCGCCAGAATCTTTTTGTAGATCGCGGACTCTTGCAGTAGTTTGGAATGTTTGTCAGTCAGCGATTTCTCCTCGACCGACTTGTTGAAAACGATGTCTTCGAGGGCTTTGACCTTGTCGTTCTTTTCGGTGAGCAACTTGTGCAGATCGTTGTTGACGGCTCGTTGCTGTAACGCTTCGTCACGTCGCTGCCGAGCCTCTTCCGTGGCGACCTGGGCTAACGTTCGTTGCGAATCTCGCTCGGTCCTCGCGGCGACCAATTCCTTCTTCAGGCTTGTCACATCGTCTTCCAACAGTTTTGCGCTACCGGCGGCGACAGACGCATTCATCAGTTCATTCTTCAGCTCTTGTTGCAAGTTGGCCTTTGCTAGTTGATCCGCTTGCAGATCATTCTGGTGGGCCGCTTGTTCCGTCTTCAAATTCTTTTCGTTGGTCTCCGCGAGGGTCTTCCAGTTTTGCTGAGTGGAAAAGACCGCTCCGGCGAAGGCCAGGAAGACGATGCTCAAGACCAATTGAAACGCGATCAGCAGTTTGCCTAGAAACGACATGATGATCCCCCGGAGTACTCCCGTCACTTAGTTGGCGGCAGGAGTTTTCGCTTGCAGTTGCACGTTTCGCCGTTGTAACCGAGCCAGCACACCTTGCAATCGGCTCAATTCATCTTGCAACCGCTTCTTTTGTTCTTTCAGCTGAAACGCATCAACGTCCAACTCTTCCAAATGATTGCGGAGCCGGGCGACATCTTCACGCCGCAACTCCCCTTCGTTCCAAGTGGTCAACGCTTCCTGCGAGGTTTTGTCACCCTCTACAGACAACTCTTGAACCTTATTTGACAGACTCTCGAACTCTTCCGCCAATTGTTGTTCGCGAGTCTCCATCGCTTTGCGATCGATCTTTTGATGCTGCTGGATTTCCACCAATCGAGTTGGTAGCGGTTGGTGTTGCAGTTCCAACGCGTCGATTTTTTCCTTGAGCTGTCCTGCTTCATGGTTGTGCGCGGCAATGATGACATCTGGCAGTATCTTGGAAGTGCCTTTGACCGTTTCACCCGTCGCTTTGTTCTTGACCGTGTAGGTGACTTCTTTCTTATCGCTCGTCGTGGGTTCGACCACATAGTTTTCGAGGCTGGCCGCTTCCCCTTCCCAGTTCGTTCCTCCGATGCAAGCCGCAAACACAAACCCCAGAAACAAGATGCTAAAGAACGTAGACATCCCTGCCAAAGTCTTACCGATGTTATTCATTTCAACTGCCTCATTGGTGGCGAATTTGAGCAGACGTCAGACAATCCGTATTCGTCTAACCGCAGCCAACTTCTACCTTAGGTTAATGAGGCGAGTATACGAGTGTCAAAAAAAGGGTGTCAAACGGAATTATTCAGCCCCACGAATGGAGGTCTCGTGCGGAGACGAAATTACGTTCCTTGAACATCGAACCGCGTGTATCAGAAACCTCAAAAGGCATGGTCGGATTTGGGCGGTATTTGGCGAAGGTTCGCCGAGTCCAACGATCCGAATGGCTCTGCGGATCGTGCCGATTGTAGTTGAAACGCTAAATCTTCCGGTTCGTGGGCTCAGTCGCGATCTTTGATGGCGTCTTCCGGGTCAAGGTTCAGCTTCTTTCGTTCTTCCTCCGACGGCACTCGCAGTGGGCGGATGATGCGGAAACCGACCTGCAATGCATCGGTGAAGTACCAGATGCTCTTCGGGATTTGTGGGTCTTGGATTTTCCATTCCGGCTTTGAGAAGAAGCGAATCGCGCTGCGAAGTCGTTCCGGGTCGTCGTCCCAGGAACCGCCTCGGCACGCATGCGGGTAAAGCTTGCTGACCACCGCCAGCGGATTCACGGTCGTGCCGCTTTTCGCGAGCGTCGCGTAATGGTCGGCGTGATATTGGTCGAGACAGAACTCACTGACGTTGCCGTGCATGTCGTACAAGCCCCACGGGTTCGGCTTTTTCTTGCCGATCGGATGATACTTCTCATCGCTGTTGCCGAAGTGCCAAGCGTACTCGTCGAGTTTGGTCGGATCGTCGCCAAACGAATATGCGGTCGCCGTCCCCGCGCGAGCGGCGAATTCCCATTCGGCTTCGGTTGGCAGGCGGTAGTAATGACCGGTCTTTTCGCTGAGCCATTTGCAATACGTCTTCGCTGCCAACTGAGTCATGCAGATCGCCGGATATCCGTCATGGCCCATGCCGAAAGTCATGTCGGTGTAAGGCTTCGTCGGACGAGTCACCGCATCCGCTTTCGGATCGAACTCGCTGGCCGTGAGGTTCAGCGCTTTGCGGCGTTGAATATCGAGGTTGAAGCTCCAGATGTCATATTCGTTCCAGGTGACTTCGTACTTTCCCATCCAAAACGGTTCGATCTTGACCTTCACCTGCGGGCCTTCGTCCATCTGACGACCTGCCTCGCTTTCGGGACTGCCAAGCAAAAACTCGCCGCTGGGGATCGGGAGCATCTCGAATGTCACTTCAGTGCCGGGGATCGCCTGCTTGTAGGCTTTCATTTCTTTGTCAGTTTTGGCTTCCGCGTCGGGGTTTTTGTCCGCCGCGAAGCCGCTGCCGGTCGAAGCTGCGACAATTGCAATTCCGAACACTGCCCAACGCCCACCTTGCACGAGCCAACTCGGCCCACTTAGTCTGTTGCCACTCATGAAAATTACTCCGCGTTATCTTGTTCGTTTTGGAGTGCGGGGTGTCTGCCCCACTTTGGTTTTGTTGTTGCATTGCATCATTGCCGTCTCGCCGAGTGTGGCCGAACCGCCCGAAAAAACTCCGCCGAAGGCCGAATCATCCGGGTTGCGGCGGTTTGAATTTCGCCGCACTTTGATGGGAGTTCCGTTCGCGGCAGCATTCTATGCCTGCGATGAAGGCTCGGCAAACAAGGCCATCGACTCTGTTTGGGCACGCATCGAACAGCTCAATTCGCTGATGAGTGACTACGAGTCGGCCAGCGAATTGATGGGGTTGTGCCGAGATTCTGGACCCGGCAAGCCGATTCGGGTCTCGTCGGAGTTGTTTTTCGTTTTGAACAAGGCGACTCAAATTTCCGAAGCCTCGGACGGCGCGTTCGATGTCACGGTCGGGCCGCTCGTCAAGTTGTGGCGGCGAGCACGTAGACAAAAGGACATGCCTGATGCCAAGCAACTGGCGGAGGCTCGCGCCGTTGTTGGCTGGCGAAACGTGCGGCTGCGTTGCGAAGACTGCTCGGTCGAATTGCTCAAGCCGAGCATCAAGCTCGATCTCGGCGGCATTGCGGTCGGATACGCGGCGGATGAGGCGATCAAACTGCTCAAACACCAGGGCATCACGAGCGCGATGATCGACGGCAGCGGCGACATCGTCGTTAGCGATCCGCCGCCCGGCGAGACCGGTTGGCGAATCGGCATCGCCTCGCTGCGCGAACCGGATGCTGCGCCGACAATGTTCGCGAAACTAGCGAACTGCTCGATCTCAACATCGGGTGACGCGTATCAATTTGTCGAACTCGACGGCCGACGATATTCGCACATCGTCAATCCGCAAACCGGCCTTGGCTTGACCGATCGTCACAGCGTCACGGTGATCGCACCCGACGGCATAACGGCCGACAGCCTCGCGACCGCCGTGTGTGTGCTCGGCTTAGATCGCGGATTGAAAATGATCGAGTCACAACCGTGTGCCGCCGCAATGTTCGCAACACTAAACGGTGATCGGTTGGTGACGCGAGCTTCTCCGCGATTTGACCGGTTCGTCTCCGCCGATTAGGCCATCACCGTTGGATCGCTGCTGGTGAGCCGTTTGGGCTGTTGATAGCATGGGCTGGCTCCGTTTTCTGATTTGAGGGTTCGCTGCGCCGTGAGGAAACTCACTTAGGCGCGAGGTATCTCAAAGGCTGATTATGCTGAAGACTCACGCTGTTGGAATTGACTTGGGAACGACCTATTCGTGTTTGTCGTATCTCAACGAGCATGGCGAGCCGGTGACTTTGCCGAATCAAGAAGGGGAGCTGACGACGCCGTCGGTCGTGATGTTCGACGGCGGCGAAGTCATCGTTGGGACCGAAGCGCTTCGGAACGCGGTCCTGAAACCGTCGCATGTCGTGCAAAACTCGAAACGCGAGATCGGCTCGCACAAGACGTGGACAATCGAGGGCAAAGCGTACACGCCCGTGGACATCGGAGCCTATGTTCTGCGAAAAATGCTCGACGCGGCCGCGGAGCAGATTGGTGAGATCACGCAGGCGGTGATCACGGTGCCGGCGCAGTTCAGCGATTGGCAGCGGCAGGCAACCGTTGAGGCGGGATTTCAGGCAGGGCTGAAGCGTGTGGACATCATTAACGAACCGGTGGCGGCGGCGCTGTGCTACGTGCTTGGGTCCGAAGGCTTGTGGTTCACGGAACTGACCGACGAGCAACGAATTCTGGTTTACGATCTCGGCGGCGGCACGTTCGATTTGTCGCTGGTCAAGTACCACAAGGACGAAGTCAAAGTCATCGCCAGCACTGGCGATTTGCATCTGGGCGGCATCGACTGGAACGAGACGTTGCAAGAAGCGATCTGCACGCGATTCGCACGCGAGTTCGGTGCCGATCCGCGCAAAGACCCAGAGTCCATGCAGCTCTTGGCCACCGCCGTGGAGAACGCGAAGAGAGGTCTGACCGTGCGGCCGCGAGCCGCGTTGACTTGCTCGCACGGCGGGCATCGCAAGGTCTATCAAATCGAAGGGGCCGAGTTCGACAAGTTGACCAAGCCATTGCTGGACCGGACCGTCAAGCTGACTCGCGATGTGCAGCGGGCTTACAACTTCGGCCTGAAGTCGAGCGACACGATCCTGACCACTGGCGGTTCGTCACGCATGCCGTCGATCAAGAAGGCGCTGTCGGAAATCGGCTTCAAAACGCTGAATACATCGCTATCTCCCGATCAGTCGATTTCGCACGGAGCCACATATTACGCCGGCATGTTGCTGACCAACAGCGAATTCGCGAAGTCGATCCTCAGCCCAAAAGCAACCGCCAAGCTGCAAAGGATTAAGCAGCACAGTGTGAACGCCCGCGCTCTCGGCATCTTAATTCGGCAGCCGGAAACGCGGACTCGCGTGCCGCATTATCTGATCCCGGCGAACACCGAATTGCCCGCTTCGATCTCGCAAACGTTCGGCACTGTCATCCCGAATCAAAAACGCGTGCATCTGCACATCGTCGAAAGCGGCACGATCGCCGATCAACAATTTGTGGAACTCGGCACGTGCATCGTCAATGACCTGCCGCCGAACTTGCCGGTCAATTCGTTGGTCGAAGTCACAATCAGCTACAACGAACAAGCACGCGTGCTCGTCACCGCCAAGGATTTGACCAGCGGCAAACAAGCGCAAACGGTCATCGCGCGCGAAGAGAATCTGACCAAGAAATCCACCGCCGAGAAACCCGTGATCGACGACGAGGCTCAAGTCGAGTGGACCTCGCCCGCGCTCCAGCCGAACGCTTCGGCTCCGAATGCTTCGTCCGGGACGAAGCCGGTGACGACCGCAGAGCCATCGATACTGAAGCCAGTCACCACGAAACCCTCAACGCCGACGGTCGCCGCGCCCAGCGTAAAGTCTGTCGCGAGCACGCGGCCTTCAGCGCCACCAACACCGCAACTCAAACCGGTGCAGGCCAAGACCAACATGTCCTCGCTCAAGCCCGCTCCCGCTGCAAGTAGTTCGAACAAGAAACCCAGCCTGGGAACGACATCCGTCTTCGGCACACCGGAAATCGAGGATTCCAGCCATCCGGTCCCGCTGTGCAATGAATGCGGGGAACCACTCAATTCCAAAGGGATCTGCCCCGCCTGCGGTGCTCAAAAAACCAAACCCGCAGCCAAACCGATGCCGCCCGAGCGACCCGGAATGAAGCCAGCCGCTCCTGCGTCCGCCAACTCCGGAAAACCGAAACTCACCCCGCCCACCAAACCGACGGCTCCCAAACGAACCGCCTCAACCGAGGACGACGAACTCCTCGAAATGGCCCTGTCGTCGATGGACAAACCCAGTGCTCAACCCAAGCCCGTCAAGAAGCCGCCGGTCAAAAAGGGGGAAGACGAGTTCTGGAAAGCGGAGTCGTGAGTCGAGTCGAGTGCACATAAAATGGTGAAAACTGAGGGCAAAAAAGAAGAAGTCGCGAACTGATTTGGAATTTGTTTTATCCCGATTTTTCTACCACACAATCAACTTCATCATGGCTCGGAAATATCTCCCATGCACATCGACCGGATCGAATTGTTTCACGTCGCCATGCCGTTGATTTCCCCGTGGCGGACGGCTTACGGTGAAGATGCAACGATTGACTCGATTTTGTGTCGCATGACCAGTGGGTCGGTTTCGGCGTGGGGTGAGAGCACTCCGTTTGCCGCGCCGTGCTATAGCCCGGAGTGTGCCAACGGGATTTTTTCGCTGTGCCGCGATTGGCTCTCGCCGCAGATTGTCGGAAAAGAGATCGCGTCGGGGGCCGACTTGCAGCAGCGACTGGCGATCTTCAAAGGGAATTCGTTTGCCAAGGCGATTCTCGATAACACCTGGTGGGCGTTGCAAAGCCGCATCGCGAACAAGCCCCTGCACGAATTGTTGGCCGACGCAGCCGGACAATCTTCCGTGCGGACCGAAGTCCCAGTTGGTGCGGATTTCGGCGTGCTCGATTCACTCGATGAATTGTTGGCGGGGATCGGCCAAGCGATTGCGGATGGTTTTCCTCGGATCAAACTCAAATTTCGCCCCGGCTGGGATTTGCCGATGCTCCGCGCCGTGCGAGCACAATTCCCGACTCATCCGATTCACATCGATTGCAACAGCGGATATCGGCTCAGCGATCTGAAGCTCTTTCAGCAGGTGGACGAATTCAATCTGGCGATGTACGAGCAACCGCTGAACCACGATGACGTGGTTGATCACGCGGAGTTGCAGCGCCAGGTTCGCACGCCGGTCTGCCTCGACGAAAGTGTGTACAACGTCCGGCAAGCAGAGCTCGCCGTGCGACTGAAGAGTTGCCGTTATGTGAACATCAAACCGGGCCGAATCGGCGGGCTGACAAACGCCATCGCCGTTCACAACATCTGCCAAGCGGCTGGCATCCCATGCTGGGTCGGCGGCATGTTGGAAAGCGCGGTTGGGGCCAACCTGTGTGTCGCATTGTCGATGCTCAACAACTTCACGTATCCCGCCGACATCTTTCCCAGTAGCCGCTTCTACCACCAAGATTTGGCCGATCCTCCGCTCGAATTGATCCGTACGGCCGAGGGCAAACCTGGAATTCGCGCTCCCATCGAATTGCCCGAGCCCAATCCGCAGCGACTGCAAACGCTTACGGTGCAACGCGCGCAAATCACTTGAATGTACTGGTGATCGAAGCCAGTCGTTTTGATCAATGTTTATCACGGGCGATTCAATCGTTCGGTATGCACGCTGCGTGAGCTCAGCTTTTCGATGAACCGGTCGACCGAGCCTAACGCGAGCCGTCTTAAGGGCGAGCGTTCCTAATCCACGTTCACGTCGGCTAGTTACTCATGCGAAAGTCCCGTTTGTTGTGATACAACATCACCGCTTTTACTTCTTCGTGCTTCTACGTAAACAACTTCCATGCTGCTAACTTTCCAACAAACGATGTTGTCAACCGTCGCGTTCTTGGCGACTTTCGCGATCGCCGTGGCCGCTGCTGAACCGGACAACAAGCTGACCGCCAATTTGTTGCGCGCCGCGATGGACAAACCGGTCGGGCGAAGCTGGCAGAGCGTGCCGATTCGAGAGGCCTTCCGCGAACTCAGTGACGCAACTCGCGTTTCGATTCTGCTCGATCGTCGCCTTGATCCGTCCACCGAATTATCGCTGTTAGCCAAGTCACAGCCGTTGAGAGACTTGATCGTTGCTGCGGCTCGCACGGTGAATGCGGAATCGACGCAAGTTGGACATGTCGTTTACGTCGGCTCACCTCCGGCGGTCGCCACGTTGCGGCAACTGTTAGAACTGCGAAGTCAGGACTGGGCGCGAATCACCTCGGACAAAACCAAAGGTCCGAAAAATCCCTGGCCCGCACAACGAGCGGCACTTCATAAAAAGTCGTCACTGGCTTGGGACGATCTCGACAGTCCACGCGATGTGCTGAAACAACTCACCGAAAGGTTTCCGATTGAACTCAACGGCCTCGATCAATTGCCGCACGACCTGTGGGCGGCCGGATCGTTGCCGCAGATGTCGCTGGTCGAATCGCTCTCGCTGATGTTGTTTCCCTTCGGAACGACGTTCGAATTTGTTCCCGACCGCTTGGCCCTAAATATCGTGCCGATCCCGGCCGAGATACTGGCAAAATTCGAGACGGTGCAGTTGGAAAAGCCCCGTCCGTCGAAGCCAGTCGCTGAAACCGGTGATCACTCGGCCGCGAAAACGTCTCGCCCGATCAAAGGCCGAACGCTCGACGTTCGTCATCGCAAGTTCACCTTCAATGTTCAGAACGCGCCACTGCGCGACGTTCTGGAAAGTTTGCGGCAACAGGGAATCTCGATTGTCGCCGACGAACAAGAGTTCGCCAACGCGGATGTGCCATTCGACAAAAAAGTCGATCTTGACGTGACCGATCAAACCGCCGAAGCGATCTGCCGCCAACTTGTGAAATCCCTTGGAGGCGAAGTCGAGGTGTCCGGCAACACGATTTCCTTGCGGCCGAAACGCCGCCAGTGAGACATTGTGGCACGACGCTCCGCAGCGTGAATTACGACGCGGAGTGTCACATCACAATGTTACAAAAACACATTGAGGCCAATCGAAATGTCCACTTTCGCCGTCATTCTACCAGCTGCCGGTCGGAGTACACGATTTGGGAACGGCACCAGATTGGCCTCGCTCGGTTTGGGTGCTCCGCAAAAAAAGACGTTTGTCGAACTCAAAGGCCGCCCAGTCTGGTTGCGAGCGCTCGAACCGTTTGTGAACCGCGATGATGTTGTGCAGCGGATCATCGCGCTCTCGCCGGAAGACATGGACTGGTTCAAAGAAAAGTATCGGGCCAATTTGGCTTTCTTGAATTTGGAGTTGCTGACCGGCGGCAACGAGCGAGCCGATACGGTCGAGCGGGCGTTGGCGCGAGTTCGCTCGGATGTTGATTTCGTAGCCGTGCATGATGCCGCGCGACCTCTGCTGGCCAGCGAATGGATTGAATCGGTCTTTCGCCAAGCTGAGAAGACGGGCGCCGCGATTCTCGCCACGCCGATTCGCAGCACGCTCAAGCGGGTCGTGTCTGGCGATCAAATCGAAACGACGGTCCCGCGTGACAACTTGTGGGCGGCCCAAACGCCACAAGTCTTTCGCCGACAACTGTTGCTCGATGCGTTCGCTCAACGCGGTGATTTTCAGCCGACCGATGAAGCTCAACTTGTCGAACGGCTGGGCCACCCCGTTTCGGTCGTCGAGTGTTCCGCGATGAACATCAAGATCACGTCCCGCGATGATCTGCACATCGCGGCTGCACTGGTCGATCATGTCTCCCATAAAGCCGCTGCAAAAACACATCATCAGTTTGAAGACGATCGCTGGCGATGAATTGAGACCCGTGGGATAAGCTACCAGCTTGTCACCCTCAATCCCGAACGTGACAAGCTGAAAGGCTTATCCGACGGTCGATTTCCATCTGCCAAACGGCTTACGGTTCGGCGTCGAGCAGCACGCAGTGTGGTCGCGGTTGGATGATGAGACGGTCGGTCGCGGCCGGGATGAACCGGGTGTCGCCGGGTCGAAGCGTTTCCACGAGGCGACCGGATTGCAGGTCGGCCTGTCCGTTGATCAGCGAGAGCAAACGGCAGCGACCGATTGGCTTCAATGTGAACGGATCACTGCCAGTGTGCCTTCGCCAAGTGAAGTACGGTGTGCGGGTCAATTCCTCAGACATATTTTCGCCGGAAGAACCCCCAGCAGTTGCGCTGAAGAGTTCGGCCGGGAGCCGTCGCGGCACGGCGGGGGAGACGGGTCCGGCGGTGAAGTCGATACAACGCAACGCGGCGTCGATGTGCAACGTTCGCGGGCGGCCTTGTGCATCACGACGGTTCCAGTCGAACAGCCGCAGGGTGGCGTCGCTCGATTGTTGAAGTTCTGCGAGCGTGACTCCGGCACCGATCGCGTGAACAGTTCCTGCCGGAATTGAAAAGACGTCGCCTGGCCGTGCGGGCAACGCATGCAAACAGTCGGCGACAGTCCCGGCAGCCAAATGAGATTCAAGCGTTTCGCGGTCGATCCCGGATCGCAGGCCGACGAACATTAGGCTTCCCGGTTCCGCAGTGAGCACGACCCAGGCTTCCGACTTGCCCCGCGGACCGAGAGTCAGCCGCTGCGCCAGTTCATCATTCGGATGAACTTGAACCGAAAGTCGTTCGGCGGCATCCAGGAATTTGAACAGCAGCGAAAACGGGCCGATCGCGGCCTGCGGTCCGAGCATCTCGTCTCGATGTTCGGTGATCAGCGTTCCGAGCGGCGTTCCATTAAACGGTCCGCCGATCACGCGAGATTGAACTGGTCCGAGATCGGCGACTTCCCAAGATTCGCCCCAGCCGCCGGCGGAGTCCGCGTCGGACTTGTGCCATTCATCCGCCAGCCGATGCCCGCCCCAAGGACGCTGCTGGAAAAGCGGTTGAAGTCGCAAAGGTGGCAGCATGTTTTCGCTTGTCTCCCGCAGGGGACGATTTCGGCGGATATTGGCAAGGATCGCAAACGGCTAGAGTGTAGCGGGACCGCGCGGGTACCCAAACCAACGAATGACACTCACTGAGCTGACGCTCTCCGGCTCGTCAAAACCCATGCGCTACTTCGCTGACAGATCGCTCGTCGCCAACGTTTTGAATTCAGTGAGTGCCTGCTCCCATTTGACGGCGAGTTCGCGGGCCTTATCTGGCTGCTGGTCGGCGAGATTGTTCGATTCGGCGCGATCGGTTTTCAGATCGTACAGTTCCCATGGGCCATTCTTAGCGGCGACTAGCTTCCAATCTCCGACGCGAATCGCCTTGTTCTCTTCGTGCAGCCACCACAAGAACTCGTGAGTCACAGCGCCATCCGAGACACAAGTTGGCAACAAGCTTTTGCCGGGCGGAGACGGTACCGGTTCGTCGTCCCAAGTTTCCGGCCGCTTGCCGCCGGTCGCTTCCAAAACGGTCGGAACGAGATCAATCAAGTGACCGGGATTGTGCCGCAATTCACCGCGTCCCTTGATGCCATTCGGCCATGAAACGATCAGCGGCGTCGAGATGCCTCCTTCGTGAACCCAAGTCTTGTGACGACGGAACGGCGTGTTCGCGGCGTTCGACCAGCCGGGGCCAAGGCACGGATATGTTTTCGCTGAACCAATCGGTGCGTCGGGATCGTGCCCTTCGCCGCGCACTATGATCTCGGCGCTTGCTCCGTTGTCGGACATAAAGCAAATCAGCGTGTTATCCAGCGTGTTCATCGCTCGCAATTGCTCGACGATCCGGCCAATCTCGTGATCCATGCGATCGACCATCGCGGCGTGAACCGCCATTTTCGCCGCTTGAAACTTGTGCTGCGCGTCGGTTAGTTCTTCCCACGGCAGCGGACGATTGACCTCACCCGCGCCGAACTTCAGCAGCGCTTCGGCAAAGTGATACGGTGGCCCAACGTCCTGCTCGGCCGCCGACAAGTCGCACGAGATCAGCCCGAGCGATTTCATCTTCCGCCATCGTGTTTCTCGCGCGATGTTCCAGCCGGTGCGATATGTGTTGCGATATTTGGCGATGTCTTCTGGCAGACCGTGCAGCGGAAAGTGCGGAGCCGTGAAGGCCACATACGAAAAGAACGGCTTCCCCGCGTGATCGGCCGCATGCGCTTTCAGACATTTGATCGCGTGGTCGGCAATGCCGATCGTTACGTAATGCGGCGAATCGGAATTCACGGGCGGTAGTTTGACGTCATCCTCGAAATGATTCTTCGGAGCGAAATAGCGATCGTGATCTTCCAGGCTGTACGACCGATCGAATCCGCCAGCCAGCCGTGCTCCGTCCACGTGCCACTTTCCCGAATGATACGACCGATATCCGATCGGCTTGAGCATCTCTGGCAAGAGACGCGCCCACTTCGGCCGCTGGCCTTGACTGCCCGCTTTCAGACCGGGAAGCGAATCACGCCGAACTTGCTGCGCGTAATAACCGGTGAGCAATGCCGCTCGCGATGGCCAACAACGGGCGGTGTTGTAGAACTGAGTAAACCGCAGTCCGTTCTTTG
Organism: Planctomyces sp.; assembly: GCA_031375695.1. Classification (GTDB taxonomy): domain Bacteria; phylum Planctomycetota; class Planctomycetia; order Planctomycetales; family Planctomycetaceae; genus SXKJ01. The sequence continues at coordinate 78,941 of JANMIF010000086.1, forward strand.
CGAGTCCATCTAGCACCGGTGTCTCGATCTCGCCGCCGTAGCAGCCCAGGTCGGAATAGCCCAAGTCATCCGCCAAAATCACAAGCACATTCGGTTTCGTATCGCGTTCGGCACCGTTGACGATCGACGTGAATCCAAACAGCAGACACAAAAACAAACATCGCATGTTGTGTTCCTTGTTCCTCATGGCACGCGCGGCTCGTGCGTCCAGTTGTGATTGTGAAGCAAGAAGAGAAAAAAGGTGCACCGTATGAGATACCAGAGGATGAACTTCGATC
>JANMIF010000120.1:0-8656 GCA_031375695.1 Planctomyces sp.
GCACGAGTTCTGGAAGTCAGTTCATGCCGGCGCACTCAACGCGGCCAAGGAACTCGGCAACATCGAAATCTTGTGGAAAGGCCCGCTGCTAGAGAACGATCGCGATGGGCAGATCAGCGTCGTGCAAGATTTCGTCACAAAGAAAGTCGATGGCATCTGCCTCGCACCGCTCGACAAGCAGGCACTCGGCGATGCGGTTAAGGACGCGCATTCGTCTGGCATTCCAGTGCTGATCTTCGACAGTGCATTGCAGGATGAAAGTGTGATCGTCAGCTACGTCGCCACCGACAATTTCAAAGGGGGCCAACTCGCCGGCAAGCGGCTGGGTGAATTGCTTGGCGGCAAGGGGAACGTCGTGATGCTCCGCTACAACGCTGGCAGCGAAAGCACCGAACAGCGCGAACAAGGTTTTCTCGAAGCAATCAAAGCCGGCTTCCCGGAAATGAAGGTCATCTCGTCCGACGAGTACGCTGGGACGACTCCAGAATCATCACTCGACAAAGCCACGCAAGTGCTCAACAAGTACAAGGACGAGGCCAACGGCATCTTCGCCGTCTGCGAACCGAACGCCGCCGGGGTTCTCAAGGCACTCGAAGAAACGGGCCTCGCAGGCAAAGTGAAGTTCGTCGCCTTCGATCCAAACAAAGAATTGATCCAAGGAATGGCCGACCGCAAAGTCCACGGCATCGTCCTGCAAGATCCGGTCACGATGGGCTACGAAGCGGTCAAAAAACTCACCGCTCACATCCGAGGCGAAAAGGTCGAAAAGCGATTTGGCACCGGTGAGTACGTCGCCACGCCGGAGAACATGGCAACACCAGAAATGGACAAGCTCCTCAAACCGCAGCAAGCCGATTGAGGAACGATCTTGCGGCAAACGCCATTCTGGCCATAATGCCGCTCTAAACCAGTTTTGCCGATCTCAATCTCGCTCAGTCAGTCGGTAGGAAAACGAAATGTCTCGCGGCCGGATGCCTGCGAGCATGTTTCCTCTCGATCGCGAGCCAACTGATTACCGGAACGCATGGATGTGGTGCGGTAAGTGTCAAGCCGATGTCGCGGCCGAAGTCTCTTCGGACAATCAACGTGTGTTTTGCACTGTCTGCGGGGGATTGCTCAGCACCGTCGCGACCCCGCCCAGTCCCCCTGCTTCCGAAGCGACCGGTCGGATTAAAGATGCTCACGAGTTATTGAAACGCTGGTCGAGCCAACCGAGCTCCGATCCGTATGCGCCCATCCAACCGAAGCCCAGTTTGGCCGAATCCGATGTGTTGGCGGTTCGCCCTGGCGACTTGGTGTCGCTGGCCCCCCTGGCACCATTGACTTCACCAAAGCCGGAACGATCACTCGCGTTCAACTCACCCTCGCTCGAACCGCTTCCGGAATTGGCGCCGCCAGCCACGTTGACGGATTCGCTGTTCCACGAATTGACAAGTTCTCCGCTGACCACGCCGTTGTCTTTGCCACCGGTCACGCCGTTGCCCTCGCCGCTATTGGCTCCTGGAGAGCCGTTGATCGGCCAATCGGAATGGCCCGTGTTGGAGCCAATCGCCGAATACCTCGTGCCGCGCAGCAATCCGCACGTGGCCGAACCGTCATCGGAAACTCATTTGAGTTCCGAGGCCAGTGAAGTGATCCGGCGAGTCGATGCGGCACATCCTCAATCGCGGTTTTCCGACCGAACGCTCCCCGTTCCGTTCGCCAGTTTCAGTAGTTCCCAGTCCGAAGCGAACGCCGTCCGAGTTCAAAGCCCGATAACGAACCGCGTTGATGCCGGCCATGCTTCCGCGAACTTGGAACGACCGAGTTTTTCGGCTGGACCCTTTGTCGCCCCCACTCAAGCCAAAGCTCCGCCACCGACAACAGAATCCGCGAGAGGACTCAATTGGCTGCCGAAATGGGATACCGCGGCGTGGAAACGGGAAAACACTTCGGGCAGTAACTTGTCCGTGACCGCCGGACAAATCCTTGCGTATGGCGGGGTGCTCGGTCTGACAATTGGCGGCTGCATGGTGGTCTGGAGCTTTTTCGGCGGGCCGATGAACTACGCTCAAACCGGTTGGCTGGTCGCGACCGCTGGCCAGATGCTGTTGTTCTTTGGAGTCATCACGCTCGTTTCCGGCGGCTTGGAGCAAACGACCGAACAAGTCAATCGCCGCATTGAACAATTGGGCGATCACATCATTCGCATCGAACAAGCGGCACGCCAGCACGGTGCCCACGGATCGGTTCCCGCCGCACACTTCGGATCGGCGAACGATCACGGCCGAGAACCGGCCGCCTCAAGCGATGAACGCGCGGTAATAGAAAATTAGCCCGGTCACCGACGTTAGCACGAGGTCGATGACCGACAGCCAGCCCAGCGATTTGTGGACGCGGCTGTGATCACACGGTCCCGGCGGATTTGGCATTCGCTTCAATGCCAAAACCACGGTGATCGCCCACAGCAGTGGCGTCGAAATCGCAAACACCAAGTGAATCTGCAACGCCTGCTTGACCCCGGCCAACGCTTCGGCCGAGAGCGCCGGTTCGCGTTTCCCGACGATCAACTCCCAACCGCCGTGAACCAATTGCACATCCACTTCAAACGCGGTCACGGCCGCCAGCAGGACTCCGCTCAGCACCAATTGCAGGTTCCGGTGAGCCGAGAAATTGCGGCGTACTTTGACCAAATACAAGCTGACCAAAAGTGCGGGCACAATCAACGCGAGCGCGGTGACTACAAAGTCCAACATGAAGGTCGATTGATAACCCAAAAATCCGTGTTGCATCATGGCTTGCACAATGACGAGTTACAAAGTCGGCGACAAGACTGCGGCGCACGCGGTTCGCGTTCTCGGAGTTCGCGCAGATAGCGTTCCGCTTCGTCGCAGTGCGGAACCCTCACATCGCCTCAGCAGGGGCCACGGCAGTTGTCCAACCAGGGAGCATTCACACCTGCATGACTCCCGTCCGAAACTCGGCTTTCGAGGCGGATTCTGGGATTAATCGCAACGCCTCCGCCAGCCACTCGCGAGTTGTATGCGGTTCGATGATTGCATCGATCCAACCGCGAGCTGCTCCGTATCGAATATCGGTCTGCGTTACGTAGCTTTGACGAATCTCTTGCCGTAGTTGCAGTTGCTCGGCTTCGGAAAGTTTGCGGCCAGCTCGTTCGGCATCGCGGAGTTTCAGGCTCAACAGCGTGTCGGCCGCTTGATCGGCCCCCATCACGGCGTATCGAGCGGTCGGCCACGCCAGGATCAGCCACGGATCATAGGCTTTGCCGCACAGCGCATAGTTCCCGGCACCAAACGATCCACCAAGAATCACCGTCAGCTTGGGGACGACGCTGTTGCTGACGACATTCACCAGCTTCGCTCCCGAGCGAATGATCCCCGACTGCTCCGCCTGCTTGCCGACCATGAACCCGCGCACGTCTTGTAAGAAGATGATCGGCAGGCCGGTCTGATTGCACTGCATCACAAACCGAGCGGCCTTCTCCGCCGAATCGCCGTATAATACGCCGCCGATTTGCAACTCGCCCGCGGCCGTGTGAGTTCGCTTGCGTTGATTGCCAACCAGTCCGCACGCTCGGCCGTCAATCCGCGCAAACGCAGTCACGACCGATTCCCCGTACTCGGCGCGAAACTCTTGCAGCGAACCGGCATCGACCAAACAGGCCAGCACGTCCCGCAAGTCGTACTCGCCACGTTCATCGGACGGGATGATGTCGTTGAGATCGTGCGGATCACGCTCCGTCTCACAAACCCGAAGCGTGAGCGAGGGCGGACGCTCCACAGGACTCGGATTCGGCGAATCTGCATTCGGAGGATTTGTGAAGCGCTGGCCCTCGCTCACACTTCGGGTTTGTGGTGCGGAACGCGGCAACAGATCAATCAGTGATCGCAAGCGCTGCAAGCACGCATGATCGTCAGGCTCGCGGTAATCGACGGTCCCGCTGAGTTCCGCATGCATTCGGGCGCCGCCGAGTTCTTCGGGATCGGCAGTCTGTCCGATCGCCGCTTTGACCAGCGCCGGTCCCGCCAAATACAGCTGACTTCCTTCCGTCATCAATAACGTGTCCGAGAGGACCGGCAAGTACGCTCCTCCCGCGACGCAGTTCCCCATCACTGCCGAGTACTGCGGAATGCCCATCGCCGAGATCACCGCGTTGTTCCGAAAGATGCGACCAAAGTCATCCTCATCGGGGAAAATCTCGTCTTGCAGCGGCAGGAAGACGCCGGCTGAATCGACGAGATAGACCAGCGGCAATCGAAACGTCATCGCGATCCGTTGAGCACGCAGCACTTTCTTGACCGACTGCGGAAAGAATGCTCCGGCCTTAACCGTCGCATCGTTTGCCACGATCATCATTGACCGTCCCTGAACGCGACCGATCCCCGTGACGACTCCCGCCGCCGGGACTTCGCCCCAATCGGGATACATCCGCCACGCCGCCCACAATCCCAGCTCGAAGAACGGCGAATCGGGATCAAGCAGTTCATTCAATCGCTCGCGAACAGTCAGCCGACCAAGCCGCTTCTGCCGCTCACGTCCCGCCTCGCCGCCGCCCGCACGCAGGATCGCTTCTTGAGCGAGGAGTTCGTCCATCAGTTCGCGAAGCATCGTCATGAGTAGCCCCGGAAATAGTAACCCGAAGCGTCAGCGAGGGCGGGCGCTCCACACGACTTTGATCCCATGGATTTATTCCGTGAAGCGTCCGCCCTCGCTGACGCTTCGGGTTACTTCAATACGGTCAGCCTCATGAACTCCGAAACCGGCGTCGCATCCAGTCGCTCCGCGTCACCGAACAATTCGAGCATTCGGCCCACCCTTTCGTCCGGCAATCGTGTCCCTGCGTTGTGAACAAACTTTTCCAACAGGGGCGTTCGAGACTCCGCACGTCGCCGCCGATGTCCCAGAGGATACTCGACCTCCACTCGATCGGTGTGACTTCCGTCGTCAAAGAACACTTGGATCGAATTCGCAATCGACCGTTTCTCTGGATCAAGGTACTCGCGCGAGTAGCGAGGTTCTTCGACGACTTCCATCAATTCACGAAGGCGATCAAGGCGTGGATCGGCTGCGGCTTCGTGTTCGTAATGCTCGGCAACCAGCGATCCGTGTAATAGTCCAACCGCGACCATGTATTGCAAACAGTGATCGCGATCGGCGGGATTTTTCAACGGCCCCGTCTTGTTGATGATCCGCATTGCCGACTCTTGCGTCTCAATCCGGATGCGACGGATGTGATCAAGTCCGTCTTTCACCTGCGAATGCAAACGGATCGCCGCCTCGACCGCTGTCTGGCCGTGAAATTCAGCCGGGAACGAGACCTTGAATAGAATTTGTTCCATCACATAACTGCCGAACGGCCGCGCGAGCCGAATCTCATTGCCGCGAAACAGACTGTCTTGAAAGCCCCAGGTCGGCGCAGTGAGTGCCGTCGGATAGCCCATCTCTCCCGCCAGGCTCCACAACGCCAATTGGACGGCTCGGCTGGTTGCGTCACCGGCCGCCCAGCTCTTTCGCGAGCCGGTATTCGGCGCGTGCCGATATGTTCTCAACGCACCGCCATCGACCCACGCCTGACTGACCGCATTGACCACTTGCGCGTGCGTCCCGCCCAGCATTCGTGTCGTGACGGCCGTCGACGCAACGCGGACCAGCAACACATGATCGAGGCCAACTCGATTGAAGCCGTTCTCCAGCGCGAGCACCCCTTGGATTTCGTAAGCTTGGATCATCGCCGACAACACATCGCGGATGTTGTAGGACGGGCACTCTTGCCCGTCGCTTTGTGAATCCGAATGACGGGCAAGAGTGCCCGTCCTACTGAGCCAATCGGCGGTCATCAGGATCGCTCCCAAATTATCCGATGGATGTCCCCACTCGGCCGCGAGCCAAGTGTCGTTGTAATCCAGCCAGCGAACCATCGTGCCGAAGTTAAACGCCGCTTGAACCGGCTCCAGTTCGTAGGACGTTCCGGGGACTCGTGCCCCACCAGGTAAGACCGCTCCTGGCACAACCGGCCCCAGCAGCTTCGTGCATTCCGGCATGTTCAGAGCCAGCAACGCACAGCCGAGGCTGTCCATCAAACACAACCGCGCGGTTGCGAATGCCTCGTCGCTGGCCGCCAGCGGTGAGGAAACATAATCCGCAATACGAATTAGTAAGTCATCGGCAGAATGCTGTCGTTGTGGTGTCACGAGAGCTCCCGTAGCACAGGCGGTTCACCTGTGAATTATCGAAGAAACGATTCAGACGAGCCGCCTGTGCTACGTTGATCCAACGCCACCACCGAGCGCAGCTCCGATCCGATGTAATCGGCGGTGGGGCGGATCAGGCGGTTGTCGGCTCGTTGTTCCAGCACATGCGCCGCCCAGCCCGCTGTGCGAGCAAAAACAAAGATCGGCGTGAAGAACAATGTCGGGATCCCCATAAAGTGGTAGGCGCTCGCGCTGTAGAAATCGAGGTTCGGAAACAACTTCTTCTCGCGACGCAGCACTTGTTCGATGCGGACGGAGACGGGATACAGTCGCGTGTCGCCCACTTCCGCCGCCAGCTTTTCGGCCCACTTCTGGATGATGTCCGAGCGGGGATCGCGGTCTCGATAAACCCGATGTCCGAAGCCCATGATCTTGGCTTTGCGTTGCAGCAGTTCCATCACACCGCGTTCCGCGTCATCAGGCGAGTTGAATTGATCGATCAATTCAAACGCCGCCTCGTTCGCGCCACCATGCAACGGACCGCGCAATGTGCCAATCCCCGCCGTGATAGCCGAGTAGAAATCCGACAACGTTGAAGCGGCGACTCGCGCGGTAAACGTTGAGGCGTTGAATTCATGCTCGGCGTACAGAGTCAGCGAAACGTCCATTGCTCGCTGATGAACCGCGTTCGCCGGGCGACCAGTCAGCAAATGCAAGAAATGTCCGGCGATCGAATCGTCGGCCGTGCAAGTTTCAATCCGTTCGCCCGTCGCATGAAACCGATGCCAATAGACCAACATCGACGGAAAAGTCGCGAGCAGTCGATCGGTGATATCAAGCCCAGTGCGGTCGACCCCTTCCGGTTCCAAACAGCCAAGTGCCGAGCAACCGGTGCGGAGCACATCCATTGGATGCGCGGTCGGTGGCAATTGCTCCAACACGGTTCGCAGCGGAGCCGGTAATCCGCGCTGCGACGCCAGTCGCTGGCGGTATCCATCAAGCTGCGAGCGATTCGGCAACTCGCCCCGCAACAGCAGCCAGGCGACTTCCTCAAAGCACGTTTGCTCGGCCAGATCTTCGATGGCATAACCTCGATAAGTCAGCCCGCATCCATCTTTGCCGACGGTACTCAACGCCGTCCGTCCGGCGACGATCCCTTCCAGACCTGCAGCCGATGGAACAGTGGACATGGTTGAGTTCCTTTCCGAAAGTTCGTAGTTCCGCGTTCAGGCGATCGCAATCCATGCCCCACCTAAAGTCAGAACCACGAGCGAATGATTCAGAGATCGCGATCAAGTTGTTTCTCATACGCATGATAATCGAGGACGTCGTAAAGTTCGTCGCGAGACTGCATCTCCGACAACAGCGACGTTTGATCGCCTTGAGTTCGCAGTGTCTGATAAACCCGACTGGCTGCGGCATTCATCGCACGGAAAGCGGTCAGCGGATACAGCACCATTCGGATGCCGGTCGCTCGCAGTTCTTCCAATGTCATCAACGGCGTGCGGCCGAACTCTGTCATGTTGGCCAGCACGGGAACAGCCAACGCGGCGGCGAATCGACGGAAATGCTCGGCTTCCGTGAGTGCTTCGGCAAAGATCATGTCCGCACCGGCTTCAACGTATCGCCCGGCTCGATCGATCGAGGCTTCAAGACCTTCGCCAGCGGCGGCATCGGTCCGGGCCATGATCACGAACGCCGAATCGACACGCGCATCGACGGCTGCTTTGAGCCGATCGACCATGACCTCCGTTGTCACCAGTTGTTTGCCGGGGCGATGTCCGCAGCGTTTCGTATCGACTTGGTCTTCCAGGTGAATCGCCGCAACACCCGCGCGAGTCATCTCACGCACCGTGCGCGCGATCATCAGCGAACTGCCCCAGCCGGTGTCGACATCGACAAGCAGCGGCAAATCCGTCGTTGCTGTTACTCGCCGCGCGTCTTCCAGCACTTCGCTGAGGGTCGTCATCCCCAAGTCCGGCAAACCGAACGAAGCGTTGGCGACTCCCGCTCCGGAAAGATACAGCGTTCGAAACCCAGCGCGAGTCGCCAGCCGAGCACAATACGCATTGATCACGCCAGCCACTTGAAGCGGACGCTCCGCATCCACCGCTTGTCGAAAGCGTTCTCCAGGAGATCGATCCATCATCGGGCTCGCAGATTCCGAAAATACAACCGTCGCGGCGGATTTCGTCAGGGCTGGCAAATGTTTCAAACTGGGCGATTGGTATCGACGCACTAGCACGACGCGCCAGCGAGTGATTTGCCGAAAATCATAAATCGCTGGCGCGTCGTGCTAGTTTTTTTCGCGTCGTCACGAACGCCACAGAACGGCAAACTAGCCAGCCTTGCGGATTTCGTTCAACGCTCACAACGCGGTTTGTCGTGCGACACACTAACCCGAAGCGTCAGCGAGGGCGAGCGTTCCACGAACCGATAAATCCCGCCTTCTGTACGGTTTGGAG
>JANMIF010000161.1:0-13459 GCA_031375695.1 Planctomyces sp.
GATCCTGGGCGAGGCCGGAAATGATTCGATCGGTGGCAGCTTGGGAAACGATGCGATCGGTGGTGGCGACGGCGACGACCTGCTGAACGGCCAGAAAGGTGATGACAGCATCACCGGTGGTTCGGGTGCCGACACTCTCAAAGGAGAAGACGGGAGTGATTCGCTGTTCGGTGAATTCGGCGACGACACCTTGAACGGCGGGGCCGGGGACGATTCGCTGGAAGGCTCAACCGGAGCGGATGCGCTGGTAGGTGGAGCGGGGAACGACACGCTGAGTGGTGGCCGCAACGACGACACGATCAGCGGCAACGGTGGCAACGACAAGATTCGGGGCGATCACGGAAACGATTACATCGCAGCGGGCGAAGACAGCGACACCGTCAACGGCGGCGACGGGAACGACACGATCATCACGCTGGACGGCGACGACTTTGTTCACGGCGGCGATGGCAGTGACCGGATCGTTACGGGGGGCGGAAACGATCTGATCGTCGGCGGCGACGGTAACGACAGCATTCAAGGTGGTGGCGGCCAAGACACGATCCTGGGCGGCGACGGCGACGATTCGATCAACGGCCAGGGTGGCACGGACCTGATCGCAGGGCAGCAAGGAGCCGACACGATCGACGACCCGCTGGACGAAATCAACGAACGGTTCACGCTGGCAACGGCGGTGTTGCAACTGCTGAAAGCACTGTGACGAACCAAACAAAACAACTGAGGCTGACTGCGAATGTTTCGTGGGGCCTCAATTAACGGGAGCCGGAAGGGTCAGTGACCTCCAAACTCATGAAGGCAACGTGACGGTTTCACCTCATGAGATGTCTTGAATCCCTTCCGGCTCCCCTTGCAAACAACTGTGTGAATCTGAAATCTCAAATCGAACGAAACTTCTGAACCTCAAACTCATAGCCACGGAGGGCATCGCCATGAAATTCAAGAATTGGTTGTTTGGACTGCAAGATCGGAACGTGGCTCGGAAGTCGTCGAAGGGACGGGCCGTGGCGACGGAGACATTGGAGGTTCGGCAAGTGCCGGCGGCGGTGGCGTTGTTCATCGGCGTCTCCGGGGAATTGAACATCACGATGGACGGCGACAATTCGGTGCGGGTCGGATCGGCGAACGGGAACGTGACGGTCGATGCGTCAACCGGTAGCGGACCATTCGTGCGGTTGACCAGCATCGGGACCCTTCCGGCGGCGAATGTGCGGTTGATAAACATTCTGGGAAGCGATGAGCCGAACGGGGTCGACTTGAGCGGCGTGGACTCGGCGGTGTTCACCAGCCTGCCAGTAATCTTGGTTGACGGAGCGAACGGCAACGACACGCTAATCGGCAGCCCGAACCTGGCGAACAGCTTGAACGGCGGCGACGGGACCGACTTGTTGCAAGGAGGCATCGGGATCGATTCGCTGAATGGCGGCAACGGGAACGACACGATCGTCGCAGGAGACGGAAACGACAGCATTCGCGGTGGTGACGGCCGCGATTCGATCACGGGTGGCCTGGGTGATGACAGCATCAATCTGGGAAACGGAGACGACACGGTGAGTGCCGGCGACGGCAACGACTCGGTCTTCGGTGACAACGGCCAGGACGTGATCAACGGCGACGCCGGCAATGATTTTCTAAACGGCGACGGTGGTCTCGACACGGTTGATGGTGGCGACGGCGATGATTCGATTTTGGGTGGCGAATTTAATGACAGCCTGCTCGGCGGCAACGGAAACGACACGGTCAACGGACAGGGCGGAAACGACTCAGTCAATGGCGGCGACGGTAACGACAGTTTGTCCGGTGCGGTTGGCAACGATTCGTTGTTCGGGAGTCTTGGCAACGACGTGATCAACGGCGACTTGGGAAACGACACGCTGTTGGGTGGCTTCGGCAACGACACGATGTTCGGTGGAGCGGGTCTGGACTCCGTGAACGGTGAGGGCGGCGACGACGTCGTCAAAGGCCAAGGTGGTCGCGACACGGTTATCGGCGGCGGCGGCAACGATGTTGTGGACGGTGGCGACGACAACGACTTGGTGGAAGCGGTGGAAGTGGGAGCGATCGCGCTCCCCTCACTGTCGATCAACGACGGAACGCGGATCGAGGGAAATCCGGTACCGCCGTTCGGCCCGGTGACGACCTTCTCGCTCGGCTTGGGGAACAACACCATTGGTGCGATCGCGTCCAATGACTTTGATGGAAACGGAACCATCGACGTGGTGGTGGTCGGAACATTCGGAGGAACGAATCGGACACGCGTCATGCTGAATGACGGCAACGGAGTCTTCACGCAGGGTGCGATCTTGGCAACTGGAACATTCACGCAAGACGCCACCTCCGCAGACTTCAACGGGGATGGTGTGAACGACATCGCGATCACGGACCAGAATAACGACACGTTGACGGTCTTCATCAACAACGGCTCGGCGCAGTTCACGCCGATTTCGGTGCCGCTTACACCGTTTTCCAATCCCACGGGAATCGCCGCAGGTGACCTGGACGCCGATGGTGATCAGGATCTGGTGGTCGCGAATTCCTTCAGAGATTCGATTTCGATTTTGACGAATGACGGCCTGGCGAACTTCAACCGCACCGATTTGGCGCTGGGTCAGGGCTTCTTCTCCGATCCAGTCGACTTGGTGATTGATGATTTGGACGGCGACAACGACCTGGATATCGCCGTGTCTCTCGGCTTTGGAAACACCACGGCGGACGTCGTGATTGTGTTGAACGGCGGGAGCGGTTTCTTTGTCGGTTCGACCGTCGACAACCTCGGCAACAATCTGAATCAGATGGCGTCGTTGGACTACGACAATGACAGTGACCGGGATCTGGTCGTCGCGGACGACTTCAACAACCGCATCAACGTACTGCGGAACGATGGCGGTGGCGGCTTCAACTTGCAAACGACGCTTCTGCTGCCGAACTTCGCCGGCAACATTTTCGTGGCCACGGGGGATTTCAATCTGGATGGCAACGACGACGTCGTGGCGGTGTCTGACAGTTTCAATCAGGCGGTCAGCGTCTTCCAAGGAAATGGCGATGGCACGTTCCAACCACGGTTGAATGTCAGTCTGCCGAATATCTTTTTCAGCCGTGGCGGCCCGACGGTGGCTCGCGATTTCAATGCCGATGGCGCCTTAGACCTGGCGATCGGGGCCGACTTTGGCGACAGCTTGTTCATCCTGTTGAATACGACGGCGAACAACATTCCGCGGATCAATCTGGACATCACGTTATCGCAGCCGGTGGCGGTGCCGGTCACGGTGAATTACTCAACGGCTGACGGCACGGCTTCAGGGAACAGTGACTACAACCCGACCAGCGGAACGGTGACGTTCGCTCCGGGTGAAGTGGTGAAGACGATCACGGTGATTTCTCGCGTCGATATTGATCCCGAATCGACGGAGAACTTCTTCGTCAATCTGACCGGGGCAACGAACGCGGTGATCGGCGACGGCACGGCTCAAGTGCTGCTGATTGACGACGACCGTGGCCCGACCGCCTCAACGTTGGCGATCAGCGGTTCGGTGACGCGGCCCGAAGGGACCGGAGGTCTCGCGACCCTGCCGTTCACCGTCACGCTGGCGAATCCTCCGACGACAACCGTCACCGTGGATTTCTCTACCGCCGACGGAACGGCGGTCGGCAATTCGGACTATGTGCCGCTCAGCGGAACGCTCACGTTCGCTCCCGGAACGACAACGCAAACGATCAACGTGCAGGTCATTGGCGACAGCCGTTCCGAATTGACCGAGAACTTTTTCGTCAACCTGTCGAATCCAGTAAACGCAGTCATGACCGCCAGCCGCGCTCAGATCACGATCACTGACGACGATGTGATTTCGGGGATCGCGACGCTGTTGGGTAGCAACGGTGACGACACGCTGCTCGGTTCGGAAATCGCTGACTTCATCAACGGAGGTGCGGGGAATGATTTGATCCGCGCCGGCGACGGACCAGACTCAGTGCTTGGTGGTGGCGGGAAGGACACGCTCGATGGCGAAGCGGGAGACGATACGCTCGACGGCCAAGCGGGTGACGATTCACTGATCGGTGGCGATGGCTTGGATACGTTCCTGTTCGGCGGTCTGGGGAGTGGCAATGACACGGGCGACGGCGGCGACGGGCTGAATACGATTTCGGCGATCGGCACGAGCTTGGCCGACACGTTGAACGTGAGTCAGATCAATGGATTGCTGACGGTCAGTTCTGGGACCAACACGTTGACGGCGTCGGCGAACGTTCAGTCCGTGCTGGTCGATGGCCGAGGCGGCAACGACACGATCACGGTGGCTTCGCTGCTGGGCGTGCAGCGGATGCGAGTCGAAATTCGCGGCGGCGAGGGGAACGACCTGCTGGATGCGTTCAACGCGAATCCCGGTTCGGTGCGTCTGAGCTTATTCGGCGACGATGGCAACGACACGATCAACGGGTCACTCGGAAACGACACGATCAACGGCGGGACGGGGGACGATTCGTGCTGCGGGTTTGCGGGCGATGACACGATGATCGGCGAGGCGGGGAACGATTCGCTCGGCGGCAGCTTGGGGAACGATTCGATCAACGGCGGTGACGGCAACGATCTGCTCAACGGGCAGAAAGGTGACGACAGCGTCGCGGGCGGAATCGGCGACGACACGCTCAAAGGCGAAGATGGCAACGATGTGCTGTCGGGTGAGCTTGGCGACGATCAACTGAACGGCGGAGCCGGAAACGATTCGCTGACCGGTTCATCAGGTCGTGATGCACTGGTGGGTGGAGCGGGGAACGACACGCTGCAAGGTGGCCGCAACGATGACACGATCAACGGCAACTCTGGCGACGATTTGATTCGTGGCGATCACGGCCACGACTTCATCGACGCCGGGACCGGAGCTGACTCAGTCGGTGGCGGTGATGGCGACGACACGATCGTGACGTTCGACGGCAACGACTTCGTCAGTGGTGGCGACGGCAACGACCGGATCAACACCTCCAGCGGCGATGATGTGATCAGCGGCGGCGATGGCAACGACACGATCCTCGGCGGCGGCGGTAACGACATCATCCTCGGCGGCAACGGCGAAGACGTGATCGACGGTCAAGGTGGTACCGACATCGTCGCCGGCCAGCAAGGAGTCGACTTCATCAGCGACCCGTTGACCGAGATCAACGAGGCGTATGTGCTGAATGTGACGCTGGCCGCGATCCTGAAGTCACTGTGACCCATGTAATCCGAAGCGTCAGCGAGGGCGAACGCTTCACAAGACACAGAGTTCATCACGTTCTGGAGCGCCCGCCCTCGCTGACGCTTCGAGTTACTTCTGAAATCACTGGGCCATGGAAGGCGAATCATGAAATTCTCAGGATGGTTGAATCGGCTGCAGCAACGAACCGGGACACGAGCCACGACGGCGACTCAAGTGGCGGCGGAATCACTGGAAGCTCGGCAAGTGTTGTCCGCGTCGGCCTTGTTCATTCCCGATGCCGGTGAGCTGAGCATTCTGCTCGAAGTGACCGACAACGTGCGCGTCAGTTCGGTGAACGGCAACGTTCAAGTTCAAGCCAGCACGGCCGGCGGCGCGTTCATTCCGCTGACCAACTTGGGAATCGTGCCCGCTTCGTCCGTTCGCAGCTTGATCATTCTGGGTGGCGACGAAGCCAACACGATCGACTTGAGCGGTGTGGCGGCAGCGAACTTCAGTTCGTTGACATTGATTGATGTCGATGGGGCGAACGGAGACGACACGCTGATCGGCAGCCCGAACTTGCGGAACGACATCAATGGCGGACACGGAGCCGACACGATCACCGGGGGGACCGCGGGAGATTCGTTACGAGGCAACGACGGTGACGACGTGATCAACGCCGGAGCCGGCAACGACACGGTCAAAGGTGGCGATGGCCAAGACTTGATTAGCGGCGATCTGGGTGACGATTCGCTCGATCTGGGCGACGGCAATGACACGGTCAGCGGCGGCGACGGCAACGACACGGTGATCGCCGACAACGGCGAAGATGTTTTGAACGGCGATGCGGGGAACGACTTTCTGAATGGCGACGGAGGGCTCGACACGATCAACGGCGGCGATGGCGACGACTCGGTCCTAGGTGGCGAATTAGCCGACAGCATTTTCGGCGGCAACGGCAACGACACGATCAATGGTCAAGCCGGGAACGACATCATCGACGGGGAAGCGGGCAACGACAGCCTGCTGGGTGGCGTCGGCAACGACCAAATTCAAGGGGGGGCCGACAACGATCAAGTCAACGGAGGAGCGAACAACGACACTCTTGAAGGAGGGGCCGGGAACGATGCGATCTTTGGTGGTGGCGGAAACGATGCACTGCACGACGATTTCGTCGTTGGCACGAACAGTGGCACGGGGGCGGATTCGTTGTTTGGTCAGGCGGGAAATGACTCGCTCTTCGGACTGGGTGGCCCCGATTTCTTGGATGGTGGCGCGGGAGATGACTTTGCAACTTCGGGATCGACGGTGCTGGTGTTGCCGGGATTCTCGATTACTGACATCGTGCTGAATGCGGAAGGAAACTCGGGAACGGCGAGCGTCACTTTCGCAATTACACTGTCGCAGCCGGCGACGGGAATGGAACGGGTCGATTTCGCAACGGCGGATGGAACCGCGACTGCCGGTGCGGACTACACTTCGGTCAACGGCACACTGACCTTCACCGCCGGGCAAACGTCACAGACGGTGACCGTGGATGTGTTGGGCGATATCCGAATCGAAGGGGACGAGTTCTTCTTCCTGAATTTGAGCAACCCACAGAATTCGCAGTTGTCCGTAACTCGTGGAGCGTGCGTCATCACGGACGATGACCCGTTGCGGTTGTTCGCGATCTTCTCCGGATCGGACACGATCTCAGAGCTCAACATTGCGACGGGTGCCGTGATTAATACGATTCCCACGCCGGTTCCGATTTCTAGCGGACCAGATGGACTCGTTTACGACGGCAACAGCATCTTCTTCCTGGCGGGTAATCGGACCTTATATGAATTGAATCCCAACACGGGAGCGGTCATCGACACGGACAACTTTGTGGGAGGTTCTGGGTTATTCGACGGAATCGCCGCCCTGAATGGGAATGTGTACATCCAGGATTACGGCGCAAGCGACATTCTGGTTTTTGACCCTGTGACCGACACGATCACCGGGACATTGGACATCGACGGGGTGAACGGTGGCACGACGATTATCGGTGGGATTGCCGCTGTCAGTGGTGGCGGATTGCCCTCACGAATCGTCGCAACGACCGGTTTTGGCCCACAAGTCCACGAGATCGACCCAGCCAATGGGCGAATCACCAATACATTCACGGCGGCCAATAGCGGTTACTTGGGAATCGCAGCGATCAACGGTGAAATCTTTCTCGGCGGCGGAAACCGGATTGATGTGTATTCACGCGTTGGTGTCTTGCAACGAACATTCGCAACCACAGGTGGCTCGATCACGGCACTGGGAGGCGACGGAATTGCCACGACTGTTCCCGTTCCGCCACCGCCGCCACCGCCGCCGGGAAATCCGCCGCCCCCAGGCCCACAAGCTGACACGCTCTTCGGATCGGACGGAAATGACACATTGGTCGCGGGAGACACCGATGATTCGATCAACGGTGGAGCCGGTAACGATTCGGTGCTGGCTGGGGCCGGCAACGATTCAGTCCTCGGCGGCAGTGGCCTCGATACGCTGAATGGCGAAGCGGGCAACGATACGCTCAACGGCCAAGGGGGCAACGACTCGTTGATTGGTGGTTCTGACGATGATGTGCTGGTGATGGACGGTGTCGGTGGCGGACTCGATTCAGCCGAAGGGGGCGAAGGCTTCAATACCGTGCAGGTCAACGGGACGAGCTTGGTTGATCTCTTCACGATTGGCCAGAACGGCGAATCACTGACGGTCAGCGTTGGTGGTGGGACAATGACTGTCGGAACGGGCATCTCGAATGTCGTGATCGATGGTGGCAACGGAAATGACACGGTCAATATCGGGATCGTCAGCGGAGTAGCCGGCTTGGTGCTCGATGTGCGTGGCGGCAGCGGCAACGATTTTCTCATTGCAACCGGCGCTTCGACGGGCCAAGTGCGACTGCTGCTGTCAGGGAACGCTGGCAACGACACGCTGAACGGATCGCTCGGCAATGACACGCTGATCGGTGGGAATGACAACGATGTGATCGCCGGACTGGGTGGCAACGATGTATTGCTGGGCGGGTCGGGGAATGACTCAATGGGTGGCGGGGTGGGTGACGACACGCTCGACGGAGGCGATGGCGACGACTTGCTCAATGGGCAGGCGGGGA
Source organism: Planctomyces sp. (assembly GCA_031375695.1). Taxonomy (GTDB): domain Bacteria; phylum Planctomycetota; class Planctomycetia; order Planctomycetales; family Planctomycetaceae; genus SXKJ01. Next base: position 8,302 of record JANMIF010000161.1, read on the forward strand.
ACGACAGCGTCACGGGCGGATTGGCGAACGACACGCTCAAGGGCGAAGACGGAAACGACACGCTGGTCGGGCTGGCGGGTGACGATGTGCTGAACGGCATGGCCGGTGACGATTCGCTGCTAGGTGGCGTTGGCCGAGACGGGATGTCCGGTGGAGCCGGCAACGACGTGATCGACGGTGGCCGCAATGATGACACGATCAACGGCAATTCGGGGAACGACAAGATTCGCGGCGATCACGGCCACGACTACATCGACGCCGGCGACGGAATGGATACGGTCAACGGCGGCGATGGCGATGACACGATCATCACGCTCGATGGGAACGACTTCGTTCACGGCGGCGACGGCAATGACCGGATCAACACGGCTGGCGGCAACGACTTCATCGGCGGCGGCGACGGCAACGACAGCATCCAAGGCGGAGCCGGCAACGACACGATCCTCGGCGGCGACGGCAACGACTCGATCAACGGCCAAGGTGGCACCGACGTGATCGCCGGCCAGCAAGGAGTGGACGTGCTGAGCGACCCGCTCGCGGAAATCAACGAAGGCTTTGTGCTGACCGACGCGGTGCTGGCGGTGCTGCAAGCGACGTGATTAACGGTTGGGGGTTAGGGTTAAACACACACATTGCCATGGAAGGCAATCTGATGAAATTCAAAACCTGGTTATCTGGTCTGAAGAACAAAAGTGCCGCTCGCAAGCCAGCGCGGATGCAGATGACGTCGGTCGAATCTTTGGAAGTTCGACAAGTTCCGGCGGCAGTGGCCTTGTTCATTGGAGTCGCTGGCGAATTGAGCGTCACACTGGATGCGGATGATTCGGTGCGGATCGGCTCGGCGAATGGGCAAGTGACCGTGGAAGCCTCTTCCGCAGGCGGGCCGTACACACGGTTGTCGAACATCGGCACGACGGCGGCGGCGAGTGTGCAGACAATCGTTGTGCTCGGCAGCGATGAGCCGAACATGATCGACTTGAACGGTGTGACCGCAGTAACGTTCACGAGCCTGACGTCAATCTCGGTCGATGCCGCGAATGGCAACGACACGTTGATCGGAAGTCCGAACTTCGCCGACAGCCTGATCGGTGGCGATGGAGCGGACTTGATCAACGGCCAGGGAGGCAACGATTCGCTGAATGGCGGCAATGGCAATGACACGATCTTCGCCGGCGACGGCAACGACATCGTCCGAGGCGGCGACGGTCGCGATTCGATCACTGGCGATGCGGGTGACGACGACATCAATTCTGGCAACAACGACGACACGGTCAGCGGCGGCGACGGCAACGACACGGTCTTCGGCGACAACGGACAAGACGCGATCAACGGCGACGCCGGCAACGATTTCCTGAACGGCGACGGCGGTCTCGACACAGTCAATGGCGGTGACGGTGACGACTCAATCCTCGGCGGTGAATTCGCTGATAGCCTGCTCGGCGGCAACGGCAACGATTCGATCAACGGCCAAGCCGGCAACGACACGATGAGTGGCGACGATGGAAGTGATCGTCTTGATGGTGGCGTTGGCAACGATGTCATTCGCGGCGGTGACGGCAATGACGTGCTGAATGGCGGACTCGGCGATGATTCGGCAGCGGGCAATGCTGGTGACGATTCGATCCTCGGCGGTGCTGGCAAGGATACGCTCAATGGTAATCAGGGAAATGACACGGTCCGTGGTCAAGGAGGCAGCGATACTGTGCTGGGTGGCGGTGGAGTTGATCTCGTCGATGGCGGCGATGACGATGACTTGGTGCAGTCGCAGCCGACGGAGACCCTGCCTTCCGTTCTCCCGGCGGTTTCGATCAATGATGTGACATTTAATCCCGAAGGGGCGAGCGGCCTGACGACTCTGTTCACAGTGACGGGAACCGCTGGCTTCACTCCTGGAGACGCGAACAACATCGTGTCGGCCGACTTCGATCGCAACGGTATTCCCGATCTTGGTTTCAACGCCAACATCCTCACGAATCCAGGGAATCCGGGCATCATCGGTTTTTTGCCGACGTCTGGTTCGGGCTTTATGGCCACCGGTGACATCAATGGCGATGGCAACATGGATTTGGTTATTCCCAACGATGATGTTGAGGTTTTGTTGGGCAATGGCGACGCGACATTTCAAGCTCCACGCGTGCTCGATTTGGGCAATTTCTTCGGGTCCTCGGCAGTTACTCTGGCGGACTTCAACGGCGACAGTCGGCTCGACTTAGCAGTGGTTGTTGGTTTCAGTGAGAACCGCGTCTTCGTGATGATGAACCTGGGGAATGGCAACTTTGCTCCCGCCGTCGGCTATGCCGCTGGGACGAATGGTAGTTCGGACGTCAAAGCGGCGGACGTTGACGGAGATGGCAATACGGACTTGATCGTCACCAAGGACTTTCTGCAGGCGAACGTGGTTGTACTGCGGAATAACGGCAACGGGACTTTCGCTCCGGGCACAGTCATCGCTGTGGCCGACAGTCCGTCGTCTGTGGTGGTCGCGGATCTGAATGGCGATGGCCGAGTGGACCTGGCAACGTCGGGAAGTTTTTCCGGTCTAAATACGGTCCTGTTGAACAACGGCAGCGGCGGCTTTGTGGCCTCACCGGGCATCCGCAACGGATTCTTCTCGGCCAATGACATCGAAGCAGCTGACTTCGATCGCGACGGCTCAACCGATCTCGTGACCATTGGTTTTAACGGCCAGATTTCTTTGTTCGTGAATGACGGGGCCGGAAACATTTCCGCAGCCATTCCGTTCGATATCAACTACGGCTTTGGAAGCGATCTCGTGACGCTCGACTACAACGGCGACGGCAACATCGACCTGGCGACCGCCAACGGCCCCGTGGGTGCCGGCCCCGGCACGAATGACATTCATCTCCTGAGAAACAATGGGCTCGTGCGCCAATTTGCCACGTTCACGCTCTCCCTTTCTGCACCGAGTATGGTTCCAGTGTCCGTGAGCTTCTCGACAGCGGATGGTTCTGCCAGCAGAGGGGCCGATTACGTCAGCCAAACCGGTATTGTCGCATTCGCACCAGGTCAGACTAGCCAGACGGTCCAAGTTCAAATTTTTGGCGATGCGATTGCTGAGCCGAACGAAAACTTCTTCGTGAATCTGTCCGGTGCGACCAACGCGACGATCGCGGATGCTCAAGGCCAGGGACTCATTCTTGATGATGATCGTGGCCAACCACTGCCAACGATGACGATCGGCAACGCCACGGTGACAGAGGCCGACTCTGGCTCGACGACGAGTTTGATCTTCACGGTGACGCTGTCGCAAGCGGTTGCCACGCCAGTGACGGTTGATTTCTCTTCGGCGGACGAGACAACGCGAGCGGGAGTCGATTACTCACCGGTCTCCGGCACGCTCACTTTCTCGCCGGGAACGACATCGCAAACGATTACGGTTTCCGTTATCGGCGATGACTTCTCGGAAGTTGCCGAGACCCTGGCGATCAACCTGTCGAACCCGACACTCACTGTGACTTTGGCGAACAGTCGCGGAACCGGCACAATCAACGACAACGAAGGCCTCGGCGGTTCGACGGGAGCGACGCTTCTCGGAGCGAACGGCAATGATACGCTGGTCGGTTCGGACAGCGCCGAATTCTTCAATGGCGGTGCCGGGAACGATTCCGTTTTGGCTGGCGGTGGTAATGACTTGGTGCTCGGCGGCGGTGGCAAAGACACGCTCAACGGACAGGCCGGTGACGACACGCTCGACGGACAGGCTGGTAACGATTCGCTGATCGGTGGCACTGGTGACGACACGTTTGTGTTCGGCCGCATCGGCAGCGGGAATGATTTCGTCGATGGCAGCGAAGGGTTCAACACGATTCAGGCTCTCGGCACGAGCTTGGCCGATACGCTGGCGGTTGGTTCGACGAACGGGTTGCTGACGGTCAGTGTCGGGACCGATTCGATGACGGCGGTGGCGAACATTCAGAATCTGCTGGTCGATGGTCGAGGTGGGAATGACACGATCACCGTCGCCTCTCTTTCGAGCGTGGCTCGGATGCGAGTTGAAATTCGGGGCGGCGACGGAAACGATCTGCTCGATGCGACGAACGCAGCGATCGGTGCGGTGCGGCTCGCGATGTTTGGCGATGACGGGAACGACACGATCAACGGGTCGCTCGGAAGTGACACAATCAACGGCGGAGCGGGGGACGATTCGTGCTGCGGTTACGCGGGGGATGACACGCTGCTCGGCGAAGCGGGGAACGATTTGCTCGGCGGCAGCTTGGGGAACGACTCGATCAATGGCGGCGACGGCAACGATCTGCTCAACGGGCAAAAGGGTGACGACAGCGTGCTCGGCGGGATTGGTAACGACACGCTGAAAGGAGAAGATGGGAACGACACACTGAACGGTGAGATCGGCGACGATGATCTGAATGGCGCGGCTGGCAACGATTCGCTGCTCGGCTCGTCCGGCCGCGATGCAATGTCGGGCGGAGCGGGCAACGACACGCTCGACGGCGGCCGCAACGATGACGCGATCAACGGCAACGCGGGTGACGACAAGATTCGCGGCGATCACGGCAACGATTACATCGATGCCGGTGACGGATCGAACACAATCAACGGCGGCGACGGCGATGACACGATCCTGGCTCTTGAAGGCAATGACTTCGTCCACGGCGGCGACGGCCAAGACCGCATCAGCACCGCCGGTGGCAACGACGTGATCGTGGGCGGCGACGGCAACGACACGATCCAAGGTGGCAGCGGCCAAGACGTGATCCTGGGCGGTAACGGTGATGACGTCATTGACGGCCAAGGAGGTACCGACATCGTCGCGGGTCAACAAGGAATCGACGTGATCAGCGATCTGGCGGCGGAGATCAACGAAGCCTTCACGCTGGACGCCAGCCTGTTGGCGATTCTGCGGGCGCTGTGAGTGGCGGACTTGTTGGAGTGACTGCTGCGGAGAGGCTATGCTTCCGGTCGTTACTTGTTTGCAGTGGCGTTCATCATCTTGCCCTCAAAGATTTTGCGAAATGAGGGAGGGCAAAATGATGCCAAAGTCACGGACCAAGGATGCAGGACGAGTGGCTGGAAGCGTCATTATCAAAGAGAGCATCGTGTCGGAGCCATTGGTTTTTCAAAGTCGTCCTTTCTTGCGGCCTGAAAATTGGCGTGCGATTGTGCTGCCGGAGTTGGG
>JANMIF010000166.1:0-54424 GCA_031375695.1 Planctomyces sp.
TGGCGCTGGACCTGGTGCGGCGGTTGGTGGAACGCGGAACGCTGATCGTCGCCGACGCGCTCTACTGCCAACGTGAGCTATGCGAGGTAGTCATCAAAAAAGAGGCCGATTACCTCGTCACGGTGAAGGGGAATCAGCCCCAACTCCTCCGCGACATCGAGCAAGCCTTCGCCATCCCCGAAGGCTTTTCCCCCCTCTGAAGTGCGGCAAACGCTGGCTCAGCAGCAAACCGCCACCAAGACGGAGAAGAATCGCGGACGCATCGAAACCCGCACCTTCACCACGACGACGGCTACCTCGATTGGCCCGGCGCTCAGCAATTGATCCACCTCCAACGTCACACGCAACTGGCCAACGGGTCCGTTCGCGAAAGCACGACCTACGCCATCACCAGCCTGCCGCGCACGAAAGCGAAGGCGTCATTTCTGCTGGATCACCTGCGTGGCCACTGGCACAGCGAGAACTGCGGGTTCCATGTGCTGGACGTCAGCTTGGGAGACGACGCCAACCGCACCCCTACCGGCCACGCCGCCCGCGCCCTTCACGCGGTTCGGAGCATGACCATCAACCTCGCTCGCCGCCTCAACCAATCGATCCCAAATCTCTGCCGCGAACACGCCCTCAAAGTCGACCTCTTGAAGAACAGATTACGCATCTTCAAAAACTAGCTCGCCCTGCCACGTTTGATGATGGTCGTGGTTCTGGTCGCAACGGGCCTGGCGATGGCAGGTCGACCGTGCGTGGCGAGCGATCCGCTGACGGTGGCGTCTGACTTTGAAGGAGCGTCGGTGCGTGAGGTCGAGATCGACGAGGCCGCGCGCAGCATCAGCTTCATGCCGGGTGGCGATCCCGTGCGAGGCTGGCCGTGCTGGTGGCTCTTCAAGATCAACGGCATCACTCCCGGCGAGACGATCACGTTGCGACTGCGTGGCTCGACGGCGACGGTCCCCAAGCCGGGATCACCTCTGCAAAAACCGCTCGCCGCGCCTTGGTCGATGCCGGCTCAAGCGACCTTTTCGATCGACGGCCAGACCTGGCTGCACACCGAGAAGGGCACACGTCAGGACGAATGGATGATCTACACGCTCAAGCCGGAAGCGGCCTCGGTGTTCGTCACGTGGGGGCCGCCGTACACGCCGAGCACCGCCGCGAAGTTCGTGCGTGCGATGAGCGAGAAGTTCCCGCACGCCAAGGCCACCGAACTGTGCCGTTCGCGCGGCGACCGCCCGGTGCCGATGCTGCATGTGCGGGAAGGAGAGCGGACGTCAGAGCAGCGTTTCGGGGTCTGGGTTCAAGCCCGGCAACATGCCTGGGAAAGCGGTTCAAGCTGGGTGGCTCAGGGCTTTGCCGAGTGGCTGCTCAGCGACGCGGCGGACGCGGCCTGGTTCCGTCAACATGCGGAGATCTTCATCGTCCCGATCATGGACGTGGATAACACCGCGACGGGCAACGGCGGCAAGGATGCTCAGCCGCAGGATCACAATCGAGACTGGTCCGCGCAGCCTCACTGGAACGAAATCATCGCCGCGCAGCGGAAGGTCAGCGACATGATCGCCGCCGGCTACATGGATGTCTTTCTCGATCTGCACAATCCCGCCCCCGACGACCCGACCTTCTTCTACATCCTGCCGTCCGAGATGTTGAAAGAGCCCATGATCGGCCTGCGCGATCGCTTCATCGAATTGGCCTATTCGCGGATCAGCAAGATCAAGCCGCTGATCCCGATGAGCAATAAACCCAAAGTCACCGGACCCAACGATCATCCGCTCTGGCGTCAGATCAGCGCCAACTGGGTGAGCATGAACGGCAACCCTCACACCGTCAGTCTGTGCCTGGAGACGATCTGGAACTACCCCAACAGCACGACCGAAGGCTACCGATCCGTCGGCAGCAACCTCGCCGCCGCCGTCCGCGAGTATCTCGCCGAACGTCCCGAGAGAAACTAACGCCGATCCGCTGCCGTCCTCGCGCAGGTGCAAGCCAAATGGTACTGACTTGAGTCAGACGCTAAGGGCCGACCGCGCGTGAAGGGCCAGAAGTTGCCCAGCCCGCAAGAGGTCGTCCAGAAGACCAAGACACGGAAGAAGCTAACTGTGAACTGGTACGGTGGCCGATCACGCCGCGTCGAAGTCGTGACCGACACCGGCTACTGGGACAAGTCGGGGAAGGACTGGTCGAGATCTTGTGGGTCTTCGTGCATGACCTCACCGGGACACACCGTGACGAATACTTCTTCACGACCGATGTGAGGCAGACCGCGCGGCAGGTCATCGAGACCTTCACCGGTCGCTGGTCGATCGAAGTCACCTTCTAGGAAGTGCGTGCCTACCTCGGCGTCGAGACCACGCGCGGCTGGATCGAACGCACGGTGCTACGTGCCGAGCCTTGCCTATTCGGCCTGTATTCCATGGTCGTGCTTGTGGTACGCCGCGTTGCCCGAACGTGACTGCCATCAACTGGAGCCCACTTGGACTGGCAAGACTATGGTGACATTCTCCGATGCCATCACTCTGGTCCGCCGTGATTTGTGGCGTCGCTGGATTTCTGCAACCCCCCGCCTTCGAGCTGGTCCTGCAAAAACTCACGCCCAACCAGCAACGCCAGCTCACGAACACGCTCACGATGGCAACGTGATGGCAAAAGTCGAGCTTATGCTCGCAATGTAAAATCCTTAACTACGTTGCGGCCTGTCGCGAGCTGATCAACTAATCCGATTTTTGGAGAACGGCACTCAAATCGGCAGTGGCACCACCGAGGCCCGTTGCAAGCCCTGACCAACCTCCATGACAACGATCAATGGCAACTCTTTTGGGCAATCCCTGACACAACAAAACTTAACCTCGCCAAAATCTTTGGGCACGCCCTGTTCAATCCAAATGCTCGTCGATGACTTCGAGCGTGCCGCCGTTCGCGTTATTGTTCCGCTTCTTCAACATCGACCATTCCCATTATCGCTGACCGCTTCGCGATCAGAACGTAGGATCGCCGAGCGATCCACAACAATAATTTTCCGAACGGCGCTTAAGACGAAAGACCACATGCTGAAACTCATCGACAACTTGATTGACGAATGCCGTGTGGACGGCCAATCGAAAGTGCGGCTGAAAAGTTTTCCGACGTCGGTCAATTTGTCGAAGGAGTCTTCCGAAGACGAAGAGCAAGCACTAGCCGAAGAGGTGTTACGCGACAGCGTCGCTGAGTTGGCGGAGGCTCAGGACCGGTTGTATGCGGGGGATCAATGGGCCGTGCTAGCGATTTTTCAGGCGATGGATGCGGCGGGAAAAGACGGCACGATCAAGCATGTGATGTCGGGAGTGAATCCGCAGGGCTGCCAAGTCACTTCGTTCAAAAGGCCGTCCGATGAAGAGTTGGATCACGACTTCTTGTGGCGCTGTACCAAGGCGTTGCCGGAACGGGGGCGGATTGGGATTTTCAATCGGTCGTATTACGAAGAAGTGTTGGTAGTGAAGGTGCATCCGGAGTTGCTCGCATTTCAGCGATTGCCGGATCACAAGCCGACGAAGGAATTCTGGAAGAGGCGCTACAAAGACATCCGCAAGTTCGAAGAGCATCTGAGCCAGAACGGAACGCGGATCGTGAAGTTCTTTCTGAACGTCTCGAAGGCCGAACAAAAAGCGCGGTTCCTGGAACGGATCAACGACCCGAAGAAGCAGTGGAAGTTTGCGGCCGGCGACGTGCGCGAGCGGCAACACTGGGACGACTATCAACAAGCCTACGAACAGATGGTGATTGAAACATCGACCCCGGAGGCTCCGTGGTATGTGCTACCGGCCGATCAAAAATGGTTGTGCCGGACACTGGTGTCGCGAATTCTCGTTCGAACGATCGACCGCCTGAACCCGAAGTATCCGCAAGTCGGCCCCGAACAATCGGCCGCGCTGGAGGAATGCCGGAAGCAATTGGAAGCGGAGTGATCACGTCTGCTGAAAAACTTCCGCGATGACTTCTTCCAGAGGTCGTTCTTGAACGCTGACGTCTTCGATGTCGTAACGACTGAGGAGCGTTGACAGAGTTTGCGGCACGGTGGCTCGCGGGACGCGGAGCTTCAGACGCGGGGCGCGGACATCGAAGACCGTCCCGAAGGAATCCAGTTCACTCCCGGCGGGGAGTTCGCCGGCGAATTGCAACTCGATGACTTTGTACTGGCTGAAGCGTTCGACAATTGTTGCCAGCGGGCCGTCGTGTCGGATCAAGCCTTGGTTGATGATGATCGCCCGGTCACACAAGGCTTCGACGTCTTTCATGTAATGGCTGGTGAGCAACACGGTGATCTGGCGTTCGCGCTGATAGTGCTTCAAGAATTCTTGGACCTTCCGCTGCGAGACGACATCCAGGCCGATCGTCGGTTCGTCGAGCAGCAGCAAGTCGGGGCTGTGCAGCAGCGCGGCGATCAGCTCCATGCGCATGCGTTCGCCGAGCGACAGTTCGCGCACCGGTTGGCCCACGAGTTGGCGGACTTCCAGCAGGTCGGTCAGTTCGTCGAGGCGGCGTTGAAACGCGGCTGGCTCGACGCGGTAAATTGCTTCGTGCAGGCGGAACGATTCCTGAGCGGGCAAGTCCCACCAGAGTTGATTCTTCTGTCCCATGACCAGCGAGAAGCGTCGGCGAAAAGCGTGTTCGCGATTCCACGGCGTGAAACCGAGCACGGTCGCTTCGCCGCTGTTGGGGTAAATCAGTCCGGACAGAAGTTTGAGTGTCGTGGTTTTCCCGGCTCCGTTGGGGCCAAGAAACGCGACCATTTCTCCTTGTCGGATCGTGAAGCTAACGCCGCCGACCGCCGTGACCGTTTTGTATTCGCGGTGAAAAATACTTTTTAATGAGGCGGCCAGACCCTCGCGTTTCTGGAAAACGCGGTACACCTTCGTCAGATTGCGGACGTCGATAGCAACAGACATGGCGGCGGCGTTTGGCATGGCAGCATCGTAGTCGCGAGCCGGTTGTGACGAGTAGTCGTGCTGAGTTACGACCGAAAGTGGGCTTTGCCCGCAACTCAATCATGCCCGTAACTTACGAAAAACGCGTGTGCAAAAAACACGCACGATTTGGACAAGAACTCGCCAGCGTGAGATCGTTTTCCTCGTGGTCTCGCGACGGCTCGCAAAGTCCGGGATGGTGTTGATTCTGTATACACTCCAATTCGTTCGCTAGACTCCTATCCCGAATTCCATACTGGTTCTTCAGTTCGATCGTTCCCATTGATTGCTCAGGAGAACGGCCGATTTCTTTTCCCGTCATTGTCCTGCCATTCATCGTGGAGATTGCTATGTCTCAAGCACGTCACCGGAGTGGATTCACGCTCATTGAATTGTTGGTGGTGATTGCGATCATTGCCATTCTGATCGCGTTGCTGCTACCGGCGGTACAAGCCGCTCGCGAGGCCGCGCGACGATCGCAGTGCCGGAACAACCTAAAGCAGTTGGGGCTGGCTCTGCACAACTATCACGACAATTTCAAGATGTTCCCGCCCGCCGGAATTGCGACGGTGGCCTTTGGCGGAATCGCCGCAGATGTCACGCTCGACGATGACATGGATAACAGCACGGCAGTTGCCACAGGCCTGGGACGCGGAGCCTATATCAGTTGGCTAGCGCTTCTACTCCCGCAGGTTGATCAATCACCACTTTACAAGCAAATCAATCACAACGCCCACAAGATGACCAACAACAATACCATCTGGGGCACGTTCATTCCCGGCTACGTCTGCCCGTCTGATTCGAATGCGACCTCCGCCAACCGCTTCACTCAACGCAACGCCAATTCAGGTGGAACGGCAGGCTGGGCACCGGGAAGTTATGGTGCCAACGGAGGCAATTCGGCTCTGACGGCCACACTTTGGACAACGAGTTGGCAGGGACTTGCATCGAATCAACGGGGGCTCATGGGGATGGCCGGTGCCGCACGCACGGATGATGCCAAAGATGGAACCTCAAGTTCCTTGGCCAGCCTGGAGACTCGGACGGCTCCGAACCCAGGTGGCAACGGCGATGCTCGCGGATTCTGGAGTTACCCACCTGGAGCCACCGTCTGGGGCGGGGTGAGCAGTGCATCGGGAGGAGTCATCAACATCGGTTCCGACATCTTTCAGTATTGTCAAACGGGAGTCGCCATTCGCATGAAATGTGGCACTGGAAACAACACTCAACAAATCTCTCGTAGCGAACACCAAGGCGGGGCTCACGGTCTGTTTACCGATGGTGCGGTAAAATTCCTGAATCAAACCATCAACGCCACAACGTACGACCGCCTTCGATCAATCCGCGACGGACAAGTCGTCGGGGAGTTTTAATTGACCGTGCGGCCGCAGACTCCTGAGAGCGGCACGGCTCCTTTCCAACGGTTTGACATGAACACCGGCGGCTCGCGCCCTTGCCGTTCACGAGAGGTTATTTCGTACACAATCCTTAGAAACCACCCGCACGCCACGAATTGGCTTCCGTCAGACACCGCTCGAGACGCTCACGAATCAAGTTCACAACGAATTCTTCGCCGTGGCCGAGAGCAGCCGAAACCTCATCCGGGGCAATCGGGGTTCCGAATACAACGCGGACTTTCGCAGGACACAAAAACCACGCGCTGCGACCCAAAGCTTCGTTCGCCCCGGCAATTCCAACCGGACAAACGGATACGTTGGCTCGGCGCAACAGGGCCAAGAATCCTGGCTTTATCTCGCCGAGCGTGCCGTCCGAGCTGCGAGTTCCTTCGGGAAAGATGCCCACCCAAAATCCAGCTTTCAACCGAGCGATCATTTCGCGAATCGAGCCGGTGCCGGCGGACTCACGATTGATTGGCACCACATGTGTATGTCGCAGAATCCAGCCGACCAACGGCACGCGAAACAGATTCGCGCGAGCCAGATAGCTCACCGGTCGTCGCAACGGGACACCAACTAAGAGCGGGTCGAGAAAACTCTGATGATTAATCACCAGCAACATTCCACCGCGATGTGAAATCTGCTCGTGGCCCTTTGCTCGAAACCGTAGCCACGTCGCGAACAGCAGCCGCAACACGATTTGGCAACTGAACCAAACCCAATTCCGTCGTTCCGGATGAGTCACAGCAAATCGTCCAGCGGCTTTTGTGGCGGTGGCTGTTGTTGAGCGATGATCTTTCGCTGGAATTGCTCAAACGAATGCGTCAGCGATTCGAGCAGCCGAGGCACATTCGGAGCCGCCATGTAAACTCGCGCCGACACGACTGATCGCGGGAAAAACGTGGTGATGAAATCAAACAAAAACTCCGTCGCGGTGTGGCCGATCATCACGGCGTTCGCGTATGTGCCGCTCAGTTCCGTATCCTTGATTTTCAACTGATCGTACAGTTCTTGAGCGCTACCCTGCTGTTGCGGTTGCTGCTGCATTTGCTGGAACGCATCGGCCGTCGCCGGGGGACACATGGGATGAGCCGGCGTTCCAGGCATCACGGGATTGCCAAATCTTGCCGTGTAGTTCCCCAGATTTTCACGCAATGCCGCGATGAAGCGCGGCACGACGCCCGGAGGCAACACAACTCGCACGGCCACTTGTTGCGGCTTTGACATCCGCAGCAGAAAATCTACGATGAACTCGTGAGCACCGTTGAGCACGACCGCGCCCGTCGAGAACACGCCCGCCGCAATCTTCTCCGGCACGAGCGCTCCGACGTGGGTGTTCTGGACTTCCTGGCTGACAACATCCCGATTCTTGGGTTCTTGCTCGTCTTCATCGTCGCGGTCGTTGGCGTCAAAATCGTTAGTGTCAAAGTCATTCATGATGTCACCTGAACCCCACGAAGAAGCCCGGCCTCCGTTCGTAGGCCGGGCTTTTCCAGTGGTAGCCGCGTTTTGCCAGAATGCGGGCGAATAAGCAAAACCCGCGTTCTGGCGAAACGCGGCTACCGAGAACGGTCTGCCGCTAGCTAGTCTTCAGACGTCGCATGACGTCGGTTTCAAGCGTTCCGAAAGCTTGTTCGTGACGTTGTAGCGTTACTGCCAAAGCCTGCAACAGTCGCTTGGCGGTGAAATGGTTCATGATGATCCGCTGACCCACGTGGATCGTCACGTTACCTTGGGCGAATGGATTCGGATTCAAGCCGAGATCGAGGATCAGCTCTTCCGGCGTACTGGACACTCGGCAGAAGTTCGCGTAGCTGGCGGCCGAATGCGTGTCATTCACGGTCAATGTTTGTTGCGGGGCGGAAACGGCCGGAGCGGGAGCCGCCGCCACGTCATCGTGTGAATCGTTTTCAATCTTCAAGTCCATACTTTTTTCTTTTGCCACGTTAGTGACTCCTTGAAAGGGTTGTGAGGGGACAGACGGGACGCAAAATACTTGCCGATTGCCGACAAGGCAACGTTCACTTGCTGGCCGCGTCCGCAAAATCAGTGACTACGCCGAAAACTCGACGCAGCCTTGGCAGTCGTTAGGTCACCACAAGACTTAAGTAACCTGAAGCGCAAGACGTAAGCGAGGGCGAGCGTTCCTCAGGGCGTGGAATTTCGGATTAGTAACCTGCTGAAACACTCGCCCTCGCTTACGCTTCGGGTTACTTATCCTGTCCGGGCGACGCCTGGGAAATCGCTTTAACTTCTTTCTCCTCGGCCTGCTTGGCCAGGTTCTTTCGATGTTGAAGGAGTCCGATCATTAACACTTCCAGCGACTTGGCAAGAAGTTTGAGCGCCTCGGACCACTGCTTTTGCTCCACAGCGGATTTGGCGGCTTGGCTGGCAGCGTTCTGTGCCGCCGTGTCGAAACTCCAGACTTCGGTTTCTGCGGAGTGCTTCAAGACAGCCTCTTGCTTTGTCAGCACGGCCAAGAAGTCCGGTGTGAGTTTCGCTGGCGCGGTTCGATACGCTCGTGACAAGACTGTTGAGCCGGATTTCGGGGCTTCTGCTTCCGGGATGCCTTGCCGATATTTCCGCCAAAATTTCCCAATCACTGCGAGTGCGATCAGTGAAACTCCTGCCAACGTGACCCCGGGAATCAACTCGCGGTACGTCGCCCATGCGGCTCCCACGGCAAACATCAAGAATGCCAGGACGAACCCGCCTCGCCACAGCCAACGCAGGGGGTCCGATTCGCGAGCCGGTTCCGGGATTTCGTGAGGCAGCGGTTTGGCCCCATCGGGCAGCGGACCGACATGCGCTAGGATCACCGTGATGTTGTCTGGTCCACCGCGAAAGTTGGCTAGATTCACCAGCAGCCGGCAAGCATCCATCAACGGAAGATGCTTGGCGATGGCTCCGATTTCCGCGTCTTTGACCAACCCGGTCAGGCCATCGGAGCAGGCCAAGAAAATATCCCCCGGAGCCACCGGGAACGGACCTTCCACTTCCGGCTCTACGACCGCTTCCGGCCCGATCGACCGCGTGATCACATGCTTGATGTCGGGAAGCATTTGATCGTTCGGCTTCAACTGACCGCGCCGAATCAATTCCCATTCCAGACTATGATCGAACGTCAGTTGATCAATCTGCTCACGGCGGATTCGGTACAGCCGACTGTCTCCGACATGCCCCACTATGGCACCGTTCGGCCCCAACACCAACGCGACGGCCGTCGTTCCCATACGGTTGAATTCCAGATTCTGCGACCCTTTTTCGTGAACCGCTGTATTGGCGTCGTGAATCGCCTGAGTCAGCGCGTCGGGGATTTCAGCCGTGCGATTCTTGAAGTACGCATGCGGGATTGTGTCCACAGCGATCTTGCTGGCCAATTCTCCAACCGCATGACCTCCCATGCCATCCGCCACGACGAATAAATGCCCCCGAGACGTGAAGGTTTCCGCATCGGGACTGAGTCGCACGGCATGGGAGTCTTGATTGTTCTTGCGCCGAAAGCCGATATCGGTCAACGCTGCGAATTGGACTTTTTGCTCCCAGCGCATGACCCACTCCCTAGAACTCCGAAGACCTTCATCGGCCGACTAGCGATGTTGGCCAGTCCGGGATCATAAGAGGACTGCCGCGATTTTCCACAAACAGAGCCACGTTCGGTCAAAACAAACTTCGCTCGTGGTATATCCGCAGTCCGGCTGTGCCATCCGCAGGTATTTCGGACCGGTGATTCTTGGAAACAGGCATCACGCGAAATCTGCGGTGAGTGTGAGTATCTTGCTGGCCATGAGATTCATTGAGCTTCGCGGAGTGCGCGTTCACAACTTGAAGAATGTCGATTTGCGATTGCCATTGGGACAGTTGATCGCAATCACCGGGGTCAGCGGTGCGGGGAAGAGCAGTCTGGCATTTGACACGTTGGTGGCGGAGGGGCGGCGGCGGTACATCGAAACGTTTGCTCCGGCGGCGCGGCAGTTTTTAGAGCGGATCGAACGGCCGGATGCGGATGCGCTCGACCAGCTTCCGCCCGCGATGGCGTTTCGGGCCGAGAGCACGACCGGCTTGCAGACGACGCTCGGCTCGGTGACGGAGACAGATGATCTGTTGCGAACGTTGTTCGCTCGGCTGGGGAGGGCGGTCTGTCCGAAATGCACATCGCCATTGAGTGCTCGGTCGGCGGAGCAGGTCGCGACGGACGTGGCCACGTTGCCGGAGGGGACTCGGTTCGTGATTGCGTTTCCGAATCGGAATGACGCGGGACGAAATGAGCTGAAAACTGGAAGCTTGCACTACGGTGACTGGCGATCACGGGGGTTTGTTCGCGGGCTGAGCGCGATCGAATCGGGACCGACGTGGCAGGCAACGTCAATCGAACTCACCAGCGAATCCGCCAGCGACCCAGCTTTGTGGGTGATCGTCGATCGGCTGGTGACGGGCAAAGTTGATCCGGCACGGTTGCTGGAAAGTCTCGAACTCGCCTTGCAACACGGGCAGGATCAGTGTGCGGTGTTGTGGGAGTCAACTGTGGATCGGCTTGAGACCGGATTGCCCGGCGAGTGGGACGGTCGGCGTTGGCAACGAACTCGATTCTCGCGACGTCTGGCATGTGTCAATTGCGACATCGAGTTTCCGCCGCTCGAACCGGACTTGTTCAACTTTGAGAGTTCGCTGGGAGCCTGCTCGCAGTGCCATGGCACGGGCGTTATCGAGACAAAAGGAAGTCGCCGCCGAGATGTGGAATCGGCAGCTTGCTCGACTTGCGGCGGATCACGGTTGTCGGAGTTTGGACGGAACGTGACGCTGGGCGATGCAACGACCGGTCGCAAAATCGTCGAACTGCGTGCGCTAAGCCTCAACGAGCTGTCAGATTTTGTCCGTAGACGAAGTCGTGAAGCTTTGGAACCTGGTGAACTCTCCGAACACTCACGAGCTCGGCTTCGTCCCGACGGTGGCAGTCAATCGGTGTCTGGCAATCTGTTTGCAGAATTGAGTGCGCGGCTGCGGCAGCTTGAAGAACTTGGTTTGCAGCATTTGTCACTCGGTCGATCGTTGCGCACGTTGTCTCGCGGCGAGCGGCAGCGGGCGCGGCTGGCGGGATTGTTGGCCACGCGGCTCGACAACGCGATGTATGTACTTGACGAGCCGTCCGGAGGGCTGCATGAATCGGAATTGCCGCTCGTGTTGACGGCATTGCGTCGATTGCAGCAAGCGGGAAACACGGTCATTGTCGTCGAGCATCATCCGGCGCTAATCGCAGCAGCGGACTACGTTGTTGATCTTGGTCCGAGGGCGGGGCGGTACGGGGGCGAAGTGGTCTTTGCCGGCTCGCCGACAGAGTTGATTCAATTTGATGCGTCGCAGACCGGCCGGTGGTTGAAGTCGCACGGCGTCCGGGCCGTGGAGTCGCCGCCCGCCGGTTCGCCTGGAACATCGGTACCCGCGCTGCGTTTTACTGGCGTGACGTTGCACAATTTGAAAAACCTGTCGATTGAGTTTCCGTTGGGTGGCCTCTGTGCCCTGACGGGAGTCAGCGGAGTCGGCAAGAGTTCGCTCGTCGAGCACACGATATTTCCGGCGTTGTGCCAACGATTCGGCAAGTCGTGCGATGTCGAGCCGGTCGGCGAATTCGACGAGCTGACCGGGGCCGAGCAACTCGATGATGTGGTGTTCGTGAACTCGTCACCGCTGCGGAAATCGGCACGAGCGAACGCGGCCACGCTGCTCCATTTGTTCAGCGAGCTGCGGCGTCTGTTCGCGGAATCGACCGAGGCCAAAGTGAGGAATTTGTCCGCGAGGCACTTCAGCTTCAATGCGCCGGACAGCGGTCGGTGCCCGCGCTGTCGAGGACTCGGTGCGGTCGAAATCGACATGCAGTTCTTGGCCAATCTGACGGCCATCTGCCCGGAATGTCACGGCTCGCGCTATCAGTCCGATGTGCTGGATGCCAAACTGCGCGGGCTGTCAATTGCCGAAGTATTGAATCTGTCGGCCGACGAGGCGTTTGCATTCTTTCGAGGGCAGCCGCTGATTCAACGACGGCTGAAAGTTCTCAAAGATGTCGGACTCGGATACCTGCCGTTGGGTCAATCGGCCGCGACGTTGTCTCGCGGCGAATGCCAGCGGCTGAAGCTGGCGGGGCATCTGGCGAGTCGCTCGAAATCGCGCACGTTATTCTTGTTGGATGAGCCGACCGTCGGCCTGCATCCCACCGATGTCGTCGTGTTGCTGGGCTGCTTGCGTCGGTTGATCGACGTCGGCCACAGCGTGATCGCCATCGAACACCGCCGAGATTTCCTGGATCACGTCGATTGGCAGATCGAATTGACAACCAATTTCGACAGTCGTAGCTTGCCGTAAACCAATTCACCAGCCTTGAGCAGACGAAACGCATGCCGGAGATTCAAGACGCACAAGTGCTGGAGCAGTTGCTGGAAGAGTGCCAAGTGGTACTGCGGTATCACTTCCGCGATCGCCAAATGCTGGTGCATTGCTTGACCCACGCGTCGGCCGCTCGCAGCCGGTTGTGGTCGAACGAGCGATTGGAGTTCTTAGGTGATTCGGTGCTCGGCACGGTCGTGTGCGAGGCTTTGTATCTGCGATATCCCGATGCGGACGAAGGGGAGATGACGCGTGTCAAGTCGATCGTCGTCAGCCGCGTGACCTGCGCGGCGATGGCTCTTCGGATCGAGTTGGATCGCTTCGTACTGACCGGCAAAGGAATTGGCGGCATCAGCGGTCGCATCCCAATGTCGATTCTCGCGGGCACGTTTGAATCGTTGATCGCGAGCATTTATTTTGATGGTGGCCTTGATGCCGCACGATCGTTTTTGATTCCGCTCGTCATGCCGGAGATTGAGCAAGCTTCCGCGTCGTTACACGCTCAGAATTACAAAAGCCTGTTGCAGCACATTGGCCAGAAGACCTACGGAGCGACACCGATTTACCAACTGCTCGACGAATCCGGCCCCGATCATTCCAAGCGGTTTCACGTCGGCGCGGTGATCGCCGGACGCGAGTTCCCGTCCGCCTGGGGAGCCAACAAAAAAGATGCCGAACAGGCCGCCGCGCAAAATGCGATTCAAGAACTTCTCGCTCCACCGGTCGTCGATACCGTGTCGACCGAAGCTGAAGCCATCTCCGAGCCGGAAACCATCGCGGTTGTGATCCCGACGGAATCGGACACGCTGCCGCAGGAACCGCCGATGCCCGTTGAAGAGTTCGGGGTCTTCCTCGAATCGGCTGATTCAGTGCAAAGTGAAGAGTGCCGAGAGCAAAGTGAAGAGTGACCAGCCAAAGCTTGCTTCGGTCATCGCCGTTTTGCACTTTGCACTCGGCACTTCGCACTGAATTGCAGTTCTGTCACGCTACTTCGGCGGCAGCTTGGCTTGAGTCGACAGGTTTTTCCATTTGAAGCGTGCCGCGAAATCCTTCGGCGAAAGCGTTTCTTGGCCCTTCGCCGTTTGCACAACGCAAACCAACTCCGACTCCGCTTCGTCAGCGACTTTGTAATGGCCGGTCGTGGAAACGATCATCACTTGATTGGTTCCGACGATCGCGACCCCTTCAAGCGTTCCGGTTGGGGCATCGACGATGCGCACAGTTCGATCGTGGCCGGAAATGGCGATCGTTTTGTTGTCGAAACACCAAACGCCCAACAGCACCGGTGACATTGAGGTGATGTTGTGCATCGGCTTCGTGTCGGACCCTTTCCAAATTTGGAAGCGGTGATCGCCGCGACCCGACAACAGAATGTTGCCGTCCGCTGACCAAGCCAACGAGTTCACGTTCGGCGGACTACCCGACAGTTCAAACGTGTGAGCCTTTTTGCCTCCGGGAAAAGCGAGAATGTCCACGTCCCCAATCGTCTCGCCGACCGCGAGAAATTTCCCGTTCGGTGCCCAAGCCAGACTCTGCACGGCCGGAGTCGGAATCTCGGCCGACAGTTTTTCACTGTCCCCCGACCAAATGTAAACATTGTGCTCGCGCCCACCCGATGCCAGCAGGCGACCGTCGCGGCTCCACGCCAGCGCGTTCACGGCGTCAGTATGCTTCGTCAGAATGCGCGTTTTGTCGCCACCGGATTTGCTCGACTTCTCTACTTTTTCGCTTTTGTCGTTCAGTTCCCAAACGCGCACCTTCATGTCCGTCGATCCGGTTGCTAGCGTTGACCCGTTGCCCCATGCCGCGCATGTCACCGGCCCTTCGTGACCTTCCAGCGTTTTTGTCAGCTTGCCGGTCGCGTCCCATAGTCGCACTTTTTTGTCGCTCCCGGCCGTAGCCAGTTGCTTGCCGTCGCGAGACCACGCCGCCGCCGAAGCCGCTCCCTCGTGAACCAACTTCGCAATCGACTTGCCGGTCGTCGGATCCCACAACTCTGGCGAATTGCTGTGCAAACTCGAAATGATCGGCCGGCCGGGAACCCAGTTCACATAGTTGTCGCCACCGATATCGAACGTCGCGACCGATTTCTTTTCGGCAACGTTCCACTTCACTATCCGCGCCGATTCCAGCAGGTACACAACCTGATTGTCCTTTGTCCAAGCGATCGTGCGCGGTGCATGCCCCGCCGTGTGAGTCGGCTCTTTTGCATCAAACGGCGATTCCCAAAACGCCGTCCCCGATCCGAAACCAACCGCCAGCGTTTTGCCATCCGGCGACCAAGCCGCTGTTGTCGCCGCAGCGGTCGCGAGTTCATGCCGCTTCTCTTTGCTGGCGACATCCCAAATTGTGGTCGGTCCCGCACCACCGCACGCAACCAACTTGCCATCGGGAGACCACGTCACCGAATAGCCCACCATGTTCGGCAACTCAAACTGCGATTCGAACTTCTCAACGTCGGTGTTGTAGATCACCACCGAATTGCCAGCGCTGGCGGCGGCGAGCTTCGGGGCCTCCAAGTCCGGCGACCACGCGATGCCATACGTGTAATTCCCCGTCCCGATCTTTTGCCGAGCCGCCGGACGATCGACATCCCAGCACCAAATGAAACCGCTCGGCGAACCCCCCGCAATGGCCAACGTCCGGCCGTTCGGCGACCACGCCAAGAAATGCGTGTAACCATCAAAGCCTTTCATCAACCGCACCGGCTGCCACGACGACGTTTCCCAAATTCGCACCGTGTAATCGTAGCTCCCGGAAGTCGCGAGGTACTTGCCGTCCGGAGACCACGCCAATCCGTAGACGTAATATCCATGACCAACCAAGGCCCGCACGAACTCCCCGTTGCTCGTATCCCACAACCGCACGATCCCATCCAGCCCACCGGTCGCAATCAATTTCTCATCCGGACTGAGCGCCGCAACGCTGGCGTAACCCCGATGCCGCATGGTCTCAATCGTCCAACTTCCGACATCCCGCAACGGCGGCGGCTTCTGCACCAACGTCCGCGCCGACAGCGCCTCGCCCACTTTCAAAGGCGGCGGATCGAGCGTCACTTTCGCCGATTGAGCCTGCGCGAATTCCCATTGCAGGATCAACACGACCGCCATCAGCCATCGTTGTGAGTAGCACATTGTCCCTGACCTCCATCGAACGAGCGGCTCGCCAGTTCGATCTGTATTCCCGAATTGAAAGACTTTGCCAAGACATTGATGTACCGAAGTGTGGCGTCGGTGAGACGAGATCGCCAATTCAACGCCTTAATGTCGCCGGCTTTTTTTCTTCTCCAGAAGCGTTGGCTTCGATGAGCAGTTGAAACTCGCCGAACTGGCATTCGAACTTCGAGAAGCATTTGTAATTGTCGATGAATATCCGGCTAGCCATTTGATTCCTTCGAAACCGTTGGCGACACTCGATCTCGGATTATTGGTGCTTGTCGCTGCCTACTTTTCGCTTAACAGCGGTGCCGGGTCAGAGCTTCTTGTTTTAAAAAACTGAGCTTCCGGCAAATTGGCAAATCGCGCTAGATTCCCGTCCTAACTCTGAGCCGAATGTTCCCGAATGGCAGGAAGTCCGGGGGTCGGCCAATTTTCGCTCCTTCCAGATTTGAGGTCCAAGCATGTGCCACGGATGGCGGAACAGTTTGTGGATTGCGTTAATTTGTTGTGCCAGCTTGGCGTGTTCCAGTTCGGATTCGACGACGTCGAACGGAACGACACGCACCGACGGACAGGTGACACCTGTTGCGGGAACCAAGGACAGCTCGGCCGCGTTGGTCCCTGCCGGACCGGACGACGACACCGGCAACACGCGTGTGTCCGACAAGCCAGGCAAGTCGCGAACGAAGGCTCTTGCCGATGATGACAATCCGTTCTCCGATGCCGCCGAAGAGTCGCCGGTTGAAAAAGGAGCGGCGCGAAAGTCACTCGCCGGGAAATGGATTCTGGTGCTGACTCGTCCCGGCGAGAATGGCTTCTTTGATTTTCATGCCGGACTCGTCGACATCACCCCCGATAAACAAGACGGACTGCCTGCCAAATGGTCGGCACAGACCGGCGTACTGCCACCAGCCCAATTGAGTGCGGCGGAGATTAGCGGCTCGCAGATCACGCTCACTTTCGAAGTTGAAGCGATGAAACTCGACTTCCGTGGAAAGTTGCGCGACGGCGTGGTGTACGGCAACGCGTTGTTCGGCAATTGCCTGCCTGCTCGCTTGCTGCCGACGAAAGCCACGTCGCTGGAAGATTTCAACACCAGTCCCGCCGCCACGGATTTCGGCGCGCTCAATCAGGTCTTCAAGACGGAAGATCGTCAAAAGGCGATCAAGGGCTATCAATCGTTTATCGCCAAGCATCCTGACAGCCCGCTGTCGATGATGGCTTGGGAATCGCTGATCTTGACTTCGGCGTTGCTGCCGGAATCGGTCGAGAAAGTGGAATCGCTGACCACCGATTACCAGAAGGCGATGGCTCCGTGGGGTACGCGACTCCAGCAGGCCGCGACGGGAAACACCGCCATCATTTTGGCTCAAACGCAGTTTGACACTGACTTCTCGCTGAAGCAGATTGCCGCCGCCGACAAGGCCCTGACCGATGAAACGCTCATCGAATTGAAGGATCAAATGAAGTCGGCTCGTGAAGGGGTGCAGACCGTGCAGGCCCTGAAGCTGGTTCAAGGGGACGATGCCGAGCGAGGCAAGAAAGCCTTCGACTTCCTGACGAAAATTCGACAGAAGACCCCGTTCAACCCGGCAGTCACACACGGCATGGCTCAATACCTGAAGAAGACTCGGCAGACCGATGCCGCCTTAGAGCTGTTTGCCGAATTGGCCACGTTGCCGCAGATGGAGTCGTACCTTACGGCGTACTTGAAGCAGAAGGGCGATGAGAAACCAGAGTTGCCCAGTGAAACGCTCGCAAAACTTTGGGAAGCCAAAAATGGCGGCACCGACGGATTGAACGAGTTCAAAGATTCGATTTATCGCAAACAACTCGTCAGCTTCGCTGAGAAATCGAGTGAATCAGATGTTACTCCGGGTGGCCGGTTGCTGTTGTGCGAACTGTTCACCGGTTCGTCGTGCCCGCCGTGTGTTGGAGCCGACGTGGCGACCGCCGCTCTCGAGGCGACCTTCCCGAAATCGCAAGTGCTCGTCATTCGGTATCACCAGCACATCCCCGGCCCGGACCCGTTGACGAACGCGGATGGCGAGAATCGGTTCACCGACTACTACCGCCTACAAGCGACGCCGATCGTCGTGCTCAACGGCACGCCGATCAACAATGTTGGCGGCTATCTTCCAAACGCTCCGGAGATTTATCGCGGACTAAAGACGCTGGCAGAGAAGAAGCTGACCGACAAGGCGCCAGTCAAAGTTCGGCTGCTCTCCACGATCGTTAAAGGAACACTGCTAATCGCTTCGGACGTACAGGGCTTGGATCAACTCGACGAGAAGATCCAAGACGAACTGCACCTGCGCGTGCTGATCGTCGAAGATGAGATTCCGTTCGCGGCTCGCAACGGCGTGAAGCATCATGAAATGATCGTCCGACGCATGATCGGTGGCCCGGACGGGACCGGGGTCAAAGATGGCAAGCTGGAAGTCAAAGCCTCGATCCCCCTGGCCGAATTAAAAGAACAGATCGCCGACTATTTGAAGAAGTACGAGGAAGGCGAAAGCATCGACTTCCCGTCGAAGCCTCTCGATTTGCAACATCTGCACGTCGTGGCCTTCGTACAAAACGACGAGACCCGCGAAGTTCTGCAAACGATCGCCGTTTCCGTCTCCGCCAGCGGTTCGACAAACAAGAACGAGATCACGCCGACCTCTGCGAAGGCTCCGCCGCGCACCAGTTCAACGAAGAGTAAGAGCGCAGAATAAGGCACGTGGCAACTCAACCTGGATTTTGATTGTTCTGACGCTAACGGATTCCAGGTGCATCGGTACTTTCGCTATAGCCTCTGTCGCGTCTCTGTGGTGTTTTTGATTAAGAAGAAGTGGAAGCCAAACACTACAAAGACGCGGGCGAAATTGAAGATCCTGTTGAACGAATATCCCAAAGGCCCGTTGCTCCTGTAACGGGCTTTTTTCGTTGTTTTCGCCAGATCAATGAAATTTCAAAAGTATTTCGTTGGGACTGATTCGTTTGTGAAGCTCAACAGTTCCAACGAAGTTAAGAAGACAACGAATGAGACACCGCCTCGACGAGCGTCCGCAAAGATTTGTCGTTGTGAGCAGACGACAGCGAGATGCGGAGCCGCGAGGTTCCATTTGGCACAGTCGGCGGCCGGATCGCGGCAACCAGGCAGCCACTTTCTACGAGCATTCGCTGTGCAATAACGGCGGCGTGCGGATCGCCCAAAACGATCGGGATGATTGGGCCAACCGAATTCGCCACGATCTCAATGCCAACTCGAGCCAACTCGCGGCGCACGAACTCGCAGTTTTGATGCAGGTGCTGCCGCCGATCCGGTTCGTTCTGAATGATCTCGATCGCGGCTGTCGCCGCCGCACAAATTGCGGGAGGCAGCGCAGTCGAAAAGACGTGCGGTCTCGCCTTGTTCCACAACCAATCAATCAACGACCGCGGTCCCGCGACGAATCCACCCAACGTGCCGATTGACTTGCTGAGCGTTCCGACTCGCACGGCTACTCGATGTTCAACTCCGAAGTGCTCGCAGACGCCTCGGCCATGCTCGCCAAAAACGCCGGTTCCGTGAGCTTCATCGACCAGCAGATCGGCCTCGAATCGTTCGGCCAGATCGCACAACTCCAGCAACGGCGCGAGATCGCCATCCATGCTAAAGACCGCATCCGTCAAGATCAGCCGCCGCCGATAACCGGCTGACTTGGCTAATTCCCGTTCGAGCGTCGGCAAATCATCGTGCCGAAAGACTCGCAGCTTCGCACCGCTCAGCCGGCAGCCGTCGATCAAGCTGGCATGATTCAACCGGTCGCAAAAGACAACGTCCGGCTCTTCGACCAACGCGGCGATCGTTCCGACGTTCGCGGCATATCCGGTTGGAAACAAGATCGCCGCTTCCTGTCCTTCAAACCGCGCGATCGCTTGTTCCAACTTCGTGTGCCAATCGGATCGCCCGGCCACCAGCGCACTGGCTCGCGCACCGAGACCGCATTCGTCGATCGCCGCTTTTGCGGCGTCGCCCAAACGGGAATCAGCCGCCAAGCCGAGATAATCGTTGCTCGCGAAGTTCCACAATTGGCGTCTGTCGATCTCACAGGCTCCGTGCGGAAGCGGCTGAACGACACGCTGCTCGCGGCACAATCCAGCGGCATCAAGAGAAGTCAGTTCAAAGACAATCCAGTCGGACAAACTCATGGCGGACAACGTAGCGACGGGCGGCTCGCCTGTCGCTGTATTCGAAATCGACATCGTCGGACAAAATCCGCATAAATTGCAGGCGGGCCGCCTGTGACTGCGATTGGCCTGCCATTTGCGAATCACCTTCGCCGCCGCCACATCGGCAGTCAATTCGGTGGTATTTGACGGAGGTTTCATCATGGCGTTTCGGTTCGATAAGTTGACGGTCAAGTCGCAAGAAGCGGTGCAGGATGCTCAGCAGCAGGCGGAGAATTTGGGGCATCAGCAGTTGCTTCCATTGCATCTGTTGAAGTCGTTGCTCGCCGAGGAGGGCGGGATTGTTCGGCCGCTGCTGCAAAAGATCGGGGCGAAGATTCCACAACTCGAAACGATGGTCGAGAGCGAACTTGCTCGGCTGCCGAAGGTATCGGGCGGTGGCGGGCAGGTGGCGGCCAGTCGTGAGGTCTTGCAGGTTTTTGACGCGGCGACTCAGTTTGCCGAGCAGATGAAAGATCAATTCGTTTCGACCGAGCACCTGTTGCTCGCGCTGACGAAGGTACAAGATGCAGCCCAGCGGTTGCTCGAATTGAATGCGATCAGCGAGTCGGACATTCTCAAGGCGTTGCAGACAGTACGAGGCAGTCAGCAAGTGACTGATCAGTCGCCGGAGGACAAGTACCAGGCGCTCGAAAAGTACGGCAAGGATTTGGTGCAGCTCGCGCGGGCCGGCAAGATCGACCCGGTCATCGGACGCGATACCGAGATTCGCCGCGTGATTCAGGTGTTGTCGCGGCGGCGAAAGAACAATCCTGTTCTGATCGGCGATCCGGGAGTCGGCAAGACAGCGATTGCCGAAGGACTGGCGCATCGCATTGTCTTGGGGGACGTCCCGACGAATTTGAAGGATAAGCGAGTCATCTCGCTCGACATGGGAGCATTGATCGCCGGGGCGAAGTATCGCGGTGAGTTCGAGGATCGGCTGAAAGCGGTTCTAAAAGAAGTTCAGGCGGCTGAGGGTCGCGTGATACTGTTTATCGACGAATTGCACACGGTCGTCGGAGCCGGCGCGGCCGAAGGGGCAATGGATGCCGGCAATCTGCTGAAGCCGGCTCTCGCGCGAGGGGAACTGCATTGCGTCGGAGCGACAACGCTTGACGAGTACCGGAAGCATATCGAGAAAGACCCGGCGCTCGAACGTCGTTTTCAGCCGGTCATCGTGCAAGAGCCGAATGTCGAAGACACGATCTCGATCCTGCGCGGCTTGAAGGAACGGTACGAAACGCATCACGGCATTCGAATTCTGGACGAGTCGCTGATTGCGGCGGCGACGCTGTCGGATCGGTACATCAACGACCGCTTCCTGCCGGACAAGGCGATTGACCTCATGGACGAAGCGGGGTCGCGGCTGCGCATGGAAATTGACTCGATGCCAGCCGAAGTCGATGAGGCAACACGGCAGCTCACGCGAATGCAGATCGAAGCAACCGCACTGGCGAACGAGGGAACGCCGGACGCTCGCGAGCGGCTGGATGACCTGCGACGAGCAATCGCCGACCGCGAGGAATCGGTCAATCAATTGAAGACTCGCTGGCAGAACGAGAAGGACGCACTGTCGCGACTCCGCCCACTCAAGGAACAAATTGAGCGACTTCGCACACAACGAGAGCAGGCGTTCGCTCAGGCTCAGCGGACAAACGCGAACGAAGATTTCATGGCTGCTTACAAGGCCGAGCAAGATCTGCAAAAAGCCGAAGTCGAACTGACTCAGCTTGAACAACGGAGTGCCGAGACCTCGAACGCGAAGGGCGAACGGTTGCTCCGCGAGGAAGTGACCGAAGAGGACATCGCGAAAGTGGTCAGCATTTGGACCGGCATTCCAGTCGCTCGCATGATGCAGGGCGAACGGGAAAAGTTGCTCAAGATGGAGGATGCGATTCACGGCCGGATGATCGATCAGCACGAAGCGGTTGTCGCGGTGTCGAACGCGGTGCGGCGATCTCGCTCCGGCTTGCAAGATCGCAACCGGCCGATCGGCTCGTTCATTTTTCTCGGCCCGACGGGCGTGGGCAAAACCGAGTTGTGCAAGGCTCTCGCCGAATTCCTGTTCGACGACGAACGCGCGATGGTCCGCATCGACATGTCCGAGTTCATGGAAAAACATTCGGTCGCGCGACTGATCGGCGCTCCTCCGGGTTACGTCGGCTACGAAGAAGGAGGCAAGCTGACCGAAGCGGTGCGGCGGCATCCGTACTGCGTGCTGCTGCTCGATGAAATCGAGAAGGCACACCGCGACGTCTTCAACGTGCTGCTGCAACTGCTTGACGACGGCCGCCTGACCGACAGTCATGGTCGCACAGTCGATTTTACGAACACGATTGTCGTGATGACGTCGAATATCGGCAGCGCGGCAATCATGGAACTCGCAGCGGATCGCGGTCCGAAGTCAGGAAACAAGCGGCGCGACGACGAGATTCATCGTGTCGTCATGGAGCACCTGCGTCGCGAGTTCTTGCCGGAGTTCTTGAACCGCATCGATGAAGTAATCGTGTTCCATCCGCTCGGCCGAGACGAGATCCGGCAGATCGTTGACCTGCAACTGGCAAAGCTGGCGAAACAACTGGAAGAAAACGGCTATTCCTTGGAGGTGTCCGATGTTGCGAAAGACTTGCTGTGCGAAGAAGGCTACGACCCGGCTTACGGAGCACGGCCTCTGAAGCGAGTGATCCAACAACGGCTGCAAAACCAATTGGCCAACGAGCTGCTTTCGGGGCGACTGCCGCCGGGAAGCAAGATTCAAGTCGATGCACGAGACGGCGAGTTTTCGTTCGTTCACAGCGACTAAAATCGCGTGAAGCGCTCGCCCTGACTGACGCTTCGGGTTAGGATGATCACCCCGCCGGAGTCCGCGTTGGCGAAGGCCGACGTCCCGCCGCGATCCCAGTTCACTCGAAAGTACAAGGTCACGCCGATGAGGTCTTGCCTCCGAACCGCGTTCGCGATTGTCGCGGCTGCGCTGTTGATTGCGCTCCCCGGTTGTACACGGACGGACGAGGTCACGAAATATACGGTCAAGAAGATCAAGCAACCGGAGCGAAAGGTTCAGGCTCCCGTCATGCCGGACTTGCCGCCCGCCGACGTTGGCCCATCCGATCGAGATCGGATGTTGGCCGCGATTGTGCCTCACGGGAAGGTCGGCTGGTTTTTCAAGATGACCGGCTCGCGCGAGGCGGTTGGCAAGACGATCGAACAATTCGCGAGCTTGATCCAGTCGATCAAATTCAGCGACGGTGACGACGCCAAACCCGATTGGACGTTGCCCGAAGGCTGGACGGCTGACAAAGGCAAAGCAAACGGCATCCGTTTCGCCACATTGAAAACGACCTCAGACGGTGAAATCCTCGAAACCACCGTGATTCCGCTGCCAGCGGAAGACCCGACCGCTGACGAATACGTACTCAGCAACCTCAACCGTTGGTGCGATCAAATGGGTCTGCCAGCCAAGACAAAGGCCGACCTGGCGGCTGATAAACAGCCACCGTCTTCGGAGATTCAGCACATTAAAATCGGTAGCACGAAGGTGACGCTTGTCAGCTTAATCGGACGCTTGAAGTCCGGCGGCATGAGCGGTGCGCCGTTCGCATCGGGATCCACAAGGCCTCGTCCGGCTGAGTCGAATTCACCCCCGAAGGTCGTCGAGCGTGAGTCGGGACTTCCGAAATGGACTGTTCCCGAAGGTTGGAGGGAAGCGGCTGGGAATCAATTCTCGAAGGCAGCTTTTGTGGTTGCAGATGGCGATAAATCAGTGAAATTGACCGTCAGCACAGCGGGTGGCGATTTGTTGCAGAATGTGAATCGTTGGCGAATGCAGTTGAGTTTGCCCGCGTGGTCAGCTGACGAAATGACCAAATCGGTTAAGACCCTACCGGTTGATGGGATCGACAGCACGGTTGTTGAACTCATTGGCACGGACGCTCGAACGGGAAAAGAAAGCTGCACGATCGGCGCGGTCGTCCCTCGCGGCGGCGAGTCCTGGTTTTTCAAACTGACCGGTGACCCGTCGTTGGCTCAACGCGAGAAGGCCAACTTCGAGGTGTTCGTGCAATCGGTGAAGTTCGGAATGTAGGCGAGTCGCTCCCGCGACTTGCATTCCGGTTCGATGACGATGCTCAACTCGCAAAAAGAACCTCAGTCGCGGAAGCGACTAAGCTACGTAGGAGACCATTATGGCAACTGCGGACATACTCCATGAACGGACGAGCGAACGACTTGCCGTCGGGCCAATCGTCGAGAAGCTGATGCGGCCGTTGGCGTCGCTGAAGCTGACGGTGTCGTTGTTGGCTATGTCGGTGTTCATCGTGCTGGCCGGTACGATGGCTCAGGTTGATAAAGACATTTGGGAGGTCGTCGATAAATACTTCCGCTGCGGGATCGCCTGGATTCCGTTGCAGATCTTTTTCCCACCGTCGTTCTTTCCGAGCAAGCCGCAGATTCCCGGTGTTATTCCGTTTCCAGGCGGTTGGACGATCGGCACGCTGATGTTCTTGAACCTCATTGCCGCTCACGGCCTGCGGTTCGTGCCGCAAGCAAAAGGCGGGCGGCTATGGGGTGGAGTTGGAGTCATCTCGCTCGGCTTCCTGGCAACCTGGATGGTCGTGGTCAGCGGTTCAAATCCGGATGGAATTCAA
The DNA here is from genome assembly GCA_031375695.1 of Planctomyces sp. Lineage (GTDB taxonomy): Bacteria > Planctomycetota > Planctomycetia > Planctomycetales > Planctomycetaceae > SXKJ01. The sequence goes on from JANMIF010000166.1 coordinate 24,714, forward strand.
CATGAAGGTTGGCTGACTTGGGATTCGATTTGGCTGCTGTTCAAGCTGGGGCTATCTGCGCTATTCATTGGTTTAATCGCTTGGATGACGCGAATGCGCACGGAAGCCATCGGTCAAGCGAAACCGGTCGATCGCATTCAGAATTGGGCCGCGCTGACGTGCGGCGTGTTGCTCGGTGTGACAACGCTTTGGCTTTGGCTCAAAGGGGAAGACGCACAGCTTGATGATTCATCGATGCGGATCTTATGGCAGTTGGTGAAAGGAACATTCGCCGGACTAGTACTGCTCGTTGGCTGTGTGTTGATCTTCAAGAAGCGGGCGGGCGTCGTGCTGCTACATGGCGGAATCGGGCTGATGATGCTCAGCGAGTTGCTGGTCGGAGTCACGGCGGTCGAAAGTCAGATCTCGCTGCTGGAAGGTGAGCGGACGAATTTCGCTCGCGATATTCGGAACTTTGAATTGGCCGTGGTCGAAGCAAATGGAGTGGATGAAGAAACTCATGTCGTTTTACCGGGCAAGAAACTGCTGGCCAGCCAAGATGGGGACAAGGTCGCTCACGAACTGTTGCCGTTTGACGTGAAAGTCGTGTCGTATTTCAAGAACGCTGACGTCCGCCGCAAGCAAGACGGGGACGCAGAAAAAAATCCCGCAACCGAGGGACTGGGAACCGTGTGGACTGCTGAAGTGGCTGAGGCTTCGACCGGAACCGACTCCGGCGGCAAAGTCGATTACCCGGCAGCGTATGTGAAGCTCACCAAACGCGGCACGGATGAGCTGATCGGGACGTATCTGGTCAGCGTGTTGTTGTCCGAAGAGGGGCGGGCCGATCAGGTCAAAGTCGGCGACAAAACGCATGACCTCTCGCTGCGGTTCACTCGGCACTACAAGCCTTACACGGTCGAATTGAAGGATGTTCGCAAAGACGACTATCTCGGCACCGACACGCCTCGCAATTACTCGTCTGACATCCGCGTGGTCAATGAATCGGCGAAGCAAGAGTTCGACTATCACGTCTGGATGAACAACCCGCTGCGGTATTCGGGCGAGACGTTTTATCAAAGCGGCTACCACAAAGTGCCGACGACCGGCATCGAGGGAACGTCGCTGCAAGTGGTCACGAACACCGGCTGGATGATCCCGTATGTGGCTTGCATGATCGTGGCCGTTGGTTTGCTGACTCATTTCTCCGTAACGCTGCTACGGTTTTTGGATCGCCGGAATCGCGGAACCGTGGGGCAGGTTTACAACCTGCCCGGATCGGCCAACGACGGTAAATTGAATCGGAATCGTCGCCAGGACGGGCAGGTTGAAAACCTGCCCCAACAGACGGACGCCACGTTGTTTTGGATTCCGGTAATTGCGGTTACGGTGCTGGGACTGTGGGTCGGGAGCAAGGCTCGGGTGCCGAACGTCAAACCGGATGAATTCGACTACGCCGCGTTTGGGCAACTTCCGATCGTGGATGGTGGCCGAGTCAAGCCGATCGACACATACGCTCGTAACACGCTGCGTATCATTTCTGGCAAAGAAACCTTCAAACTAGAAGACAAGGCTGATCCAAAGCAGACAACGACCCAGCCAGCAATTCACTGGCTGCTCGACGTGATCGCTCGGCCCAATGATGGCCAGCGACACAAGGTCGTGCGGATCGATAACCCAGAAGTGATCAAAGCCCTCGGCCTCGAACGCCGCAAAGGTTTTCTGTACGCCCCGAATGAATTCACCAATCTGGCCGACGAGAAGGAGAAAGATTTCTCGGAGACACGCCTTGGCAAGGTGAGCGTGCAAGCGGATCAGGCTCGCGACAAAGGGCCGAAGAATATGAGTGTCACCGAGCGCAAAATCATCGAGTTCGAGCGGAAGTTCGGGATGCACGACACGATCTCGCAGTTCATTCGCATTCCCGACGGCGACGACAAGAATCCAGAGTTTGATCTGCTGACGGCTCACCGATACGGCCAGGCTTTGACGAGTCGCAAGATGCCGTTGGTCATCCCTCCGCGAACCGGCACGGATACTAAGTCGCAGGACGCGAAAGCGAGCGACGATTGGTTACCGTTCTCATTGGCCGCATTTCTAAATCCGATCGAATCGCGAGCGAACAGCCGCGAACTGGCCAAACAATTGGCTGACGTAGTCGATCGAGTCGCCCCGATGATGCAGGCTCAAATGGGGGCGAAGGACATGCTGCCGATTCAACGAATCCGGCTACAACGCGAACTGAAGCAAAACCTCGAAATGCAAGAATGGCTCCGAAAGCGATATCTGGCCGAAGGCGCACCGGCGACTTTGGAAGAAAACCCGGCGGTCGCCGCGTGGCGCGACATTCTGACGGCCTATTCGGCGGGAAACGCTCGCGAATTCAACGCACAGGTCGCGCGATATCACGGGGCGTTGGAGGGACGCCGTCTGCCGGAAGTCAGTCTGACGAAAGTTGGCTTTGAATCGTTCTTCAATTACTTCCAGCCGTTCTTCCTGGCGTCGATGTCGTACTTCATGGTCTTCATAGTGGCGACGCTGGCATGGCTCGGTTGGACGAAGACACTGAATCGCACGGCGTTTTGGATGATCTGCTTCACGCTGCTATTACACACGTTCGCGCTGGTCAGCCGCATTTACATTTCCGGCCGGCCGCCAGTGACGAATTTGTATTCGTCGGCCGTTTTCATTAGTTGGGGGACGGTCGTGTTGGGCCTGGTGTTGGAATGCATCTTCCGGCTGGGAATCGGCAACGTGGTTGCGGCCGTGACCGGTTTCGCGGGCTTGTTAATCGCGCACTATCTAGCGGCGGACGGCGACACATTCACCGTGTTGCAAGCGGTCCTCGACACGCAGTTCTGGTTGGCGACACATGTCACGACAATCAATCTCGGCTACGCGACCGTGTTTCTTGCCGGCATGATGGGCGTGCTGTACGTGCTTCGCGGCTTCTTCACGAAGTCGCTGACACCCGACGTTGAGAAAAATCTGGCTCGGATGATTTACGGCACGCTGTGCTTCGGTATCTTTTTCAGCTTCGTCGGAACTGTCTTAGGCGGCCTGTGGGCGGATGACAGTTGGGGCCGATTCTGGGGCTGGGATCCCAAAGAAAATGGCGCGCTGATCATCGTGCTCTGGACCGCGCTGGTCCTGCACGCACGCTGGGGTGGGATGGTCAAAGACCGCGGCATGGCCGTGCTGGCGATCGGCGGCAACATCGCCACGAGTTGGTCATGGTTCGGAGTCAATGAACTCGGAGTTGGCTTGCACAGTTACGGATTCACCGAGGGCGTGCTGCTGTCGCTCGGCGTGTTCGTGATCAGCCAACTGGCCGCGATCTTCATCGGCTGCTTGCCGAGGTCGATGTGGGCCAGCTTTCGAAGTGAGTCGGTAGTTGTTGACGGCGGTTGAAAACAGCGGGCGATTCACGTGGTGCAAAAGTCGCCTTGTTCGGCACGCGTGAATCCATCGCACTTTGCTGCTATCGAGTAGTCTCCGGGAAACCTGAATCGCAATACACCTCTTTGCCATCCAACATCGTGAGCAGGACTTTCGTGCGAGAGATTTCGTGGGCGGGGATCTCGAACAGATTTCGGTCGAGGACGATCAAGTCGGCCGCCTTGCCGACTTCGATCGACCCTGTTTCGGTCTCCTCGAAGTTCACGTAGGCTCCGTTGATTGTGTAGCCGGCCAGCATTAGGGGCAGATCAACCACTTCTTCGGGAATCCATGCGGGGCCGGGTTTTTCCAACAGTCCGCGGCGCGTTACGGCGACTTGAATTGCGTCGAGCGGATTCATTGACGAAACGGACCAATCGCTACCGCAGGCGATCACAGCGCCGGTGTTGGCGACGCTGCGCAGCGGATACAACCAGCGAGAACGCTGGGGTCCGAGGACCGGCAGCGTCATATCAACGATGTACGGGTCGGCCTGAGCCCACAGCGGCTGAAAGTTGGCCACGACTCCTAGCCGCCGAAAGCGGGCGATGTCCGGCGGGTCGAAGAGTTGAATGTGAGCCAAGTGATGCCGCGAATCGCGGCGGCCGTTGCGAGCTTGTGCGAACTCCAGCGCGTCTAACGAACTCTGGATCGCGCGGTCGCCGATCGCGTGAATGTGAATCTGAAATCCCAGCCGATCCAACTCGGCAGCGAGCGGCTTGAGCACCTCCGGCTCCAGGTTCAACCAACCGCGTTCCTCATACTCCCCACCGAGATACGGTTGGAGTAGTGCCGCAGTGCGCGATTCGATGACGCCGTCTTGGAAAATCTTCACGGCGGTCGTTCGCAGAAGTCGGCTCTGAAACTTGGTGCGCCATTCGACGAACTGCGGGAGCTGGGACATCCCTTTGGCTGGATCAAACCGCATGGCGGCGACCGTCCGCACGGTCAGTTCACCGGCTCGGTCCAGTTCCGCAAAGGCGTTCAGATGCTGGTCGCTAACCTGCGCTTCCTGCACCGACGTGATGCCAAAGCGGTTGGCCATTTCCAGACCAAGGCGGAGACCACGGACAAATTCCTCGTGCGAATACGGAGGCGTCTTGATGATGACTAGCCGCGCCGCCGACTCACGGAGCGTGCCGGTCGGTTCACCAGACTCGGGATCACGCTCAATGCGACCGCGTGTCGGATCGGGGGTCTCCTTCGTGATGCCGGCGATTTCTAACGCTCGCGAGTTGACCCACGACGAATGCCCGTCGAAGGCGTCGAGAATGACGGGCCGATCGGGCACGATTTTGTCGAGCAACGCTTTGTGTGGGTTGCCCCCGCTCAAGGTCAACGGCCATCCGCCGCCGCGAATCCATTTCTTATCGGGGTGTCGTTCCGCAAACTGCCGCACCGCCGCGAGGACTTGGTCGATTGTCGCCAGGCCATTGAGATTGCACTCGTCCATTTCGATGCCGCCACCGACCAGATGAACGTGTGAGTCGTGAAATCCGGGCAGGAGCATCTTTCCTTGGAGATCAACGCTGCGAGTTTGTGGTCCGATCCACGGAGTGAGACCGGCATCAGTCCCGACATAAACAATCCGTCCTGCCCGGATCGCGACCGACTCGGCCCAACTTCGAACCGCATCGACCGTGTAAACGGCACCGCGCCGAAACACAGCGTCCGCCGGTTGCGGAGGGTCGGCTTGAACTGCGGCGACAAAGTTCAGCACGATCAGCGACAAAAAAGCGGGCCGCGCGAACATGGCTTGTCCTTTGAACAAACTCTGTTGGGTTGCGGGACAACAGAGCACGACAACAATCTCACGCAGAGTCGCAAAGCACGTAGAATCTTGGATTCTTTCTGGGTTCGTTGGCGACCTTTGCGCCTCTGTGTGAGACAGTATCTGCTGATACCGTCTGGTCTGCGAGTCTCATGATCATCACGCAAATAGCGCGTCAACGAAGCTATCGGGGTTGAAGACTTGCAGGTCGTCGATTCCCTCGCCGACGCCGACGTATTTGACCGGGATGCCCATTTGCTGGCGGATCGCGACGGCGACGCCTCCTTTGGCCGTTCCGTCAAGTTTGGCGAGGATCAACCCGGTGCAGCGAGTCGCCTCGGAGAAATTCTTGGCTTGGCTAATTCCGTTCTGGCCGGTTGTGGCATCGAGCACGAGCAAGCTTTCGTGCGGAGCGCCCTCGATCTTCTTTCCGATCACGCGATGAATCTTTGTCAGTTCCAGCATCAGGTTTTGCGACGTTTGCAGTCGGCCGGCGGTATCGACAATGACGATATCTTTGTTGGTGTTGAGTGCGTGCTCGCAGCCGGCAAAGGCGACGCTGGCGGGATCGGTACCGCTCGGCTTCGTGATGATGTCGCAGCCGAGCCGTTGGCTCCATAAGGTGAGTTGTTCAACCGCCGCCGCTCGGAATGTGTCGCCGGCGGCGAGCACGACCGAGTTGCCAGTGCTCATCAAAAGCTTGGCCAACTTCGCGATCGATGTTGTCTTGCCCGCCCCGTTGACTCCGGCCACGAGAATTACGGTCGGCTTGGCCGCCGAAAGCTTTAACGGCGACAGTGGGTTGTTGTCGTCCCAACTGGAATTGCCGTCGCCGCGCAGCAGCGACTTGAGCTTGTCTTTGACCGTCTGCCAAATCTCATCGATCACGACCGTGCGGCCGAGATGTTTCGCTCGCAATTCCGCTAGGATCGCATCGGTCGCCGCGACCCCCATGTCCGTGCGCAGTAGCCGCTTTTCAAACTCAACAAGCTGCGGTTCTTCAAGAATTTCGCCTGCTTTGAGCAGGTCGCGAACATCAGTTTGCAGTAGCTGCTTGGTCTTCGCCAAGCCAGCTTTCAGTTTGTCAAAGAAACCCATGATCAACTTCTCTTTGAATGCAAAGAATCAAAACAACAAAAGCACAAAGACATCAAGGACCGCAATCCTCTTCGTGCCTGTGTGCCTTTGTGGTTCAATTTTGTCCGCTTTACATCAGCCGCAAGCGTTTGCGATCGGTGCCAAGCAGCACGACTTTTCGCAGGCGGATCGTCTTTGGCGTGACTTCGACATACTCGTCGTCCTCAATGTATTCGAGGGCGATTTCCAGCGACATGTCGCGGGGCGGTTTGAGGATGATGTTCTCATCGTTGCCCGCGCTGCGCATGTTCGACAGCTTCTTCTCGCGGATCGGGTTGACGACCATGTCGTTCTCGCGAGAGTTCTCGCCGACAATCATCCCCTCGTACACCTCGTCTCCCGGCTTGACGAACATGTCGGTCCGTTCTTGCAGCTTGCCCATCGCGAAGGCGACCGTCCGGCCGTTTTCCTGCGAGACCAGCACGCCGTTGGGCCGATGCGGAACTTCCCCTTCGAGCGGCTTGTAGCTTTCAAAGCGGTGATGAATGACCGCCTCGCCTTTCGTGGCGTTGAGCAATCGGGTTCGCAAACCGATCAGGCCGCGGGCGGGGATTGAGAACGTCAGGTGCGAAATGCCGTTGTCGCTGGCGGTCAAATCGGACATCAAGCCGCGACGAGCACATGTCGGCTCCATAACGGCACCGACATATTGCGTCGGCACATCGATCGTCAGCGTTTCAAACGGTTCACACTTCTTGCCGTCGATGGTCTTGATGATGACCTGCGGCTTGCCGATCGACAACTCGTAGCCTTCGCGACGCATCGTTTCGATGAGCACCGACAAATGCAAAATGCCTCGGCCGGAGACAATGAATTTCTCCTTCGAGCCAGCCTCTTCGACTCGCAATGCGACGTTTGATTCCAGTTCGCGGTCGAGCCGTTCGCGGATGTGGCGACTTGTGAGAAACTTGCCGCCATCCTTGCCTGCCAGCGGCGAATCGTTGATCGTGAACAGCATCGACAAGGTTGGCTCATCCACGCTGATTCGTGGCAAAGCTCGTGGCGCAATGCGGTCGGCGATTGTGTCGCCGATCTCAGGATTCGGGAGGCCGATCAGAGCCACAATGTCCCCGGCTTCGGCGCGTTCGACTTCGACTCGGCCGAGCTTGTCGAACAGGTTGACGCCGACGACTTCGCCGTTGACCACGCTGCCGTCCGCTTTCATGACGACGATCTTCTGCCCTTTGGCGACGCTGCCGCTGACGATTCGGCCGGTCGCAATGCGGCCGACGTACTCCGACCATTCAAGCGTTGTGACCATCACCTGCAACGGGCTGCCGTGATCCACGATCGGGCCGGGGACAAACTCCAACACCTTGTCGAGCAGCGGCTGCACGTCGCCCGATCGAGCCTTCGCATCGTCGGACGCGTAACCTTCGCGGCCCGATGCGAACACATACGGAAAGTCGAGCGTCTCGTCATCCGCGCCGAGTTCGACAAACAGATCGAAGACCTCGTTGAGCACCTCATGCGGGCGGGCCTCGGCGCGATCAATTTTATTGACGACGACGATCGGCTTCAGCTTCCGCTCAAACGCCTTCTTGGTGACAAACCTTGTTTGCGGCTTCGGTCCCTCGAACGCATCGACGAGGATTAGCACACCGTCGGCCATGCCCAAAACACGCTCGACTTCGCCGCCGAAGTCCGCGTGACCAGGAGTGTCCATGATGTTGATCTTCACGCCTTTGTAATTCACCGCGATGTTCTTCGCGAGAATTGTGATGCCGCGCTCGCGTTCCAGATCGTTGGAATCGAGCACGCATGTTTCACGCAGCTCGGCATCGCGAAACTGGCCGCTCTGCTTGAGCAGTGCATCGACCAGCGTGGTTTTGCCATGATCGACGTGCGCGATGATCGCGATGTTACGAATGTCCTGTCGCCGTTCTAGAGGAGGCTCGGCGACCGGCAGATCGGAGATCAAATCGGCCGGCGGCGGCGCGACAACCGAATCGGGTTTCGGCATGTGCGTGTGACCGTGCGGAGTGATAGGTGTATGTGGCGACACTTTGAGCGGGCGATCCAAAATCGCAATGGTGGACATGGCAATCTTTAGGGTTGGGGACAGTACCGAAGCGGCGGGACAAACAGAGGCGGCTTCCAAGGGGCGGTGAGTCTAACGCCCAGGCGTGTCTGCCGAAAGACGGTCTTTGACTGGTTTTTGATGAATATTCGGGACTCAAGTCACCAAAAACGTGAGCGAGGGCGAGCGCAAGAAGGGTGGTAAACCCCGAATTCCGAAGTCTGTAGAGTGTTCGCCCTCGCTCAGGCTTCGGATTACTTTCTTCCTACCGTTCGCCTAAGAGTCGAGTTCCGCGACTTCACGGATCATGCTGGCGATAGTCATTTCGAGTTCAACGAGCTGCCTCCAGGCCATGCCCGGCAGCACGCGTACGACGGTACTCGACTCCGTGCCGGCTTCTTGAGCTTGCTGCATGACGACCTGAATCTGCTGGTGAAAGTAAGTGATCAGGTCAATCAGCTGCGCTTGTTGCACGAGTCGGAACGTATCGGGAACCGGCGGCGGAATCGCGGCCAACTTCTGTGATGCAGAATCAACTCGCTCGCTCCAATCGGATGCCAGATCAGAACCGCGTTCGAACGTGCCATCTGCCCCTTCGTCATCTGCCGACTGAATCGACGAGGCTTCTAAATCGCCCAGCGCTTTTTGCACGGGGCCGAGCGGCGACGGATAGACGTCCTGAAACCGATTCGCGATTTCCTCCGGACTGCCGAAGACGAGTAAGCAGCGGCCGATCGAAACCAAATCACCGATCTGCAGAATCCGCAGTTGTGTCGGGACCGCGTTAACTCGTGTGCCGTTTGTGCTTTCCAGGTCAGTAAGAATAACCTGCCCAGCATCTTCTTGAATCTTCAAATGAAACCGGCTGACCCGCTCGTCATTGAGCTGAATCCCGTTGTCTTCCTCGCGGCCGATCGTGAACGGCGTCTCCAAGTCTGCAAAGACGCGGCCGCGTTCCATGCCATCCAAAATTTGAAAAGTCACGTCGGACATCGCAGAGGCTCCCGCCGAATTCCGATATCCTTCTAGGAATCGGACCGCGAAACGTCAATTCGCAGGACCGTTCAAATCGCACTCGGCACGGCGAGGCTTAGCGGGGACGTTCGATAGACCGACCGCATCGCCGAATCGACGGTAAGCAACAAGTCCGCTTTGCTGACGGGCTTTTTCAAAACGGAATAGGCAGCAGCCTGGCTCGCTTCGCGAACGAGTTCCTCGGTCGCATCGGCGGTGATCAAGATGCAGGGCTTGATCAGATCCATCTGCTTGACGATTAAGATGGTCTCGATCCCAGTCAGTCGCTCCATGTGCATGTCCAATAGCAACAGATCAACCCGCTCGTCTTCGACGATTTCGATCGCCTGTTCGCCCGATACCGCCTCGAACAGAATGAAAAATGGCTCCAACAACGACCGCAGTACCTCTCGAAATCGAGGATCGTCATCTGCAATCAGCAAGTGAAACGGCTCGCCGAGATTCGCGGATAAAGCGGAAATAGGGTCCAACGGAACACCTCGGTGAAAAGACTTAATTTCAATTTTCGCAGGACTTCGGTGACCTCCCGAGCGGGATCACATCGAGCTTCGATAGCAGCGCCAGGCAATGGCTGTCAACTCGTCATCGTCCGAATTGATCGCCGCTGTTGTTCGATGATCTGGAGCGCTGACACATTTCGTCCCATGTTTCACATTCACTCATGGCTGCTGGAATCGCAGAGATTGGCTCGATAGATTGCCCAGCCTGATCTCAACTCGATTCCTCTAGGTGACGACTTCCATGAGCACCCCGCTTCCGAAATCACCCGATGCCGCCGCCGCTCCCGAAGCAGTCGATACTCCGGCGTCCATTTATTTGGTGTCGTATCCCAAAATTGTGTTTCTGTACCCGGCCTACATCATGTCGATTCTGGCGGGGCTGGTCGTGTGGCTGATGGGAGAAAACTCACGCGGCGCAGAGTTGGTTTCGCTCGGCTTCTTGATGTTGCTGGCGTTGAATTTGGCGGTGATAGCGTTTGATTTTCCGCGGACCACGTCGCTGACGTTGTTCTTCGCCTTCTCCGCCATCGGCATGGGAGTAGTGCTGCTGCTGACCTTTCATCCCGATTTGGTCCCCGTCTTTTCCGATGTCTTCAAGAAGTTGAAGCCACATGCCAACACGCAGTTCTATTTTCTGTTCGCGGGTTTCATGACCGCGCTATATTTCACAGTGTGGCTGATGGCACGTTTTGACTACTGGGAAGTTCGCGCCAACGAACTGCTGCATCATCACGGCTTTCTGAGCGACATGGAGCGTTTTGCCGCGCCCAATTTGCGGATCAGCAAAGAGATCAACGACGTCTTCGAGTACATGCTGCTCCGATCGGGCCGGCTGATCCTGCATCCGACCAATGAGCCGCGAGCGTTCGTGCTGGACAACGTGTTGAACATCAACAAGAAGGAAGACCGGCTCACGAAGATGCTGGGGGCGTTGCAGGTCCAATTTCGTTCGGAACCACCGCCGCCGCAGGTAACCTAATCCGCAAGTCGGCGAACTTTGTAGTGCGGAAATTCATTGCCGCTTTCCTTAGTCTTTCGTTGATTTGCTCCAACACTCGGATCTCAGGTAAAGATGCCGCAAGGCAACAGACAAAGAAAGCGGCGATTAATCGCCGCAAGCCAAATGGAAGCTCGCTGGTTTCAGGAGTCATCGAATGCGCTGGGTTCAATGTCTGTTTTGCTGTCTGGTCCTGATCCAATTCGCCCCGAAGCCCGCATTGGCGGACGGTCCGGTGGACAATCAGGTGGACAAGGTTCGGCCGATTCCGCCCGTTGGTATTGAGGTACCGGAAGGCGAACGGGACGACCTCGAAGACTTGCAGGACAAATTGCAAGCCATGATCGAAGAGTTGGCCCAGCGGAAGGACGCGTGGACGGTTGAGCTGTTGCCAGATGTACGGATTTATCACAGCGCCGTGGCCGACGCGCTGAAGTATCACGAGCTGTTCAAGCCGCTAGAGATTGGCATCGCTCTGTCGCTGTTGAAGGAAGGTCTGACGCGAGCCGAACAACTGAAAGCACGACAAGCTCCGTGGACGACCGCGACCGGACTGGTGCCGCGCGGGTATGTCTCCAAGATCGACGGATCGGTGCAACCGTATGGGCTGGTCGTGCCGGAGTCGTTTGTGCCGACCGGCCCGCATCGCTGGCGGTTGGATGTGTGGTTTCATGGCCGAGGCGAAGTACTGAGCGAAGTCAATTTCCTGGAAGATCGCCGTAAGAGCAAAGGCCAGTTCACTCCGGCTGACACGATCGTGTTGCATCCGTATGGCCGATACTGCAATGCCAACAAGTTGGCTGGCGAAATCGACACGCTGGAGGCGATCGAATCGGTGAAGCGGCGATATCGGATCGACGATGACCGCATTGCCGTGCGTGGCTTTTCGATGGGTGGCGCAGCGTGCTGGCAGTTCGCGGTGCATTACGCCGACCGCTGGACGGCAGCTGCTCCGGGAGCGGGCTTTTCCGAAACGCCGGACTTTCTGAAAGTCTTTCAAAGTGAATCGCTGCAACCAACGTGGTACGAGGAAAAACTGTGGCACCTTTATGACTGCACCGACTGGGCCGCGAATCTGGCTCAGCTTCCGACCGTGGCCTACAGCGGCGACAAAGACAAACAGAAGCAAGCCGCCGACATGATGGCCGCCGCGATGGAACGCGAAGGCATCAAGCTGACGCACATCATCGGCCCCGACACCGCGCACAGTTATCACCCGGCGGCAAAGCTGGAAATAGATCGCCGCATCGACAGCATCATGGCCATCGGACGCGAGCGACTGCCGCCGACAATTCGCTTCACGACATACACGCTGCGATACAACCGGATGCACTGGGTCACAGTCGATGAACTCGAAGAGCATTGGGAAAAAGGGAGCGTCCGTGCGTCGTATGCCGTCGGGCCGACGCAGAACGATGTGACCGTCGAAGTCTCCAGTATCGCCGGCCTGACATTTTCGATGCGGGCCGGACTCTGCCCGTTTGATGTGACGTTGCCCGTCAAAGTCACGATCATCGAACGCGGCGAGGCACAAACGATCTCGGCCGCACCCGCCGAGTCGGATCGTTCGTGGAGCGCGTCGTTTTACAAAGACGGTACAAACTGGAAGCTCGGCACGCGGCCCGCCGAGAATTTGCGAAAGCAGCACGGTTTACAGGGACCGATCGACGATGCATTTTTGGATGCATTCGCGTTCGTCCGTCCAACGGGAAAGGCCAAGCACGAAGCAATTGAAAATTGGGTTCAAGCCGAAATGAGTCACGCGATCATTCACTGGCGACAGCAATTCCGTGGTCATCCGCGAGTGCTCGATGACACCGCCGTTACCGACGAACATCTGCGAGACATGAACCTCGTGCTGTGGGGCGATCCGAGCAGCAACGTGGTCTTCAAGAGAATCGCCGACAAGCTGCCGATTCGCTGGACCGATCGCGAAATCACGGTCGGCGACGACCAGCACACTGCGGAACATCACGCTTTGATCGCAATTCACCCGAATCCGCTCAACCCGAATCGGTACGTGGTGTTCAACAGCGGGTTCACGTATCGCGAATACGATTATTTGAACAATGCCCGCCAAGTTCCCAAGCTGCCCGACTGGGCGATCATCGACGTCCGCATTCCACCCAACAGCCGCCTTCCGGGGAAAGTCGTGGATGCCAATTTCTTTGATGAACAGTGGCAGTTGAAGAAATAGATTTCGCCGGGCTTGCGCATGCATCAATGTCTGGCTGATGACCAGAATCTCATTTCCGAATGATGCGCTTTTCCACGGAGACATCAACATGAGCGACGCTTCCCGCGCCGAAGTTGAGCAGTTCATGAATGGCCTCATCAAGCGGAACCCCGGTGAGCCGGAGTTTCATCAGGCGGTCCAGGAAGTCGCCGAAACGCTGATGCCGTTTTTGCTCGACAACAAGAAATACTTCGACGCCAACATCCTGGAGCGGATGACGGAGCCGGATCGGATTGTGATCTTTCGTGTCTGCTGGGAAGATGACCAAGGAAACATCCGCACAAATCGCGCCTGGCGAGTGCAGTTCAATAACTCGATCGGGCCGTACAAGGGCGGGATGCGGTTTCATCCCACCGTAACGCTGTCGGTACTCAAGTTCCTGGGCTTTGAGCAGACTTTTAAAAACAGTCTGACCGGCCTGCCGATGGGCGGAGGCAAAGGGGGGAGCAACTTCAATCCGAAAGGCAAATCGGATCGCGAAGTGATGCGGTTCTGCCAGTCACTCATGATCGAGTTGTCGCGGCACATCGGCGAGGACACTGACGTGCCGGCCGGCGATATCGGCGTCGGTGGCCGCGAGATCAGCTACATGTTCGGTCAATACAAGCGACTGTCAAATCGTTTCGTCGGAGTCCTCACCGGCAAAGGACTGTCGTTCGGCGGCAGTTTGATCCGCACCGAAGCGACCGGCTACGGAGCGGTCTATTTCCTGCAAGAAATGCTCGGCAGGCGCGGCGACAGCGTCAAAGACAAAGTCGCAGCGGTCAGCGGCTCCGGCAACGTCGCGACGTATTGCATCGAGAAGCTGCTGGAACTCGGAGCCTACGTTGTCACCGCGTCGGATTCCGATGGCACGATCTACGACCCGGCCGGGTTCAATTCCGAAAAACTGGCGTTTCTGAAAGACCTTAAGGAAGTTCGCCGCGGACGAATCAGCGAGTACGCTGACAAGTTCGGCTGTGAATTCCGAGCGGGTAAAAAGCCGTGGGGCGTGAAGTGTGAACTCGCCTTTCCGTGTGCGACGCAGAACGAACTGGAAGGGCCCGACGCGCGCGAGCTGACGAAGAACGGAGTCATCGCCGTGGCCGAAGGGGCCAACATGCCCAGTTCGATCGAGGCGATCAACGTCTTCCTCGCGGGCAAGGTGCTATTCGCTCCGGGCAAAGCGGCGAACGCGGGCGGCGTCGGCGTGTCGGGACTCGAACAAAGCCAGAACTCGCTGCGAATCGCCTGGACTCGCGAAGAAGTTGACTCGCGCTTGCACGACATCATGCGCAAGATTCATTCGACTTGCGTGAAGTACGGCACGCAGTCCGATGGCTACATTAACTACGTTCAAGGAGCCAACATCGGTGGCTTCGTGAAAGTCGCTGATGCCATGTTGGCGTATGGCATCGTGTAGCCCGTCACGAACTCGAATTATTCATCAGCCGCGCGGCGAATAAATGATTTGGGCGAGCGTGCTATTACTTCAGCCACTCTTCGGCGATGCGATCCAAGCCGACGATTTCCGCGTGGTCATTCGACGCTCGCACCAATTCACAGATCAGGCGAATCGTTCGAAAGTCGGGATCTTCGATCACCAAACAGGACGGGTGAGCCAGAAAATCGAAGACCGCGCGATGTTCGATCGCCCACTCGACGCTGCGACGGATCGCTTTCAGAAACGAATCCAGCGGCCAGCGTGTTGACCGAAACGCCCCGACGTCGCTAATCGGACTCATCGGGATTTCCACCAAGCCGGTCGGATACACGAACGGCTGCGCGGCCTTCTGAGCATTCACGATGTTTGCGAGAACTTCGTCGGTCACCTCTTCCCCTACTTTGCCGTAAGCGTGAGTCGGGTACTTCGAGCTGATCCAGCGAAATCCCTGGTCGAGCAGCAACTTTTGAATGTCTTCGCGATCGTCCAATCCGTTTTGAAATCCGCCGGGTGTCCGAAATCCGTTGACGACAATTCCGACTCGCTGTTTCAACGCCGTGGTCGTGATCCGAATGTTGCGATCAATGATCTCGCGGGCCGACAGCCCTTCGATCAGCCACGGTGATCGTTGAAACCGAAACTGCGTCTCCTCCGGTTTGTTGGCCTTGACGAAGACGTGGTCGTAGGTGTGATTGCCAATCGGATGTCCGTCCGCCGCAATCTGTTTCAGCCAGTCAATGTTCGGCTGTTCGAGCACCCGTCCAACGCAGAAAAAATGAATCACCCCGCCCGCTTCTTTGACTAACCGAGAGGCCTCGACCGCATACCGTTTTGTGGCCTCGTCGAGGTTTCCCTTTTCGTAGTTCCACTCCGTATTTTCTCGCTTCGGATACTGAGCACTCATTTCCAGATCAAGCGTGACAGCGATCCGAGCTTTCTTCGGCTGTGGCCTGTCCGAAGACCACGCCGGAACCGACATCGCTGCCAAGCCAGCCGCTCCCAGCCGCCGCAAGCAATCGCGTCGTGAGACTTTACTGGTCGCGTTCGGAGAGGACTTCATTTCGACTCGCATTGCAGAGACTCCAACGGGAAAAGATTGGCGAAATGTACTCCATTTGGGATTTGGAACTCGAAACGTGGGCGTCCTCTGTTCAATCATCCGCCTCTGACAAGTCCTTAATGACGAAGCGCACCTTCAACTTGGCGGCCGTACGAGCCAGCCCCGCTTGCTCGACCGATCGCAGCACCTCGCCGAAATCCTTGTACGCCGCCGGAGCCTCGTCCTTCGGATACTGACGACAGTTGCTGAGAATGTCGTGCGTGTCCAACTTGTTGTCGATCGACTTCTGGTCGAGTTCGCGAATCGCCCGTTTGCGGCCGAGTGCTCGTCCAGTTCCATGATTCACGCTGAAGCAACTCTTCGCGGTCCCCGGCTTGGCAACCATGACGACGTTGCCGTCTCGCGGGTTGCCCGGTAACAAGATCGGATGCCCGGTCGCCGCGTACTGCGTCCCTTTTAGCGCATGATGCCCCGCCGGAAAGGCGCGAGTCGATCCCTTCCGATGCACCCAGCAAACCTCGTTGTTGATGATCTCGCGCCGAGCAATGTTGTGGCTGATGAAATACACAAGGTCTCCCTTCGCCCCCGGCAACACCTCCTGAAATGCTTCCAGCGCGAGTGCGTTGGCAAGTGGTGGTGCCGCTGGCGAGATTCTTGGGAGCAACTCACGCGGTGGGAGTACTTGGAAACTCCTCATCTGCGTGAAGCCATTCGCAAGGTGTTGCGAGATGCTCCGTGATCAGGTTCGCCGGGAACGTTCTCCGCGGAGCAGATCACTCAGATTCTGGCCGTCGAGTGCGAGCCTCCGGAAAAGTCCGATCGGCCCATCACGCATTGGACGCGGCGTGAACTGACGGATGAAGTCGTGAATCGCGGCATCTTC
Source organism: Planctomyces sp. (assembly GCA_031375695.1). Classification (GTDB taxonomy): domain Bacteria; phylum Planctomycetota; class Planctomycetia; order Planctomycetales; family Planctomycetaceae; genus SXKJ01. The sequence goes on from JANMIF010000166.1 coordinate 41,193, forward strand.
CAGTCAATCTCGGAATCGTCTGTCAGCAAACTTTTGAATCAAGCGGCGCTCAAGCCTTATAGCCGCAAGAAGTGGCTCAACATCAACGAGCAAGATCCCGAAGTCTTCTCGCGACAATTCGAGGCGGTCTGCGAGACCTATCGCGACGCTCGCCAGCTTTCGGCCGAGCGGGGCGTGCAGACGATTTCCACCGATGAAATGACCGGTTTGAAAGCGCTGGAGCGGAATGCCCCATTCAGTCGCTGCGGTTCGATCAACCGGCCCGCGACGAATCCGAGCCCACGCGGCATGGTACGAAGACTTTGATCGGCAACTTCGATGTGGTGACCGGCGAACTCACCGCCCCGACCATCGGGCCGACTCGCACGGAAGCGGACTTCGTGACTCACGTTCAAAACGACGATCGCGTCAGACCCGACTGGCGAGTGGGTGTTCGTCGTGGACAATTTCAACATCCACGCTGCGGCATCACTGGGACATTCGTTGCCCAAGCCTACGGGCGGACCGCAGCGCTAGGAAAAAACAGAAATTCGGCGTACTCCAGAATCAAACGACACGTCGCGAGTTCTGGTCGTGCCCGAACCATCGCCAGCGGTCGGAGTTCTGCCCACCGCATCGACGTCGCCGACTCTCGAAAGTCAAACAAGTAAAACTCGCACTCTGGTGCCGACCTATTTCGGAGCGGTCGGACTAGCGCGTTGACTTCGAGATGCCAGGAACCGATTGGCAGGTTCGATCAAACGGGCGAGTGGCAAATTTTCCTGGCGGCAACAATCATGCTCGTGAATCAGTCAGGGGTCAGGTCTTCAATTTTCATTTTTTACGTCGCGAATTGAGCCCAAGGTGGTTCCGAATATCGGTGACGAAAGTGAGTCAGCGGTGAATCGCGACGCCAAAAATGAAGTTTAGAAGACCTGAGCCCGGCTCGCACGCCATCGATTGTGGGGTCAAGCATGAGTCAAACAATACGAGACATTCTACGAAGCTTGGGTTCCGGCGCGTCGATTGAATCACTCTGTGCTGCGGCCAATTGGTCGCGAGCCGAGTTCGATGCCTGGTGGCAAAGCGAAACGGTCAGTCGTGGGCCGCAGTGCGACGGCAGTGTAATTGCGGCGGTGCGCGGCAAGGTGACGATCGCGCGTGATCGCTGGGGCGTTCCTCACATCTCAGCCGAACGAGCGGATGATGTCTGGTTTGGGTTTGGCTTTGCGATGGCTCAAGACCGACTGTTTCAGTTGGACTATCTGCGCCGCAAAGGACTGGGGCGGCTGGCGGAAGTGCTGGGACCGGATGGCCTCCCGCTGGATTTGGTCGCGCGCACGGTTGGCTTGAATCGGATTGCTCGTGACGAATGGACGCGGCTGCCAGCCGAGACACAGCGGTTGCTTGAGTCGTTCTCGGCTGGAGTCAACGCGTGGATCGAACAGTGTGGCGAGCGATTGCCGATTGAGTTTGATCTACTCGATTATCGGCCGGAGCCGTGGTCGCCGATTGATTGCTTGGCGATCGAGAATGAATTCCGTTGGTATCTGACCGGCCGATTTCCAGTGATCGTGATGCCAGAGTTGGCGAAGCAAGTGCTCGGCGATGGCCCGTTGCTTCGCGACCTGCTGCTCGGTGAAGCCGATGACGAACCGGTTGTACCACCGGAGGCGTATGCCCATTTGCGACGCGACTTGGCAGGCGATGCGTGGAGTCAGTTGGCCTCGCGGCCAAGTGAGCACGTCGGTCAGGCGACCGGCGATCCGGAAGGGACCGGCAGCAACAATTGGGTCGTGGCTGGACGGCATTGTCGATCGGGCCAACCGATGGTCGCCAGCGATCCGCACATCGCGTTCGAGGCGGTCTCGTGCTGGTACGAAGCGCATCTGAGCGGCGGCGGATTCAACGTGGCGGGTCTGGCGTATGTCGGGATGCCGGCGATCTTGTTCGGCCGCAACGAACGAGTCGCTTGGGGAATCACGAACAACATTTGCTCGCAGCGAGATCTGTATCAAGAGCGGACCGACCCGGCTCATCCCGGCTGCTTCGCGTTTGATGGCGATTGGGAGCCGGCTCGCGAGTTGGCCGAAGTCATTCGTGTGCGCGGTGCCGATCCGATTTCTCGCACAATCCGGTTTTCTCGCAACGGCCCGGTTGTTGACGCAATTCTGCCGCCTCCGGGAAATCAAACGGGGCCGGTGACGGTCAAGTGGTTGGGGGCGTATCACGGCGGTTGGTTGACCGCGCTGCTCGGCATGAACCGCGCGCGGTCGGTGTCGGAATTCCGCGAGGTCGTGCGACCGTGGCATGTGCCAACATTCAATCTCGTCGTGGCTGATGTTGACGGGCAAATCGCCGTGCAAGCGGCCGGTCGTCTGCCGCTGCGAAAAATCCCGGAACGGGGGTATCGCCCCGGCTGGGAACCGGATCATCAATGGATCGGGTTGTTGCCGTTCGACGCGATGCCGCACGCGATTGATCCGCCACGCGGCTGGTTGGCTTCGGCGAACAATCGGCTGGCTGGCGACGATTACCCGTATCCGCTGTACGGCACCTGGGTCAGCGGTTACCGAGCGATCCGCATTCGTGAGATGATCGAAGCGAATTTTTCCGAGAAATTTTCTGTCGCGGACTTTGGTTTGATGCAACAAGACAGTGTTTCGCTGCGTGCCGTGAATTGTGTTCCGCCGCTCGTGGCCGCGCTGGCGAATATGACCGATCCGCAAGTTCAAGCCGCCGTGAAAATCCTGCAAAACTGGAACGGACACATCGAGCCGGACCTCGTTGCGCCGACGATCTTCAACGTCTTCTTTACGTTTTGGTCGAAGGCCGTTGCCGATGCGCGATTCGAGGGCGCGACCGCAGAGTTACTCGCAAAACAAGTCGAAGGCATGGCCAGCCGATTGCTCGCCGCCGACCCGAACGGCTGGTTTGTATCCGGCCAACGCGAGTCAACTTTGCAGCGTGCGTTCGCTGAAACTTTGGCATATCTCGTGAAGCGCTTTGGCGTGAACACGGCCGAGTGGCAGTGGGGTCACTTGCACCAGTTGCCGCTCAAGCACGTTCTCGGTTCACGCGGCGATCTCGGTCAGTTGCTGAATCACGGCGGTGGGCCGGTCAAAGGAGACATGATCACGGTTTGCAATTCCGGCGGCGGCCCGGATTGGGTTGCCACCTCCGGAGCTACGTCGCGATTGATCGCCGATCTTAGCACGAACGGACTTTGGGCCGTCGATTCACAAAGCCAATCAGGGAACCCCGGCACACAGCATTACGCCGATCAACTGCCAACTTGGTCGGCCGGCGAATATCACTTTGTGCCGCTCGACCGAGATGGGGTTGAAGAGATCACGACGCAACGATTTGTGTTGTGTCCGATTTGAAAGGTGGCACCGAAACACTAACCCGAAGCGTAAGCGAGGGCGGATGCTTCAGTGTCTGGCAATGCGCTCGCCCTCGCTTACGCTTCGGGATACTGACGAATCACGCGCAGCGTTTGATGTCGGGTAAGCTCGACGGCTTTTCGGCGGCGGATTCGTAGCGGTGATAAACCGTACGATGCGGGAACGGCAACTCGATGCCGAGTTCGTCGAAGCGGCCTTTGATGCGGCGCAACAACTCGCGTCTCACGGCGGCATGTTGATTCGGTTTGGTCTTGATCGCGAACTTGATCAGCACCGACGACTCGCCGAGTGAATCGACGGCGGGCGGGGTCGCGTCTTCGAGAATCATCGGGGCGAAAGTCGTATCGGCACGCAGACCGCGCGCCAGTTCGGTGAGCACTCCGAAAACGTGATCGAGGTCTTCTTTGTAGGCCACGCCGACTTCGATGTTGGCTCGTGACCAGCCATGAGTTTCGTTGCTGACGCTGTCGATCGTGCCGTTCTGTATGAAGTGGACCACGCCGCTGGCGTCGCGGAGTACTGTCATCCGCAGCGTGATCCGTTCGACCTGCCCGGTGACGTCGCCAATGCGGATCGTGTCGTGCAGCATGTATTGGTTTTCCAGCAGCATCACGAAGCCGCAGAAATAATCCTTGATCAAGTTTTGTGCTCCGAACGCGACTGCCAAACCGATCACCGCAACGCCCCCCATCAACACAGTGACGTTTGCTCCGCATTCTTCCAGGACCATTAACGTGCCGCCGATGAAGATCGCGACGGTGCAGGCATTCTGAAACACACCGACGAGCGTTCGCGCCCGGTTCTCACGCTCAATTGGCGAACCGCGACTCGTGCCCCCGGCCACCAGTTTGATTGTGCGATTCGAGAAAAACTGCGAGAGCTGATTCACTACAAACATCCCAATGATGATCAGCAATACTCGCGGGCCGTGATCGATCAGCCACTGCGACATATTTCGCGGTGTGAACGGATTTCGCAGTTCATCGACTTTCTCGTGAGCTGCCTCCGCCTCTGTGCGTGCCTGTGCCGCCTCCTGCATCACCAAAATCTGCTGAGCTTGCAGCGAAGCCAATTCCGTCCGGCGGTCATTCAGTCGATCGGCCGCTTCAGTCATGTCCGCTTGAGCCGCCGTGAATCGCTGACGCGTGTCGGCCACGCTGACTCGCAATTCCTGAAGCTCGGCGGCCAAGGCTCCGTCTTTCTCACGCTTCGCCAATTCGGCTTCGAGTTCCCGTTGAGTCGTCTGAGCCAACTCGGATTTTTTGCGAGACAGATTCAGCACTTTTTGTTCTTGCGAAATGAGCTTCTGCAAATCGGCAATGCGAGCCGCGATCGACTTCGTTTCCTCTTGAGCTTCATCCGCTTCATTGTCCTTTTGCCGAGCGACTTCTTCGGCTTGCATTAACTCCGCATCATCTTCGTCGCGTCTGTCGTCCGACTTCTCGTCCGATTTGGATTTCTCGTCATCCCCGTCTTGTTCGGCCTTCTTTTCACGCTGTGTTCCGTGATGGTCCGGCTTGCCGTCGGCCTCCGAATCGTGATCGTCGTCTCGTTTCTGGCGTCGGCGGTCCTCTTTGTCGGACGAGTCCGTTTCGTCGTCAGGCTTGAGTTTCATCCCAGTCAGCTCATCGAGCGCTTCCTGATCACGCTGCAACTTGCGCCGCAGCGTGGCGACTTCCTCACGCAGCGTCTTCCGTTCCTCCAGTGCCAAATCGAAGCGCTCCTTGGCCAATAACCGCTGCTTCTCGATCGAAGCCAGCTCTTTTTCGAGCGTGCTCGCATCCGCTGCTTTTCCGTCGGTTTTCAGTTTCGCTAGCAGCTCCCGCTTCTGCTCGACCTCGCGATCCAGCTCTTGAAACCCCTTCTCCGCTTTTGCGAATTCGCTGGCCGGATGACTCAGTTCTGTTTCCAATTCATTCAGCCGAGCGTGCTCGACCTCAAGCGTCTGCTTCAAATCAGCAACTCGTTCGGCATCCGAAATGTCTTCCTTCGGTGCATTGGCTACCGGTGTCGTCGCTTTCTCAGCGGTACCGGACTTCTCGGCTGACTCGCTCGGCGCCGCAGGAGTCGCTGCCGGATTCTTGAGATCAGCCGGAGAATCGGCCAGAAGCATGGAGTTCAGAAATATCAAGAACGTGGCGAGAGCCACACCAGCAAATCGCAAGCTGAGCATGTCGTCCTTCCTTGGATGACCGGCAGGAATCTGCGCTCGCCGTTCGCTGCGTCGGCAGCCGTCGGCGAAAGGGGCGGGACTATGCCAAACTTATGCCGTTGAGGCAATCTCAGCACGTTCGCGACAAACGAATTCTTCAGCGTTTGCTGATTGCCATGGTACGCCCAACAGGGGCGTGGACTTGTGGGGAGCCATTTCTCGGTTGAGCGATCAATCGGGAAGCCAGTCGCCTGTACGAAAACGGGAATCAGTGAAGGATCGGTCCGCCAAATGTTTCTGGCTGATTGAAGTACGAAGCGAAGGCCACTGCGGTTCTGGTGGCTGGCCGTGGGGAGGAAGACTGCGAAAGTGTTGCGGCGGTGTTTGGTTTTTTTGACTGGTCTGATTTGTCGCCGTCGGTCACATTCCTGCGGGCGAGCAGAAGTCAGCAGGGGTCGTCGTATCGCCGCGTCGCACACCAGCGACGACGAGAAGGACCGAACATTTCTGAATCAAGGTTTGTCGCGTCATGACCTTGAACCGCCCAAAACACACACAAGCCAGTTCGCGCGGCTCAACGAGATCCGACACCAAAAGGCCCCGTCCCGAATGGCACTGCCGAAGTCGCAGACAATGACGTCGGCGCGCAACGGCAGGACGCACGCCGACCTCGCGCCACACGAGCGCGGCAGTGCCATTCACTGACCCCTTTCTGCCCCCCCCCCGGGTCTCCCACAAGCTGGCAGCTTGTGGCTACGGGCTATGACCGATCCCGCCAATCCGGCATCAGAACAAACGCCAGATCGATTTCGTTCGCGAGTCCGAGCACCACATTCGTCCCGCTGCCGCCGTTAAGCGTGTCTCGCGAGTGGCCTTGGCCGTCGAGGGAATCATCGCCGTCGGCACCGAGCAGGATGTCGGCGTCGGCACCGCCGTAGAGCGAGTCGTTGCCAGAGCCGCCCAGCAGGGTGTCTCGCCCGGCGTTGCCGAGGAGTTGGTCGTGGCCGAGGCCACCGGCCAAGGCATCGTCTCCGTAGCCGCCGATCAGGGTGTTGTTGCCGACGTTGCCGTTGAGCGTATCGTTGCCGAGACCACCGTTCAGCGAATCGTTGTCCGCTCCGCCGCGGAGGTCGTCGTGTCCGGTGTCGCCGTCGAGCGTATCGCGGCCGAGTCCGCCGCGCAGCAGATCATCGCCGTCTCCGCCGAGCAGCGAATCGTGGCCGTCATCGCCGACCAGCGTGTCGGACTCGCTGCCCCCCTCCAGCACATCGTTGCCGGAGTCGCCGCGCAGCACGTCGCTCCCCGCGTCCCCCGACAGGCGATCGTGGCCCGATCCCCCATTCAGCACGTCGTCGCCGAGGCCGCCCCGCAGTTCGTCGCCGCCGGCTCCCCCCAGGAGCGTGTCGGCCTCATCGCCGCCATCCAGCCAGTCGTTCCCCAGGTTGCCATTGAGGACATCATTCCCCGCGTCCCCCAACATTTGATCCGCTCCGTCATTCCCGACGAGTGAATCGTTCCCGTGGCCCCCCTGGATCGTGTCCGCGTTCGACCCGCCGATCAGCGTGTCGTTCCCATCGCCACCATTCATCACCAACTTGATCCCCGTCAGCGTCGAAGCGTCAACGCGATCGTTTCCGCTCGATCCCTGGATGCGCAACACTCTGACGTCCGCCGCTCCGCCTCGATAAATCTCTTCACCACCAACATGCCGAACAATCAAGTCCGACCCACTCCGAATGACTTCAAAATTACCACCACCAGAGGGGAGATCCATCGTCGTTACCGTGCGGTTCAGCGAGACATTAAGGTCACCCACGTTTTCAGCCACGAGGTCCAAGTCGCCATCGGCATCGACATCGCCGAGAGCGATGCTCAGCGGGAAGAGAAGCGGACCAGTTTCGCGCGTGAAATGTCCCGTCCCATCATTCAACCAAATGGTGGAGCCCAGATAAGTCACAGGATCCCAATTATGCGCCACGACGAGGTCCAAATCTCCATCGCCATCGACATCGCCGACGGTGGTGTCGATGTCTTCCTGGCCATCGCTTTTGCGACCGAGAATCTGGCCTGAGTCCGTAAAGCGCCCCGTACCTTCGTTGAACCAAATGTGGCCGTTGCCATCAGTCAACCGCCGATTTGATTCATAGACATCATCGTCGCCATCACCATCGAAGTCCGCGATACTAGTCACCAGAGGCGCCACTGAAATAGCAGTGGATACAGATAATGGAAACTGACCGGTGCCGTCGTTCGCTAAGAAGACTCTATTTCCAAGCAGATCAATGTCCTTATCACCATCGAAGTTCGTTAGAACACTCGCCCCAATCGAGCGCCCGCTGGACGAATTGAACTGACCATGACCGTCGTTCGTGAGAAAATGTTGACCATTCCCGCCCCAAGCGACATCAGTATCTCCATCGCCATCGAGATCAGCCGCGTTGACTGAATGCGCGGTACTGGACGCCGCAAACACTTCACCTTTCTCAAATTGGTAATTGCCGAGGTTCCGCCAGATTGCAATTCCATTCGGGTTGCCATCGCCAATTGCGACGTCGAGATTACTGTCGCCGTCAAAATCAGCGATTGCGGCTTCTGTTGGTGCCAACGGGCCGAATAGCGGTGAGGTTGGTTCAAAATTCCCAGCACCGTCGTTGACGAAAATCTGGCTCTGCGCATTCGCGCTTATCAACACGGCATCCAAATCCCCGTCGCCATCCATGTCGCCGAGCAAAACTTGATGCCCGTTTTGATTTGGGATTTCGACGTCGGCTGGCACGGCAAACAGGCCCGTAGCATCGAGCAGCACGCGCTGCTCAAGTTGCTCAGGCGTTTGAGCCGTTCGATTCCGTCGTCTGTTTTTTCGCCACATCGCCACGTTGACCCCTCCTTGAGCAAGCCGCCCGTAGCCGCAAGCAGCCTTGCTTGCGGTCAAACGCTCGTCGAATCAAATCACAAGCTGGCAGCTTGTGCTACGGCCGGTCCCGGACATCCGCGTGCGGAATTCGAGCGTTTCCATTCCCCGCCGAGTGTCTCCCGCTGTCGCCGACAGCGGCCGAGCGGTGCTCCGCACCGGTCGCTGGTGAAATTCGTCCCTGTGTCCTGACGTTGTTGACTCCCTTTCGAGACTCACGCCCCCGCGCGCGCGACGCTCGGAATCCGAACATTTTGTCGCCCGCCCGTCGCCGCAAGCGGCCAGCTTGCGGGCGAACGCGCAGCAAGCCCCGTGTCTCGCGACACCACCGAAGCCCCTCGCCCCTTCCGATTCGATCCCCTCCCGGCCTTGTTCGGATCCCGCTGTTGTGATCTCTCGCACCCGAATCACAAGCTGGCAGCTTGTGCTACGCCCGCACGCGCAAAATCCGCCGAACCACCGAGCCGAATCCAACGCCTCGTCTCAATGTATCGGTTGCGAAAACTTCGCGGCCGGACAGTTTCTGGACGTTGTCAGCAGAAAATTGATCAGCGAGATCAAACTGAAAGGGGACCAGCACGGCCGACCATTTCGCGAAGGGACGTTGCTGCTGTCCGGGGATCGGCGGCGAGTCATCGCGTCCACGGACGCCTACGTCGGGATTTGTGAGACGGCGACCGGCAAGCTGCTCAAGCAACTGCCGTTCAAGACGAAAGAGGTCATCTATGACTGTGCCATCGACATGCTGGATGGCCCCCGAATCTCTCGATGATCGTCGGCCATCGGGCACTGCCGGGACACTTAACGCTGTCTTATGACGCGCATGTGATTGTTTGGGATGTCCTCTCTGGCAACGTCTTGCAAACGGTGATCGACAAAGGGGCGACGGACTTGAAGGCCATTGATTTATCGACGGACGGTCAACGGCTCGTCACGACCAAGGGCAGCGGAGCGAAGATTTGGGAGACGAGTACCGGTCAGTTACTTCGCTCAATTCCCAACGACAATGGGGCGTGAGCCTCGCCCGGTTCGGGGCGCCTCGAACCGGACGCGAGCGCGTTCCGGCTGATCACTGCCAGAAACTATTGTCACACCCGTTGATTTTCTCGCTCGGTTTGCGTTTGAAGCCTGAGAGCTTTGGCGGATTCGCTGGATGAGTGAATTGCCAAGCGAGGAGATTGCGGGCCGGCATCTGTTTTGAAAGTCATCAACATGAATTTATCGCAACTTTTCCAGCAGTGGTGTCATGCTTTGGCCACTCCGATCCAATTTCAAAAGCCACGCCAGCGAAGACGTATGGTCGCTGCATCGAGTACGGTGGAGTTGTGTGAACAGCGAAGTTATCCCAGCGCCACCGTGGCGGCGGTCGCGGTCGTGCCGGTGTCCAACGTGCCGTCGATCGACGGCACCGGGCACAATCTGAAGCACTCCGAATGGGGAAGCGCCGGAGTCGATTTGTTGCGAAAGTTGCCCGCCGCCTATGCCGATGGCATTGATGATCCGGCGGGAAACGACCGGCCGAGTGCGCGAGCCATTAGCAATGCAGTGTCCGCGCAAACGACGACGGCGCTCAACAATCGCGACATGTCAGCCTACATCTATGCTTGGGGACAGTTTCTCGATCACGATCTCAGTTTGACCACCTCCGCGTCGCCGGCCGAAGCATTCAACATCGCGGTCCCGACCGGCGATCCGCAATTCGATCCGCTCGGTACAGGAACGCAGGTCTTCCCGCTGAAACGATCGCTCAATGATGCCGCCACGGGGACGGCCGTCGACAATCCTCGGCAGCAGATCAACACGATCACGGCCTGGGTGGATGGCTCGATGGTCTACGGTTCCGATGCAACCGTCGCCGCCTCTTTGCGAACAATGGCAGGCGGCTTGCTCAAGACGAGCGACGGTAATCTGTTGCCGACGGGCACGGATGGCTCCGCGTTCTTGGCCGGGGACGTTCGAGCGAACGAGAATCCCGAACTGACGTCGTTGCAGACTCTGTTCGTGCGCGAACACAACCGCATTGCGGGTGATCTCGCAAAAAAGAATCCCAGCCTGACCGACGAAACGCTGTTCCAGCAAGCTCGAATGCGCGTGATCGCCGAGATTCAAGCGATCACTTACAACGAGTTTTTACCGGCGCTGCTTGGGCCGAAAGCCTTGAAAAACTATCGGAGCTACAACCCTAAAGTGGATCCGGGGATCGCGAACGAGTTTTCGACGGCCGCGTTCCGAGTCGGCCACACGATGGTCAACGACGACATCGAATTTGTCGACGATCAAGGGAACGCCGTCCGCGAAGAGCTGCCGCTGAGCGAGGCGTTCTTCAATCCCAATGTCGTGCGCGAAACAGGCATCGATCCGATTCTCAAATACCTGGCCTCGGATCAAGCTCAGGAAGTGGACACGCAAGTTGTCGACGGTCTGCGTAACTTTCTGTTCGGTCCGCCAGGTTCTGGCGGCTTGGACCTGGCGTCGTTGAACATTCAACGCGGTCGTGATCACGGGCTGTCGGATTACAACTCGGTCCGCGCGGCCTATGGATTGCCGCCAGTCACAAATTTCGCGGAGATCACCTCGGATCCGGAGTTACAGCAACGACTCACAAGTCTGTACGGCAACGTCGACAATGTTGACTTGTGGGTCGGCGGACTCGCGGAAAATCACGCTCCCGGAGCCAGCGTTGGCCCGACGTTTTCTCGGATCATCGCCGATCAATTCCAGCGGCTGCGAGACGGAGACCGCTTCTGGTATCAAAACGTCTTCAAAGGCCAAGACCTGACCAATCTGCAACACACGCGGCTGGCGGATGTCATCCGCAACAACACGCAACTGCAGAACCTGCAAGACAACGTTTTCTTCTTCAAAACGGAAATCAGCGGGCGAGTCTTTGCCGACAAAAACCGCGATGCGATCCCGAATCCGCGTGAAGCGGGTGTCGGCAACCGAACGATCGAATTGTTGGACGATTTCGATACCGTGATTGCTTCGACGACGACCGATCGAAAAGGTTTTTACCGGTTTGAAGATGTCGGACTCGGAACGTTCAAAGTCCGCGAAGTTCTGCCAGCCAGCTTCATGAACACCGCGCGACCGACTCGTCCGATCGTGATCAATCAAGGCCGTGTCATCACTAAAGTGGACTTTGGCGAAGCCGCGGACATCGTGCTGCCGAAAAAACAAATCGTGTGATTCGGGCGGTAGTCAACAACGGAGTGCTCCTGGTTACTTTCCCTCGATGGCTCGCCTCACGCATGGTGACAAACGCCGAGACCACGAACCCCTGAGACAAGCTCCGGGGCGGTTAATTGACCCGTGTCAACGACTGCGGTGATTTCTGCCCCGTCGGCCTGAACAGGTAGCGATCGGCGAGGGCAGTTACCTCCGCGTCCGGCTGCTTGGACGCGGTCGCCAGCGCCCAGAGGTCGAACCGACCCTGTGGCTTGCGGATCAACACTTTGGCAAAGCCCGCTCGGTGCAGCAACTGACTCAACCAGTCCGAGCAGGGCGAGCTAGTTTTTGAAGATGCGTAATCTGTTCTTCAAGAGGTCGACTTTGAGGGCGTGTTCGCAGCAGAGATTTGGGATCGATTGGTTGAGGTGGCGAGCGAGGTTGATGGTCATGCTCCGAACCGCGTGAAGGGCGCGGGCGGCGTGGCCGGTAGGGGTGCGGTTGGCGTTGTCTCCCAAGCTGACGTCCAGCACGTGGAACCCGCAGTTCTCGCTGTGCCAGCGGCCACGCAGGTGATCCAGCAGAAAGGGCGCATTCGCTCTCGTGCGCAGCAGGCTGGTGATCGCATAGGTCGTGCTTTCGCGAACGGACCCGTTGGCCAGTTGCGTGTGACGTTGGAGGTGGATCAATTGTTGAGCGCCGGGCCAATCGAGGTAGTCCTCGTCGATGGTCGCCGTCGTCGTGGTGACGGTGCGGGTTTCGATGCGGCCGCGATTCTTCTCCGTCTTGGTGGCGGTTTGCTGCTGAGCCAGCGTTTGCCGCACTTCAGAGGGGGGAAAAGCCTTCGGGGATGGCGAAGGCTTGCTCGATGTCGCGGAGGAGTTGGGGCTGATTCCCCCTCACCGTGACGAGGTAATCGGCCTCTTTTTTGATGACTACCTCGCATAGCTCACGTTGGCAGTAGAGCGCGTCGGCGACGATCAGCGTTCCGCGTTCCACCAACCGCCGCACCAGGTCCAGCGCCGCCGACGATTCATTCGTCTCGGCCGGAATGGTGTGGCTGGCCAGCAGCTTCCTCAACGCCCGCTGCATGCGAACCAAAACTTGCTCGGCTCGCTGGTCTCGCTTCCGAGTCCCACGCAGCGTCTTGCCGTCCCAAATCTCGATGTCCGTCGGCGAAACGACGGACGCGGCGAAGTTTGACAGGTTCTCATCCGGCACGCACTGCTCGACAAACTTCAACAGCACTGCTTCCAGCCACTCCGGGGCGAGTTCGGCTAGCACGTTGACGTACGTCTGCCGCACCGGCGGCCGGCGGCGAAATCCCAGCAAATGCCACATCGCCGAGCCATGCGTGTTCAGCCACATGACCACCGGCTGAACTCCACGAAACCCACACAACGTGGCACAAACCACGGCCGCCAACATGATGACGCACTCCCTTACGCCCGCGCAGATCAGGAACTCGCTGAAGGGGCGTTCTGGCATCTCAAGCGCAAGGAAACTGAACAAACCAGGAGTTGAGGAAAACATCTCTGGGAGATTCGCATTGGGGTGTTTGGAAAAGAACCCTTTGGGAATGGAGTCCCAGCGATGGCAAAACAGATGACGTTTG
>JANMIF010000171.1:0-5974 GCA_031375695.1 Planctomyces sp.
CTCCGCAAACATGCTGAACGCACCCTCGACTCCCTCTGGACCCGCATCGGCCAACTCGTCTCCGAATTCCTCCCCGACGAATGCCGCAACTATCTCCGCCACGCTGGATACACTGCAAACTAACCACGGAAATGCTCTAACCCAGCGCACGAGCGAGTGCATGGTAGCAGATCGACGGGGCGGTTTTCCTTTGGGGGACGTTCGCCTTCGCTCTCGCGTCGTATAAGTGCGCGGACGCACAACACGCGTTCGTCATTCGCCCGGACGGTTCACGCCATAGCGTTTCAGTTTGCGATCCAATGTAGATCGTTCAATCCCCAACATCGTGGCCGTTTGGGATTTGTTCCAACTGGTCTTATCGAGTGTCGCCAGGATGTGCCGCTTTTCGAGTTCATCGAGCGACACATCCGCAGCGGTTCCTTCTTTGGCGGCTTCGGCAACATCACTTGACGATGTTGTGTCGATCACCGATTCGGTGCTTGGTGGCGGAACTAAACCCGCCGGGATGACCATTGTCGGCGGCGCGGTCGATTTGCCGAGTATCCGTAATCCAGATAAATGGATATCCGATGATGACACCAAATCGCTGGTGGTGAGCACGACGGCACGCTCGACACAGTTCTGCAATTCACGAACATTGCCCGGCCAGTTGTAAGCCAGCAAGGTTTCCAACGCTTCATCGGAAAACCCATGCACCAGCCGTCTCGTCTTCTTGGCGAACCGTTCCAGAAAATAATGCGCCAACAACGGGATGTCCGACGGATGTTCGCGCAGCGGCGGAACCGTGATCTCGACGACGAACAAACGAAAGTACAAGTCCCTGCGAAACAACTTCTCCTCGATGGCATGTTCGAGGTCGCGGTTCGTGGCCGCAACGACTCGCACGTCCACGGTGACCGGTGTGCTGCCGCCAACTCGCTCGAACGGATGTCCTTCGAGAACTCGCAAGAACTTGGCTTGAATCGACAGACTCATCTCGCCGATTTCGTCCAGAAACAACGTCCCCTTATGAGCCTGCTCGAACTTCCCCGGCTTGCGGCCGATGGCTCCCGTGAACGAACCTTTCTCGTGACCGAACAGTTCGCTTTCGAGCAACGTTTCGCTTAGCGCCGCGCAGTTCATGCAGATGAACGGTCCCGAATGCCGTTCACTGCCGAAATGGATCGCCCGCGCCACCAGCTCTTTGCCGACCCCGCTTTCACCACGAATCAACGCTGTCGCTTCGGTCGTCGCGATTCGCGAGATCGTCTTCTTCAAATGCTGCATTTCCGGGCTATTCCCGACCATCTCGTTGTCGATCGCCAATTGATGCCGCAGCGATTCGTTCTCGTTTTGCACGCGAGCCAGCCCATCGGCCAGCGACTGCTTTTCGCGGACATTGTCCAAGCCGATCGCGATCTGATCCGCCACGGCCAGCGTGAACTCCAGATGCTCTGACTCCAACGATTCGTTGCTCAGAGTGGAATACAAATGGATCAAGCCGTACACGAAATCATCGCGGCGGATCGGAGCACAAATCACGCTCTTGGCCTGAATTTCGTCGAGGCTTTCGCGATCCGAAATTTTGCTGTCGTCGGCAACGCTCTTGGCCAGAATCGCATCGCGATCTTCCAGCACCATGCGTGACAGCGATTTCGACACGACTTGATACGGTTGATCTCCCTGCGATTTGTAAGCCAGCACACGCAACTGCGTGGGGCGCGCACCGGCAGGCAAAATTTTGGGAAGCAACAACACCGCTCCGATGTCGGCCCCGATCGCCGTCAGCAATCCATTGAGAGCCACTTCGGCCAGTTGCTTCTCGGTCTTGGCGGCATTCATTTCGACCGCCAGCTTCCACAACTGCGCAAGGTCTTGGCTGAAGCGATCGTGTGGGATTCCTTCCGCCGTGCTCATCGGCGAGTACTTCGTCCGCTTCCGGCGCGAAACAATTTCCGGTTCACTCGACACGGGCTTTTTCACCGGCAGGTTGTCATGAGTCGCAGTCGTTGACTCCAGCGATGGCTCGTCATCGCCCAGATCGGAATCCTGGTTGTCCAATTCGTAGGTGAAGATTATTTCACAAGCGCCAAGCTGAATCGTCTGACCGTCTTCGAGTTCCCAATCGCCTTCGATGCGATGCCCGTCAACCGTCGAACCGTTGCGGCTCCCCAAGTCGCGCAAAATCCACATCGGTCCGGCTTCGAAAATCTCGCAGTGATTGCGACTGCAAATTTCATCGCGCACGACGATCCGATTGGTCGGTGCTCGGCCAACAGTGGTGACTTGTCCCGGAGTCAGACGAAAGACATCTTTCCACTTGTCCCCATCGCGCACCACCAGATACGCCACCGTCCCCGGTCGTTCGGCTTTTGCTTTTCCAGGTTTTTCGACTTCGTGCGGCATACGGACCAACTTGTGAATTAACTCGTCGACTGTAATCAGCCGCGACGTTTGCAGAGTATTTCGCCAAGCGGTGCAATTCAACACGCTACGGAAATGCGAAAATCTCGCGACACTTTTTTGATGGTACCCAGTTTGATGTGGCCGAACGCGTCGCCGATTCAACAAGCCCGACGACTTCGGCTTCAATTACGGACATCCCAACTCACCAACTTTCCCCAAACAAAAAGGAACAGTTCCATGTTTCGTCTCAATCGCTGGATCGGAGTCCTGACCGTTTTGTTGTGTGCCTCTGTAGCGTTGGCTCAACGTTCAGGTGCCGGCGGACCCGGCGGAGGCCCGCGAGGTGGATTCGGATTTGGCGGTCTCGGCGGCCCGAAGTCCCCGTTAATGCTTGTGGCGTACTACGAGTCGGTCCAAAAGGAATTGGCGTTGAAGGACGACCAAATCGCAAAGATCAAAGCTCTTGGCGAAGAGTCTCGAAAGGAAATGCAGCCCTTGTTTGGCGGCGGAGTCGGTGAGCGTCGGAAAGATGAGTCCGACGCGGAACGCGAGAAGCGTACCGAGGAAATGAGAGCCAAGTTTGCAGCAGCCACCAAGAAAGTGAACGAAACCATTCTGCCCAAACTCAATGAAACCTTGGATCACATGCAGCGTGAACGATTGCAGCAGATTCGCCTGCAAGATTGGGGCAGCCAAGCGCTCTTGGACCCAGACGTCGCCAAATCGCTGAACCTGTCCAAAGACGATACCGACAAGTTGGCAGCCATTAGCAAGGAATTTCGCGAGAAACTGTCGGCGTTGTCCCAGCGTAGTGGTGGCGGCGGCGATCGCGGTGACTTCCAAGAGCGCTTCGCCAAAATGGTTGAATTGAACGAATCGCGGGACAAACAACTTACCGAAGTCCTCACCGCCGAGCAGCGCGAGCAATGGGAGAAATTGAAGGGCAAACCGTTCGACGTCGCCCAATTGCGCGGCGGCTTCGGTCGCCGCGGTGTTGGCAACGGCGCGAATCCCGACGGACGTCCGCAACGTCGGCCTTCCACGGATGAAAAGAAGTCGGATGAAAAGAAGAAGGACAAGTAAATTGAGCGGAAGTCCTCGCATGTCGAATTCATTGGTTCGCCGGGATTTGTTTGAGGCATTGCCGCCTCCGCTGCGTTGTGGCACCTACCCACAATCAACGCCAGTTGCCGGGCAGGTTTTCAACGGTTGGAAACCTGCGCCAGGAGTTTGAGTTTGTTTTCATCTGGCGTCCTGGCCGATAGCCTTCGCCCGTCATGCCCACAACGGAAGACTATCTCAAGCCGGAAGTGATTCGGACGGTGTCGCGGCTCGATCTGCGAGCGCGGTTTATTGTCGAAGGGTTTTTGTCGGGGTTGCACACGTCGCCGTTTCAAGGCTTCTCGGTCGAATTCTCCGAGCATCGCCGGTACTCGCAGGGGGACGATCCGAAGGACATCGACTGGCTGGTGTATGCCAAGACCGACCGCTACTACGTCAAGAAGTATCAGGCCGAGACCAACATCACCGGCTACTTACTGATGGACCTCTCGGCCAGCATGGCGTACACGTATCGGCAAGAGTTGTCGAAGCTGGATTACTCGATCTGTCTCGCGGCCGCGCTGGCGTATTTAATGGTTCATCAGCAAGACCCGGTCGGGCTGATCACGTTTGATGACAAGCTGCGACACAGCCTGCCGCCGCGCAGCAAGCGAACTCAACTGGGAAATATTCTCGCGCTGTTGGCTCAATCGAAGCCGGGCGGGCAGACGGAGATTGCCACGAACCTGCGGCAAATCGCTTCGATGGTGCGGCATCGCGGATTGATGATGATCTTCTCGGACTTGCTGGTCGAACCGGAGCCGGTAATTCGCAGCCTGCAAATGTTGCGACACGGCGGTCACGACGTGATCGTGTTTCATGTGCTCGACGAAGCCGAAGCGACGTTCCCGTTCAACGGCATGGTCGATCTGACCGATCCCGAAAGCGGCCAAAACCAGCTTGTCGACGCCGACGGCATCCGAGCCGATTATCTGGAATCGGTCAACGAACTCTGCGGCCAATATCGCCGCGAATGCCTGTCGATGGGCGCCGATTACGTCCGGCTCGACACGTCGATGCCGTTCGGCAAAGCGCTGCTGGAGTACTTATCGCAGCGCAAGGCTCGGTTCTGATTACGAAAAACATCGACTCACGATCGGTTTCATGAGGTGCTGTCGATTTCACGGACAGTCCAACTCCTTAATTTGGCTAGTCCAGAATGGAGTTCCAGATGTCACGAAAAGTGGCTTCCAAGACCAAGCGTGGTCGTCGGTCGGTCACGGAGGAGTTCAAGCGTAAGGCGGTGGCGACGATGCTGGATGGGCATTCGACGACCTCTGTGGCGGAGCGGTTTGAGTTGGCCAATCCGAACGCGTTGTGCGACTGGAAGGCCTCACAGTTAGAGCAGTCGGGGCTGGTGGCAGTGTCGCTGGAAGCGCAAGTGCATGAGTTAGAGAGCGATCTGCAGCGGGGGACTCGCGAGCGTGACATCTTAAAAAGCGTTGATCATTTTCGGCGGCAGCGAATGACGGATGTGTACGCTGCGGTGGAGGCGATCGTGCAAAACGATGTTCAACAAACCAGCTCGCTGTGTGAGGTGATCGCAGTGAGTCGCTCAGCGTACTGCGCTTGGTCGACGAGCGAGGCCTCGGCTCATGAAGACCGCGATGCGGAGTTGTTACCGTTGGTGCGCGACATCTTTTGGAAGCATTGTCGACGTTATGGAGCTCGCCGCATCGTGGCTGAGCATGGCGAGCCGTGCGAAACGCGAAGAATACCCAAACTACTGGAAATCCGGCGATTAATCGCCATTCAGCCGACGTCGTTCGTCCCCAAGACCACCGACAGCCATCACATTCTCGGATAAAGTCCGAACTTGTTGTTCGACATGCCAGAGCTCACCGCGATCAATCAATGGCTTAACGCCGACTACGCCAGTAAACGCCGAATCCTAGGAATCGTCTTTTTGAACTGCCAACTCGTCGACGCAAGGCGATGACCCAAAACAAGAAAGCTCTTCGTCGTTCTCGCCGAAAGGCTTGTTGTCCCCGATAGTGGAGGCGGGAGGACACTCTGCCGACCCGGTCGGAAGTTTGGCTGGGCCTGCCGCCGCCAACCCCACGAACGTCACCGTCGCCTGACGCGTTCCGCAGATCGACACCGACTGGACCCCAGTGGCTCAACGGCCGGCTGAAACGCAGTTGGTCAAGAAATAGTTTGATCGCCCCAATGGAACCGGACGCGTGTACTTCTTTGATTTTGCACGATCGCCTCCACTGCGGCGTACACATCAGTCATTGGCTGCGGCCGATGACTGGCGGTTCGTAGCTCCAGCGATCAAGGGCCTCTTTCAGATACGAGGTCCAGTGGACGATCGTGGTGCCGTCGAGGCTGTAGCGGTTCGTCTCGTAGTCCGCGAGTGGTTTCACATAAGCCTGTTGCCGTGACAGTGCGGACTCGAATCCCGGAAAATCCGGGATTCTGAGCACGTTTGCGAGCCGTTGACAACGGCTGAGAAAAAGTACCGAAGGTGGGAGTCGAACCCACA
>JANMIF010000186.1:0-2152 GCA_031375695.1 Planctomyces sp.
AAAGCGGGACTCCCGCGCCGACACCGAATGCCCGTCGAATAATTCCCATGTTAGCAAGCGTCGCGGCTTCAGCGTTATAAAACCCGAGGTCATTCGGCCCACCATCTGAAAGGAAGATCAGCGTGCCTTTTCCTGGTGAAGTGCCAAGTTGTGAAAAGACAAACGCCGCGTCTCTCAACGGTGTCTGATAGTAAGTGGCACCACCGCCCTGAATGGAACGCACGACTTCCTCAAAATCGGTGACACCATTGTTGTTTCGGTCAGCCGTCGGAGTTGTTGTCAGTTGTCTGCCCGGTGTCGCCGGGTCCATATCCAGGATGAACGAGAATGTGCTGAACGAGATCACAGAGAGATCGAGCGTGACGCCCCGATTGATGAGGTCTTGTTGAAAGGACAGAAGTGAGGCAATCTCGGCGTCGAGGATGGTGTTGGTCAGCCCATCATTGTTGAGATCGCCGACGGGCGTACCAGCAAACTGAGAAATGATCGTGCTGCCCGACTGGTCGACAATGATGACGGTGGCAGACTGCTGATTTTCTTGAACGTTGACATCATTGACCGCGATACCCACGGGAACGAACTCCACATGGACCGCCTGGATAAAATCGTCTCCAGCCTCGCCATCAATGCTGTCGGAGCCAATTGTGCCAGTCAGCGTGTCGTTCCCGCCACCACCTTTTATGGTGTCATCGCCGAACCCACCAGAGATTAAATCGTGTCCGCTTCCTCCGAACATGCGATCGTCGTCATCTCCGCCATCCAGCGTGTCGTCTCCGGAGTTTCCATTGATCACATCACTTCCAGAGCTTCCGTTCAAAGAATCGTTCCCAATCCCACCTTGCACGTCGTCGTTGTCGGTCCCGCCATCAAGCGTGTCGTTGCCGGCTTGGCCGTTGAGGAGATCGTCTCCCGCGTCGCCCAACAGGCTGTCGTTCAAATCGCCGCCGAGAATCGAATCGTTGCCGTCGCCGCCGGAGACCGTATCCACGCCGCCATCGCCGTTGAGCGTGTCGTTGCCCGCCTCGCCGAGAATCGAATCCTCGCCGTTCGCTGATTCCACGCTGTCGTCACCGGCTCCCGCGCGGACGGTGTCGTTCCCATTCCCCGCGAAGATCGTGTCGCTCCCGTCCCCGCCACTGACCGAATCTTGCCCATCTCCCGCGAGCACGCTGTCGTTTCCGCCCGCCGCTGTGATTGAATCGCCGCCGTCGCCGCCAACCAGTGTGTCGCTCACACTGCCGCCGAGCAGTGTGTCGTTGCCATCGCCGCCGCTCAGGCTGTTGGGCAAGTTGGGCGATCCGGTGATCGAATCGGCCCCGTCACCCCCGTTGACGATGATGCTCACCAGTTGCGTGAACCGCGCTGCCGAGACTCCGCTCAAGTCGATTGAATTCGCGCTGTCACTTCCCGTGATCAGCAACCCAGTCAGACTGGCCGCACTGACGTTCGGCGACACGCCAACGATGCCGTTTTGATCCAGCACCTCAACACCCCCCGTGCCATTCGCCCGCACGGTGATCGAGTCGGCCGCATCGCTGCTGATTTCCAGCGTCGAACCAACCAGCAACACGCTGACCGACAACATCGCGCGCGATTCGAGCGGTTCTGTTCGCAGTCCCGTCTTCAGACGGCGAGCCGCGCATTTGGCAAACCTCGCAGGTCGCGCACGAAACACCGATCGCGCACGGATCGCGGATAACCACGACGTCAATGTCATGGCAAACTCCTTGGGGCACCATAGAACACGCGGTTTGCGTGTCACGGTTAGTTAGGGCTGAATGAGTTTTCCACCGACCGCCGAGCCTTGGCTTTCAGCAATCAGTTCGTCACACGAACGTCCAACTCACGTCGAACATTCGCACAACGATCACTCGCACCAACGACACAACGCCCACCCCAACTTGCTGGGAACTCGGTCTCTCGCGACGACCGCCAGATCAGTCGAAAACCCGACGATCACAACTCGCCCCGCAACAAACGCAACACGTTCGACCAGCAACAACCGCGTCTCAGCCAGCCCCGCTACAGCCGTTGCGACATGGCCTGCAAACTCCCCCACAACCCATTCGTTGCTCGCACGGCAGGCTAGTTTCTGAGGATGCGTAGTCTGTTCAGCAAGAGGTTGATTTTGAGGGCGTGTTCTTGGCAGAGG
>JANMIF010000197.1:0-3581 GCA_031375695.1 Planctomyces sp.
GGCACGTCGAGAGATCCGCGATTACATCGCCTACTACAACCTCGAACGAAAACACTCCGCCCTCGGCTACCTCTCACCTCACCAGTTCGAACTCCGCCAGATTAAGGAGTTGGACTGTCCGTGAAATCGACAGCACCTCAACGCACTTGCCGAACTCGGTGACTTCAACGGCGGACTTGCCGAACACAAAACTGCATTGGACGTGGAACCGAATCGGTGGGATGTCTTTGCGAATTACGCCAATTTCCTGCGAAGGGGCGGACGATTCAACGAGGCAATCAAAGCTTCAGACAAGGCACTAGCGTTGGTAAAGACGGAGAAGGATGCTGAAGTGAGGCGGTTTGTCGAAAATGGCACACAGATCATCTTACAAAAGGCTCGAAACCGTGATGCCAGTCCTGCGTTTCCACGTGGTCAAGAAACTGATTAGTCAAAAATTCGATTGAACCAACATTTTGGGGTGATGTCGTATGTCTGTGATTTATCCGACCAAAGAGAACTTGGCATGGTGTAGCGTGAGGAGTCGTTCTTTAAGGTGTTCGTAATTGCGAAAGCCGTAAGCCCGTCGTTGGAGGAGTCCGATTTTGTTGTTGGTGCCTTCGAGGGGTCCGGTGGAGATCGGTTCGTCGTACCAGTTGAGCAGACCGGTGCGGTGTCCCAAGAGAGTCTTGCTCATGGTTTTCAAGACGCGGATGCCGGTTGCATCGGCTCGACGGCACCAGTCCGTGAGGAACTTCTCGGCCGCCGCCTTTGAGGGTTGTTGCCAGAACTGTCGCAGTTCGTCCTTGAGGTAGTACGCCTGAGACAGCGGTTCATTGAGGGCGAGCGCCGCCGCCAGGTTGGCTTGTTCATCAACGCGGTCGGTCTGTTTCAGGTTCTCCGGGTTCTTCAGCAGCAGGTAGCGCACGCCCTTGAGGACGTTGCGTTGCTGCCGGTCTTTGAGTTCGTGATACAGTTCGCGGCGGAGGATCGTCAGCTTCTCGTTCATGAGCTTGATGACGTGGAAGTGATCGAACACCAGCTTGGCTCCTGTGAGGTGCTTGATGACCGCCGCGATGTAGCCTCCCGCCATGTCGGTGGCCACCGCTTTGATCGTCACGCCTGCTCGTTTGAGTCGGGAAAAGAAGCCTTTTAGAGCCGCCTCGCCTCGGCCCTTGCTCACCGACACGATGGCTCGGCGCTCCAGATCGAGAACCACAGTGATGAACTGGTGCTTCTTGCCCAGATACTTTTCATCGATCGCCAATCGCTTCAAGCTTTGCAGGCTTGGCCGGGCGAGCTTCTTCAACCGCCGCAGATCGATTTCGGCCACGGTGTTCCACGACAGGCCAAACATCTCGACCACGTCTTGAATCGTCAGCCGCGACAACCACGAGGCCAGACACTGCTCGAACCCCTTGGTCATCCGCCGCTGCCCGTCGGCAAATGCCGGTTGATGCCACGGCTGCTTGCCACACGTCAGACACTTCACACGCGGAGTTCGCATGGCCACGATCACCGGAGTCAGCCCCAGCGGAGCGGCCTTCCAAAACCGATCCTTTGACTCATGCACATGCACGCACCGCGACCGACAACAGCGACACCGCAACGATTCCCGAGGCACCGACACCCGCACCCACAACGCGCCGTTCTTCCCCTCCCAAGAATCTTCCACGACGTAGCCCTTCAATCCCAGCGCCTGATAAAACACTCCCACGGACATGCTGCTCTCTCCTTTGGATTTCGTGTATGTCGAACACAAACCCAATCGAAATCAGCATGTCCGCTTTTTTCAAGCAACCCCGCAAGAAGGCGCATGAATCAAAAATGCACGAGATAGCGCCATGCATAGCGGCGGGACCGGCAACGACCTGCTGGCTTGCTCGGCTGGTAACGATTCGTAGCGAGGGTGACGGCCTCGCTGGCTAGCTCACCCGAAAACGGCACCGCCAAGGTCAGCGCCGAACCACGCGTGATCGCCCTGTCGCTCGCGTTCGACTTCAGTCAGTTGCGCGCCCCGCTCAGGCGGAATTGGAAATCGCCAGCAGGTGCTGCTCATGTGACCGCTTTGTTCTGCCTACTGCAATTCAAGTGACGTTGCGTTGCCGCTTCGAAATCTCGAATGGCTTCCTCAATTCGCTGTCCAAAAGCGTCATCAACGTCGCCATTAAGTGTGGCGTCTGTTCTAGAGACGTGATCACCTTGGTCGGACGAATTGGGACTCGCGTCGGCCTTCCGGCGGTATTCCCGAAGAGCTACACGCCAACTGGAAAGGCATTCCTTAATTTTTTGCTTCGGTGGATTGAGCGTGTTTCCCCAGAGAATCTTTGCCTCCAACAGCGCGTTGTCCAACTCGCATGCCTTTTCATTGAGCCGTACAGCGTGGGTGTCGTGTACACGAGGAGAGAACTCGTCTCGCGCACAGTGAAATTCGTTGCGGAGTTGGTAGACGCACAGCATTACGCGGCGCGCCAACTCGAAATCAGTTCGACCACGAAGTTCGTAACGCCACGCCTGAAGACCCAGACCGGCGATGATTGCCCCGGCTCCTGTCGACAGGCCAACCAGGACATTCATGAAAATCGTGGTGCATGATTCCCAGTCTTTCAGGTTAAGTTCCATAGAGTTAGCTCCTGAACAATTTTCGTAAGTGAATCGGTCGCATACGCTGCTTGACCGCTTCACTCGATAGGTGACGTTTATGGGATGGATTGACAGAACGGTCGAGGTGATTCGTCGGCGACACGCATTTCTTGTACAAAACTGACGGGACAGGCTCGCGTTTCCTCCCCCTATCCTGTTTCCTGATCCGCCATTTAGGAGCGAGTCATGGCCAACGAAGTGCATCTCCAAATTCTCGGCCGAGGCATCGAAGCATGGAACCGCTGGCGAAATGAGAATCCCAATATTCGACCTGACCTCAAATATGCGAATCTCGTTAATACGCCGAATCTCATTAAAATAAACCTCCGCAAGACGGATCTAAGCGCGGCGCGCCTCATCGGGGTAGCCCTGATTGGGGCGGATCTCGGAAACGCGGACTTCGGCGACGCGGATCTTTGCGATGCGGTCCTCCGCGACGCAGATCTCAGTGGCGCGAACTTCCGCAGGACATACCTTGGCGGAGCGGACCTCAGTAGGGCGACGCTCGTCGAGACGGACTTCTATGAAGCGAATCTCAGTGGCGCGAACCTTAGCGGTGCGAACTTCCATAAGGCGTTTGTTGGTGCAACGAAATTCGGGGACAACGATCTCCGTCAACCAATAGGTCTTGAGACTGTGCAGCATTGCGGGCCATCGACGATCGGCATCGACACGCTCTATCGGTCCCAAGGGAAGATCCCCGAAGAGTTCCTGCGCGGCTGCGGCGTGCCGGAGGATTTCATCACCTACCTGCCGTCGCTCATCGGGACGATGCAGCCGATTCAATACCAATCGTGCTTCCTCAGCGATAGCAGCCGGGACGAGGAGTTCGCTCGGCGGCTGCACGAGAAGATGCGTGGCGAAAAGCTGCGGGTCTGGTTCGCTCCGGAAGACATGCAGGGGGGCCAGAAACTCATCGAGCAAATCGACCGGGCCATCCAGGTCAACGACCGCCTGCT
>JANMIF010000198.1:0-27758 GCA_031375695.1 Planctomyces sp.
CGGGCAACGCCAACTTCGTCTTAACGAACTCGAGCCTGAAGGGCTTGGGCACAGACAAGCTCTTCAATCTGACAAAAGCCGATTTGACGGGTGGCGACAGTTACCTCACGTTCACGGTCAGCGACTGGACCCATGCTGGCAATTTTTCCAGCGGCGGCGGCGCAGGATCGGCCATCGTGGCCAGCAAGACCAAGGGCAATGTGAACTTCACGCTGTCGGACTCCAGCCTGCAAACCTCGGACGGCATGAATCTGACGCTGACCGATTTCAAGGTGGCCAATCTGACCGGTGGGACAGGAACCAACACGTTCACGGTGGGTGGCTGGACTGGTACGGGAGTACTCAATGCCGGCCGATCCAAGACGGTCACCGACACACTCATCTCCCAGCGAAATGCGGACCAGACGCTGTCGACCAGCTTGTTGGCCATGTCGGGCGCGGCGGAAGGTCTAGGGGCGCTGACGCTCAACGAATTCGAGGCGGCCCAATTGTCAGGCGGCGCGGGAGACAACACCTTCACGGTTGGCGAATGGATCGGCACTGGCTCGATCACCGGCGGCGGCGGTAGCGACACGGTTTCTGCAACCCGCAATGCGGACTTCACGCTGACGAATACTCAGTTGTCTGTGGTCGACGTGAAGACTCCGATCCTGACCATGCAACTTTCCGGGATCAGCTCAGCGAATCTGATCGGCGGTCCGACAAAAAATGTCTTCAACGTGGGGGGCTGGACAGGAACGGGAAGCCTCGACGGGCAGGAAAGTAACGATCGCCTGGAAGCGACTCGCAACACGGACATGACGCTCACTGACACTCAGTTCGTCTCGGCGGGTTACGGTACGATGACGCATAGCAACCTCGAGGCCGCGCGTCTCATCGGTGGTGCCAGTGCGAATAAATTGCTGGCGACCGACTTCACGCTTGGCAACGTGACTCTGGAAGGCGGGCTAGGTGACGACGTTCTGATTGGCGGTTCGCTGAACGATTCGCTGGTGGGTGGCACAGGCCGCGACCTGTTGATCGGCGGATTGGGAATCGACACGCTGGGCAGCTCGTTGGCGAGCGACAACATGGGTGACGACATCCTGATCGGCGACACGACGACGATGAACAACGACGCAGCCGCATTGAACGCGATTATGGCCGAATGGACCGGCGCGAACAGTTACACAAAACGCATCACCAATTTGATCAACGGCGGTGGAGCCAACGGCAGCACGCTGCTCAACAACACCACCGTGCAAAGCGATTCGTCTTCCAAGAGATTAACCGGCGGTGCCGACAACGACTGGTTCTTCGGATCGACGAGCGACCCCCAGTCCTACTTCGACGCGGGGCTCGGCGAGATCCTGACGGCGATCTGATATATGTGAGGCGTTTTTCAAGCAATTTCCTGCTCGAGAATCCGTTCGGGCCGTGTGCCGTCGCTGGTTTGGAACTGTCGCCAATGGGGACAATCGAACTCAGCCGCCTCAATGTGAATGGCGGCGTGATTGCACTGGGAGCATCCGGTGGTCGCGACGGAAACTCGTTTGATCCTGACGTTGCTGCACGGACTTCGCCGCCACCAAATATCACACGGCTTGGCGACGTTGTGCCGTGGCGGAGAACCAGGTGGGGCTGCGATTGTCGAGACAGTGTGATTTTGTCTGTCGCGTAAAACTCATCCCGCGCCGCCATTCCAATCCACACCGAGCCTCATTCACGAGGCCAAACAAAAAAAGTTTTCTGGGCAAAAGGAAGCGCGGTTAGGATGAGGCAACTCGTCTCACTTCGACCAAGTTGTCGAAGAACGTGGCACCGCCGCCGAGGTCGGTGAGGCGGGTTGGGGTTGTGGCGTTGCAGTTGCGGTGGCCAAGGCTGTGTTTGTTCCACCAGATGCTGGGAGCCACGACGACTCCGGGCCGGACTGTGTCGCCCACGACGGCTCGCGCAGTGAAGGTACCGCGGTCGTTGAATATCGTGACGAGATCGTTCTGCTTGATGTCGCGTGCGTCGGCGTCGGCAAGACTGATTTCCAGTTGTGGTTCGACCGCCGAGCGACGGAGCGAATCGACTTCGACGAATGTGGAATTCAAGAAGTGCGGCGACGGCGGTGAGAGCAACTGTAAAGGGAATTGTTCCGCCAACTCGGGCGCGGAGTCGGGGGACTCGGCAGGAGGGATGTATGTCGGCAGCGGATCGAAACCGAGCGTGGCCAGTCGCTCGCATCGGAATTCGCATTTTCCGCTGGGGGTCGGGAAACCGCCGTTCGCGAACGGAGCGTGAAGTACGGTATCGGGAGTCGATGGACGTTCCCCCTCGCTTGCGCTTCGAGTTAGTGAGGCGACCGGTGCGTTTAGTTTGATGGCCCCTTCGCGTTTCAAGCGGTCGAGCGTGATGCCGCACAATGCGGCGGGGACTTGATCTGGCGAAACATCTTCCCAGAGCAATTGGCGAGCGAAGTCTTCGTCGGTGACGTCGAAGAGCTGCGATTCAAAGCCGAGTTGCTTAGCCAGGCCGCGAAAGACATCGGTGTTGCAGCGAGCTTCGCTGAGCGGCGCAATCGCCGAGACGTTGACTTGCACGAATTGATGGCCGTAGGAGCCGTGTAAATCAAAGTGCTCAAGCTGCGTCGTGGCAGGGAGAACTATGTCGGCGTAATCAACGGTGTCGGTCGGGAACTGCTCGTGAACGACGGTGAACAGGTCGTCGCGAAGCAAGCCGCTCAAGACCCGTTCTTGATTTGGCGCGATCGCGGCGGGGTTGCTGTTGTAAACGTACAACGATTGAACCGGCGGACCGGGAAGCTCGCCGTGTAAGGCTTCGGCCAGTTGGACCATGTTGACAGTGCGTGTTCCCGACGGGATCAAGTCTGGCCGCTGCACGGCGGGCAGATTGAATGGAAAGGAACTGCTGGCCGAGAGCAAAATCCCTCCGGCCGCGTGTCGCCAAGCTCCGATCACGGCGGGCAAGCATGCGATCGTGCGCATCGACATGCCACCGCCAAAATGACGTTGCAATCCGTAATTCACGCGGATCACGCTCGGTGGGGTTGTCGCGTATTCGCGAGCCAACTGCTCGATCTCAGCAACCGATAGCCCGGTGATCCCAGACACTCGCGACGGGCTGTATTCGTTGAGGACTCGCGCCCGCAGTTCGTCCGTGCCTAGGCAGTGCTCTCGCAAATACGACTCGTCACTGAGTCCCTCTCGGAAAATGACGTGCATCACGCCGAGCGCGAGAGCTGCGTCGGTTCCGGGTTTCGGGGCGAGATGCCAATCGCTTTTAGCGGCGGTCAGCGAACGATACGGGTCAATCGTGACGATCTTCGCGCCGCGCCGCTTGCGAGCTTCGACCATGCGGACCCATAGGTGCATGTTCGTGACCGACGTGTTCGAGCCCCAATTGATGATGTACTTCGATTCGGAAAACGCATCGGGATCGGTCCCCTGCTTGCTGCCGATCGTGAAGCTGTAGCCGGCTCCGCCCGCCGTCGCGCAGATCGTGCGGTCGAGCAGCGACGCTCCGAGTCGATGAAAGAACCGCCGATCAAGTCCTTCGCTTTGAATCTTTCCCATCGTGCCGCAGTAGCTATACGGCAAGATCGCTTGCGGCCCGTGCGGCCCCGCGATGATCGCCTGCCACCGAGTCGCAATTTCGTCGAGTGCCTCGTCCCAAGAAATCCGCTCGAACTCGCCGGAGCCTTTCGGCCCGACTCGCCGCAGCGGGAACTGCAACCGATCGCGGTGATACACTCGCTCGGTGTATCGCGAGACTTTGTGACACAAGAAACCGCGTGTGAACGGATGCTGACTGTCGCCGCGCACCGCGATCGCGCGATCGCCGTCGAGCGTGATCAGCATCCCGCAGGCATCGGGACAATCGTGAGGGCAGACGGCCCGAACTGTTTGAAGAACCGACATGTGACCTCGAATTCTGTGCCGGACGTGGCGCACGCGGCTCCCATACGTCCCCAATTCTCGCCGGGCGATTTGTATTCGGCATCTTGGGCTGATGTCGAATCAGCCGTCGAGCGCTAGCCCGGCGGTTTGTTTTGCTGAACCGTGCATAACTGAGGACAATCCGCCCGGCTCTGCTGATTGCTGGGTTCCAATACGAATGGCAACGAGCCGGGTTTTCCCTTGTCATTTTGAGTGGCCGCGCGCGACAATCCCGGTTCGGTTCTCAGCCGGAATTGCGGTCCTGACATAAGGAGCTTGATGATGAAAACGCTTTCCCTATTACTAACGTCGATCTTGTGGTTGTTTGCAACTCAGTCCGCCGTGGCCGAAACGATCACGGGGGAATATCTGGAATCGCGGTCTTGCGATGTTTACACCGGGCCATGCTTCGCGAATGCCGAGATGAGCTTGGCGGGCAAAGAGGCCGTAATGGCTTGGAAGATTGAAACCGGCGCTTGGAGTAAAGTCTCGCTCGACGGATTGTGCGTGGCGGTGGTGGTGAAGGCGGAAGGAACGCTCGGCAATGACGGCGTCTTTCCGATGAAGGCGGGCAAGATGGCGGCGGTCATCATCGTCGATGCACGAGCCTCGGCCCAACAACGATCGGCGCTGATCTCTTTCGCCAAGGAGAACGCCAAGGAATACACTCAGCGCGTAATCAATGTCGTCGATGCACCGATCACGCTGGAAAACGATCATCTGGAAGGCAAAGGAGTCTTCACGGCCGGTAAGCTGGCATCGATTGAAACTCGCAAGCTGGGGAAGCGCGACTGCATCTGCACGAACGAGATGGTCTTTTACCAGCCGCTGACGAAGGTCGAGAACTTTAGCCCCGCCTATTCGCTGAAGCTGTCGTATTCCGGCGATGACCTGAACGCCAAATGGACTAACCGCAATCAGCGGAGTGCGTTCCTGGCGACCTTCCGCCTGAAGTCGTAGCGACAAGCGGCTCGCTTGTCGTACCTCACGATCAGCCCGGTTGGCACACGCCGGGCTGATTTTGTCTTGACTGCATGAGTGTGGCACGACGCTCCGCGTCGTGAATTGTTGAACTACGATGTTCGGCGTCACAGCACGACGTGGATTGTCACGCCACACCGCCCACCTTGAGGAGTATTGCCCGCCATGAGATTGCCTGTTCTGACTGCGTTTATGATTTGTTGGGGACTGCTCGGTAGCGCAGCTGCCGCCGATCCAAAGCTCGATTCTGTCAAAGCGATCCCCGATGGCTTGAACAAAGACGTGGCCGCCATGGTGTCCCCGCAAGGACATCGAGTTGTTGTTGATGGCGGTGCGGTGTGCTCCGTGTGGTTTGTCAAAGAGCTGCCGCTGAAGGATAAGTTCAAGCCCTCGCTCAGCGTCAAATATCCGTTTGTTCCGGGTGAGTTGCTCGGCGTCTTGCAGATCGAGACGAAATCGAAGTTCACGGACTTTCGCGGTCAGGAAATGAAGGCGGGAGTGTTCACGTTGCGATACGGTCAGCAACCGGAAGACGGCAATCACGTCGGGACGAGCGATCTTTCTGACTTTCTGTTGGCGATCCCGGCCGCCGCCGACTCCGATCCGAAACCGATCAAGTTGTTGGATTCGCTAACCAAGAGTAGTGCGAAGGCGTCGGGATCAACTCACCCGGCGATCTTTTCGCTGCTTCCGGCCGACAAAGTTCCCGAAGCGGCGACGCTGACACATGACGGTGAAAAGCATCACACGATTTTGACGGCGGCACTCAACGGCAAAGGTTTGGAGAAAAAAATCCCGTTGCGGATGATCGTCATCGGAAAGTCGGATCATTAGGACGCACGGATCGGTTGGGCCAACGTCCTCTGGTGGCATGTGGATCATGAATTCTCGAATTGCGAAGGATCCGAATGTTGCCGCAGTTGCGATCGCATGCTTGTCGCTCGTGTCGGTCTGGATGGTTGTTGCGGACGAACCGGCGGCTCGAAAGTTCAATTCGGCCGAATCGGCGAAAGTCACGAAAGAGGGTTGGCCCAAAGAATTGTTCACTGGCAAAGTCGTGTTACTGCTGGACGCGCTCAAGCAGCGCGAGATCAAGTCGTATGACGAAGTGAAAAATCAAGTGGTGCTGGACACGGACGACGGCGAGCTGATCCCGATCTTGCCCGATTGGCGTGGTCGAGCGTTCTTTCAGGATGAACGGCTGCGGAATCGCCGAGTCGAACTGGTCGGCGTGCGGCGGCCGAAAGTGCCGTACCTGCAAGTTTTGATGATCTTCGTCATCGACGACAAAGGGACGCGGCAATACATGGATTACTGGTGCGACGTTTGTTCGATTGCAATGTACGAAATCAAGCCGTGCGAATGCTGCCAAGACCCGATCCGCTTGCGTTTGCAACCGCGTGAACTTCCCGATTTCATTAAACAGCGAAAGCCCCCGCGGTGAACATGCTCAATACACAAACACATCAACTGGTTGAATCGATCTTGCCGCGAATCGCTCGGCTGCGCGGGACCGTGACTCACACGGACAACGGCGGCTGCGTGGTCGATCTCGGAGCGAAGGCCGAAGGGTCGCTGGAAGCAGGGCAACTGCTGGCGGAAGTTTGTTTGGCTGGGTTGGGTGAAGTTCGCATCGTGCCAGTACAGCTCGGCGACGTGACTTGGCCACATGTGCAAGTTGTCACCGATTCGCCGGTCGAAGCCTGTTTGTTGAGCCAGTATGCCGGCTGGCAGATTAGCGTCGGCAAGTTCTTCGCGATGGGATCGGGACCGATGCGAGCGGCGGCGGCTCGCGAAGAATTGTTCGCGAAGCTTGGTTATCGCGAGTCACCCAGCCACGCGGTCGGAGTGCTTGAAACAAGCAAGTTGCCGACCGCAGAAGTCTTTGCCGCGATTGCCGAGAAGACCGGCATCCCGGCCAATCGCACGACGTTACTGGTTGCGCGAACGGCCAGTCTCGCCGGGAATCTGCAAGTTGTGGCGCGGTCGGTCGAGACGTCGTTACACAAGTTGTTTGAACTCGGCTTCGACGTGACGCGAGTTCGCTCGGCGATCGGGATCGCGCCGCTGCCGCCGGTCGCGCGCGATGACTTCGCCGGGATCGGCCGCACAAACGATGCGATCTTGTACGGCGGCCGAGTCACCTTGATGGTCCGAGGCGACGACGACTCGATTGCTGCTGTCGGCCCAAAGGTTCCGTCGAACAGTTCGGCCATGTTCGGCAAACCGTTCGCCGAAGTCTTTGAAGCCGCTGGCCGAGACTTCTACAAAATCGACCCGCATCTCTTCAGCCCGGCCGAAGTCGTGTTTCAGAGTCTCGACACCGGGCGAGTCCAGGTGTTTGGTCGCATCGCGCCGGAAGTGATGCGGCGGTCGTTTGGGATTTGAATTTGGAGTGCGGTGTGTCAGCACCGCTTTGGATTTCGTGGACTCTGCGAGCTTTGCGCCTCTGCGTGAGAATTGTTGTCACGCCGAGGCGCAAAACTCGCAAAGAAAAGAAGGAAAGCGGTGGCTGACACACCGCAGTCCAAAAAGGGGGCAACGTGCTGATCGGCGTTCTGGGCAACTCGGACAGTTGGTACGTTCGCGAATTGCAGCGGGCCGGTGGCGAACTCGGACACGAAGTTATCCGCCTCGAATTCGAGCGACTCGTGGCCGCGTGCGGACACTCTGTCGCTCACCCTTTCCCTCTCTCCGTCCAACGGGACAACAGCAATCCAGCGGAACGAAGCAATCCAAAGGAAGCGCACAATCTCGCAACCTTCGACGCCATAATCATCCGCACGATGCCCCCCGGATCGCTGGAGCAAGTAGTGTATCGCATGGATGCACTCGCGCGGCTGGAAGCGGCGGGCGTCACGGTGTTGAACTCGGCGAAGTCGGTTGAGTGCGCGGTGGATAAATATCTGACGACAGCGAAGCTCGAAGCGGCCGGACTGCCGGTACCAGAGACGATCGTGTGCGAGAACTCGGACGATGCGCAGGTCGCGTTCGAGCGGCTCGGTGGGGATGTCGTCGTGAAGCCGATCTTCGGTTCCGAAGGTCGTGGCATCTTGCGGGTCAGCGATCCCGATCTGGCACTGCGAACATTTAGGACGCTGGAACGGCTAGATGCCGTGTTGTATCTGCAGCAATTTATCAATCACCCCGGTCACGACGTGCGTGTGCTTGTGCTCGACGGTCGCGTTCTTGGCGGGATGCGGCGCGTTTCCGATGGCGACTTTCGCACGAATGTGTCTCGCGAGGGGCGCGGCGAACCGCATCAGGTCACCGACCAAGAAGCCGAATGGGCCTTGCGGGCTGCCTTGGCTACTGGAGCACGATTCGCCGGGATCGATATTTTGTACGATCGATCGGGCTGCGGCTTTGTGATCGAGGTGAACGCCGTCCCCGGGTGGCGAGCCTTCCAAAAAGTGACTGGGCTCGATGTCGCGCGATTCGTTGTCAATGCTTGTGAAACCGAGACCGCTCTGGGGCCAGTTCCGGGGCGATGAAATCATTTAGCAGAGGGCTTGCCGCGCGATTGTTTGAGCGAGCCTCTCCGAAAAGACGACGTGAAATCGAGGTTCGCGTGACTGGGAACCGCATTCGCTCAAGAGGCTCAAATAGATGGACAGGTCTTTTTGTCCCGGTACAAACGGCAGGTCATCGTGGATCACAACGATGCGACTTGGCGGCGGGTCAAGCCAATTGAGGTCGAGCAGGCACTCGCGGAAGGCATCCCAGTTTCTGCCGAAGTAGCCAGGGAACTGCAGGGCCGACGCGAAGCAGCGAAACAGTGAATGTTTGCGTGAGATGCCGAACGGGATGCGAACCACGAGATCACGCTCGGTCGCTTCGGCTGCGACGCTCGCCGGGCAGGCGACGAATTGAAATGGCGACGCGGGGCCGTGTGAGCAATCAGAGTCGTCGGTCATTGGCTGCTCCGGAGACGGACAAAATGTTCGTAATGGTCCCAGGTGTAATACGCCTCGCCGTCTTTGCCGCTGATGACGCGCTGCGGCCCCGGCCCGCGTTGACCTTTGGTGGGGTGTACCCATTCGCGGTAATGGCCGCGCGATTTGATCGGCAAGCGACGCTCAAAGTTTTTGAACTCGATACCGTCGTGGCGGAACTCCGTCAGAATTCGCTCGTCATCAATGCGTTCCAGCGTTTGAGTCAGATCGACCGTGCCGCGATACACGACCTCGTCTTCCTGGTTATGGATGACGACATCATGGACTTTCAGCCCGTCGACTCGCGGCTGACCTGGTTTCGTCGGCTGATTGGCTGGCTTGGTTGGTGATACGGTTGTTCGCGGATCGGCCGGTTTGGCTTTTGATTCAGCCGCTGGAGGTCCGCGCACTGGCGGTTGGGATTGACCGGCAGAGGCTGTTGTAAGCGGATTCGATTTCTGAACGCTGGGGATCGGTGACGGTTTGGGCTGATCCGACTTTTGAGTTGGCTCGGCAGTCCCGTTGGCTTTTGAATCCTGCTCGTTAGTGATGTCTTTCGACTGCGACAGTTCTTGGTCGACTTTTTCCGAAGCCGGTTCCGCCCGCGCCGGACGGACGGCATCAGCCACGGGGACGACTTTCGGCCGTTTACGTTCGGACCACCAATTGAAAATCAGCACGCCGACAATCACCGCGAGGATAATACCGCGAACCGTCTGTTGGGTTGCGGAGCGTTGTTGCGGAGGGGAATCGTCGTTCATCGTGATCTCAATAGTCCGTGACGGTCTCACCGCCATCGCGAGTCGCCAAGCCTTGGTAATTTTTCGTGTCGATGTTGGAATTGATCATTTGAACGCGACCGTCACCGAAAACAAAATTGCTCCCCGAGGAATGCTGGCTACTGAAATCATCAAAGTGGTTGGTCACGTTGTTCGGAGTGTGATCGGCAGAACCAAGAATCCGTTGATAGGGTTCTTTGCCGGTCGGTACCACGCCGGTCCATGTCGAGTTCCAGCCATCGCTGATTTTGGTCTTTCGCTCGCCGACCAGCATCGTCGAACTCAGGCCATCTTTGAACTCCGCCATCCGCAGCGGCACGTTGTGCATGAACGAGCCATTGCCAGTACAGGGCGTTCCCAGCGGTTTCGAGGCACACAGGCTCAGATCGGTTGTGCCAAACACTCCGACATAATTGGCGGTCGGCAGATCCACGATTGCCGACCCGGACGTGTTGGCCAACGTCCAATGCTCGGGAGAAGAATCCGACGGACAGAGATAGACCGACAAAGACTTTTGCAACACGCCTGAGTTGGCTGGATTGTGAACGGCCACATCAAACTTGATTTGCTCAAACAGCGTTGTCTGTTCCATCTCGTTAAGAATCATGCTGCCCCAACCCCAGCCGTTGAGACCATTCACATCTGGTTGATCGCTGCTGACCCCGATCCAGCCGGGCGGAAAGCACTGGCTGGTTTCGTGATAGTTGTGCAAGGCCAGTCCGATCTGCTTGAGATTGTTCGTGCATTGCGCCCGCCGAGCCGCCTCGCGAGCATGCTGTACAGCGGGCAACAGCAAGCCGACCAAGACAGCGATGATCGCAATCACGACCAACAGTTCAATCAACGTGAAGCCGCGCGGCCGATTTGGAAGAGTCATAACAAAGCTCCTTGAGTCGCGCAATTCAACCTCACTTTGATTTGAGAAGCAACCGCCACTTCACTCAAAAGTCCGTGACGGTTTCACGTCCGTCGCGAGTGGCCAAGGCTTGATAAATATTTTGGTCGATGCTGGTGTTGATCATTCGGACGCGACCATCGCCGAAAACGAAGTTGCCACCCGTCGTATGAGAGCTGCTGAAATCGTCGAAATGATTTGCATGGTTGTTCGGCGTATGGTCGGCCGAACCGAGGATTCGATGATACGGCTCTTCGCCCGCCGGGACGACGCCGGTCCAAGTTGAATGCCAACCGTCGCTCGCTTTCGTTTTGCGTTCGCCGACCATCATTGTCGAGCTGGTACCATCGGTCAGTTGAGCCAATCGAATGGTGATGTTGTGCATGAACACGCCGTCGCTGCGGCAAGGCGTTCCTAGCGGCAATCCCGCGCAGTCGTCGAGCTCCGTCGTGCCGAACACGCCGACATAGTTTGCCGTCGGCAGGTCCACAATCGCCGTCCCCATGCCATTCGTCAGCGTCCAAAAATCGCTTGACGAATCGGACGGACAACGAAAACTCGGCAATGACCGCCGCAACACGGCTGAGTTCAGCGGGTTTTCGACCGCCGCTTGAAACCCGATCTCGCGGTACAGGCTGCGTTGATCCATTTCGGGAAGCAGCTTGCTTCCCCAACCCCAGCCATTCAGACCATTCACATCCGGCTGATTCGTAGTGACTCCTATCCAACCAGGTGGAAAGGACTTGTTCGTTTCGTGGTAGTTGTGCAATGCCAACCCAATCTGCTTGAGATTGTTCGTGCATTGCGACCGCCGAGCCGCCTCACGAGCTTGTTGCACAGCGGGCAACAACAGACCGATCAAAATGGCGATGATCGCAATCACGACCAGCAGTTCGATCAACGTAAAGCCGCGCGTTCGACAGTTACGGGACTTAGCACAAAAACCGTATTCGAGATTTCGAGGACACATAAAAAACTCCTTAGGCTACGCGGTTCAATCCGCGCAGAA
Source organism: Planctomyces sp. (assembly GCA_031375695.1). Classification (GTDB taxonomy): domain Bacteria; phylum Planctomycetota; class Planctomycetia; order Planctomycetales; family Planctomycetaceae; genus SXKJ01. The sequence goes on from JANMIF010000198.1 coordinate 11,523, forward strand.
TAAAACTGAAGGAAGTACGGAACGGTGTCACGACACATCCAGCAAGCAACACGGTGGCTCACAGATTGCGCGACACGATGACATTTCGACGGCAATGCATGCCGGCTCTTCAGCCCAAGAGGTCGCTGGCCTCAATTAGAGAGCGATGCTTTGAACTGAAGATCAGCCCAAGCTCGGCGGCCCGCGAGCAGGTGGAAGCTCACCAGCCGCTTCCACCGCTTGAATTCGCGGTTTCGAAACACAAAAGACCGCAACAGTTTCTGTCAGCGGAAGCTCAACGATGTCCGGCGGAAGCGGGTGCTCCATCAGGAAATGACACAGCGAGCATTCATCGTGCGAGTGCGGTGCAGTCGGGTGTTGACAGGGGTCGTGCGAGTGCGACTGTGAGATTTTTTCGCTCTGAGCCCTCCAGTATTCGTGCTGGCAGCGGTGATGGCGACATCCCGAATGCGTCTGCTTTTTCGGAGCGGCCTGAGCGCATTCCGCCGAATCGTGCGAAACCAGAGAATGTTCGTGAACATGCACAATGGCGGCTGTGGAGGCGCCCAGCATTGAGCCGGCCGTCAGCAAAACCACCAAAATTCGCGACCATTGAGACATTGCGGAATTCATTTACGAAGGAAACCCGGACGGGCGACCTACGCCAAGTAGGCGAATTCTGTTGGTCGCGTGACCAAGATTCAACGCGGATTAGAAAAGTTCACAAAATGTGGGAATCGCGAAAGGCCAATTGGTAGCCGTCGCAGAGGACCTCAATGAATTTGGACCAACGCCTTGAGCAGGTCGCGTCTGATCCCACCAAATGCTGCTGAATAGAGGCCAGGCGGGACTACACCCAAGTCGAGCACATTTGTGGTCTTCGATATCGCGCGTGCAATGGGAACTCCAGCATGGTCGGCCCCGTGTGTGCAAGTGGTCCTGACATTGGCTTTTCCCAAAAGCTGCGAGAGGTCTGCCTTCCGGCCGTTTCTGCTACGGAAACTTCGACGATCTCCATCAATTTGGACTCGAACAATATTCGGTCCGCCAATTCTGATTGATGACCTCTCCAATCTGAAATTCGCGGAAAGGCGTTCGCTTGCAAACCCATTGGTCACCACTAGAATCCGGTCCCGCGAAAAATTGGGGAAGATCGCAACACTCACGGGTTGGGGCTAAGTCTCCACACCAGGTGAAATCAGGAGAGACGTGCATGGGGCGGTATACAGGTCCAAAGGCGCGCATCAATCGCCGACTGGAACAACAGATTTACGAAAACTCCGGCGCGATGCGTGCCGCCGAGAAACGACAGTTTCAGCCGCCCGGACAGCACATTCGTAAGAAGAAGCTCTCGGAGTACGGCACTGCACATCGTGAAAAACAAAAGATCAAGTACTACTACGGTCTTCGCGACCGCCAGCTTCGGCGGTATTTTGCCGAGGCTCGTCGCTTGCCAGGAAACACCGGTGAGCGGTTGTTGGTGATGTGCGAGCTGCGGTTGGACAATGTCATTCGTCGAGCCGGCCTGACTCATACGCGGTTGCAAGCGCGGCAGGGAGTGACTCATTCGCATTTTCAGGTGAATGGCCGAACGGTCAGTATTCCGTCAATCCTGCTCAAGCCAGGTGATGTGGTTCGAGTGCGGGACCGGCACAATCTGAAAAAGGTGTATGCCGAGTTGGCTGCCAGTAACAGTTCGGAAAAGTGTGATTGGCTGTCGGCTGATGAAAAGGAATTGGAGATTCGCGTCTCAGGAATGCCGACCGCCAGCGATGTCAGTTTGCCGGTCGATGTGGGGAAAGTGGTTGTGTTTCTGTCTCGCTAATAGACTCCCCGATTACGCCACTTCAAACAATCGAAAGCCACTGCGATCCGCGCGGTGGCTTTCTGCTTTCCTGGCCTCTGACATGAGTGATGAAAATCGCAATCACGAAGTGATCGAGCTGTTTCGCCGTGTCTGGAATCCTTTGGTCGCGGGATCGTCTTGCGTCTCGGCATCGACGGCACTGCGGGCTTTGTTGAATTGGTCGTCGGCGAGGGCAGTCGGTTGGTGGTGTCGCCACGGCGACGTCTTGCGGATGATCGGATTTGAAGCGGCGACGGACATGTCGATCGACGTGCAAGTGGCGTTTGCCGACGCAATGCGTGAAGTGTCGTTGGATCGGATCGAATTGGGTTGCGTGCGTGCGGCTGCAGAAATGCGGCCAGTGGTTGCTCGCGAAAATGCCAAAAACTTGGGGCTTGGCGGGTCGGCGACTTGGTTGCAGCGATTCGTAGCTGAGCAGTCGCTCGCGATTCCGATTATCCAGGATGCGACCGTGGTCGGTGTGTTGGCGATCGCCACGGCCGAACCGTTTGAGGAATCGTCCGCAACCTGGAAGATGCTGACTGAACTGGCGACGGAGCTCGCCCGGAATGCGAGTCGCGGGAGCGACTTGCCTATGTAGCCTAGAATCGGGCTGGAGGCGATTTTGGTGATTTGCTAGAAGCCCGCCGCGTTTCCGGATTGGAGGCGGAATTAGATTGAGATCGCAGGTCGAATCACGGAACGATTTGGCGAAAGGCAAGGAGGCTGATTCATGGAAAAAACGATTTGGCGAATTGCAGTGTTAGCGGGTGGCACGTCTCCCGAACGGAACATTAGCCTGGAGAGTGGCGACTCGGTGGCGCGCGCGTTGTGCGAGCGTGGGCACATCGTCACACGGATTGATCCGGGAGATACCGACTTGGCGGGAGTCGATTGGTCGGAATACGACATCGCCTTCTTGGCGCTGCACGGAACGTTCGGCGAGGACGGACAAGTACAACGAATTTTGGAAGAGGCCGGCATCCCATTCACAGGCAGTAACTCGACGACGTCGCATCTTGCGTTCAGCAAGTCGGCCGCGAAAGAGCGTTTCGCGCAGAGTGGCATTCAGACGCCGCCCTATGTGTTGATTCATCAATCGGACAGTGCATTGCGGATTCAGCAGCAAGCGGCGTCGATCGGCTATCCTTTGATCGTGAAACCCGATTCACAAGGGTCCAGCTTGGGCGTGACGATTGTGCGATCACCGGATGATTTGCCTCAAGCATTGTCAAGATGTTTTCATTTTGATCAGTTCGGTATTTTGGAAGTGGTCGTGGATGGCAGCGAATGGACGTTGGGAATGTTGGACGATTCTCCGTTGCCGCTGATTCAGATCGAAACGGCACGCGGCTTCTTCGACTATGCGGCCAAATACGAGGATAACACGACGCGGTATTTATTTGAGTTTGCGTTTCCCACAAATGTCGTGAAGGCGATCGAGACCGCCGGCCGTCGCGCGTGCGAGGCATTGGGGACGAACGGTTTGGCTCGCGCCGATTTGCGAGTGGACGAGCATGGGCAACCGTGGTTATTGGAAGTCAATACGATCCCTGGTATGACCAGTCATAGCCTGATCCCGAAGGCGGCAGATCGACTGGGCTTGAGCTTGGGAGAATTGTGCGAACAAGTGATCGAAAACTGCCTGAGCCGTCGCGGCGTAGTGGCGGAGCCTGTTGTTTAGGTCAGGTTTTTAACATTCCCGTGAGATATCACAGTTTTCGGCGTTTCGCATTTTACTTCAAATCCGAGTCATTTTTTGGCGGGCCGCTTAAAAATCGTGCCCCACGAAAGCGAGTACGTCTCCGTTTACAGGTTTTTCGGAACCCGTTATATGTGCCCGCGTTCTGTCGGGCGGGTTGCGGTCCGTTCGACGGGTTGTCCGTCGCGGAATTGAGTGGGTGGTAATTTGCCTTTGGAGGGCATGACGTGTCGATTGAAGAGAAAGTGATCGCGATTGTCTGCGAGCAATTGGGTGTCGCCAAAGCTGAGGTTAATTCGACGAGCAAGTTCGTGGATGACCTTAAGGCCGATTCGTTGGATGTAGTGGAACTCGTCATGGAGTTTGAAGACGAGTTTGAAATCACGATTCCCGACGACGACTATGACAAGATCAAAACCGTTGGCGATGCGGTGAAGTACATCGGTGAAAAAAAGGCGGCTTGAATCGGTGCCGCATCATTGATTCGGCATGAACCGCGCGGGCATGGTCTCAGGGATTGAGATGCCGGCGCGTTTTTTCTGCCTATTCGGGCGAGCGGAAGAGTCCAAGGATGAATCGACGAGTAGTTGTCACTGGCGTTGGCGTGGTCACCGCGTTGGGCTGCGAAGTGTCCGACTTTTGGGATCGCATTTGCGCGGGCAAAAGCGGCGTCAGCCCGATCGCGCGGTTTGATTGCTCCGATTACAAGGTCCGCTTTGCCGGTGAGATCCGAGAATTCGAGTTGAGCGATCACCTGGCGATTGATGTCAAGGACGTGAAGCGACTCGATCGGTTCGTGCAGTTCGCAATGGCGGCGGCTGGCAAGGCGATTCGGCAAGCGGACTTCGACTTTTCTCAGGGCGATCCGTTTCGTTACGGGACGTTGATCGGCAGCGGCATCGGTGGACTGCAAGAGATCGAGCAGCAGCATGTGCAATTGTTTGACCGCGGTCCGAGCCGAGTTTCTCCGTTCATGATTCCGAAGTTGATGGTCAATGCAGCCAGCGGAAACGTCTCGGTGCATTGGCATCTCAAAGGTCCGAACAGTGCCGTCGCAACGGCATGTGCTTCCGCCACGAACGCGATCGGCGATGCCTTTCGGATCATTCAACACGACATGGCTGACATGATGGTCACCGGCGGAAGCGAAGCGGCGATCACGCCGATGGGCCTGTCGGGATTTGCGCGGATGAGCGCACTGTCGACTCGCAATGATGAACCGGAACGGGCCAGCCGGCCATGGGACAAGGATCGCGACGGCTTCGTGATGGCCGAAGGATCGGGAATGCTGGTACTGGAAGAATACGAGCACGCGAAACGACGCGGAGCCACGATCTTGGCGGAGATTCTGGGCTACGGGATGTCGGCCGACGGAAATCACATGACCGCGCCTGATCCGGAAGGGCGAGGTGCGGCTCGTGCGATGCAAGGTGCTCTGCGCGACGCACGGATCAATCCGGACGAGATCGATTACGTCAACGCTCACGGCACGAGTACACCGCTGGGCGACAAGGCCGAAACCTTTGCGATCAAGACGGTGTTTGGCAGTGAGTCGCGGCGGATCGCGGTGTCAAGCATTAAGAGCCAACTGGGACATTTGCTGGGAGCGTCCGGTGGCGTGGAAGTCGTGGCCTCGGTGATGGCGTTGCAGCATCAGGTCGCGCCACCGACGATTAATTTGGACAATCGCGACGAAGAGTGCGATTTGGATTATGTGCCGCACGAAGCCCGATCGTTGTCGATTCGCAAAATCCTGAAAAATAGTTTCGGATTCGGCGGCCACAATGCCTGCTTGGTGTTGTCCGGCGTTGCCTAATCTTGAAACCAACGACCCCGCTGATCGAGGCTTTATCGGGAGCACGTCATCCCCTTGTCGCCAGATGCTCAGATCCGTTCGACTTCGTCCGGCTCCAAGCGAAAATCGCAAACCGTGAGATCGGCTCGCATGTGATACGCGTTGGTGGTTCCGGTTAGTGGCAACATGCCGACATCCAGTGCGAAACGAAATACGATCTGGCTGATGGTCCGACCGTGACGTGCGACGATCCGGACCAATTCCAGTCGCGCCAAGACCTCGCGATTGGCCGTCAACAAAAAAATCAAAACCATGAAGCCACAAGCCTACGGATTCCGAGACCAGGAATTACTCAAACTCAAGATCTACGCAATTCAAGAAGCCAAGTACGCTTTAGCCGGATGAACTGGCTTGAGTTTTTCGATTTGTTTTTTTCCGATCCGACGATGTCGCGCAATCCTCCAGACGTCGTTTGAGAGTCGCGGCCGACACAAGTCAACTCATCTGTGAGTCTCGTCAGACATCCTTGACCAACGGCAGGAACTGCGCGGCGGGGATATTGCACGGGTCGCAAATCTTCTCAATCGCGGATTCGCTAATAACTGGAACCGTCGAATATGCTTGGTTTGCGGCGAAGCGGGGACCGTCGTCATGCGGCAGCTCGGCTTGGCTCGGCACCGATTGGCAGGCCCTGCGGGTAGTCTTGCATCAATTGGACGGCCGCATTCCAGATGTTTTCCTGCCTCAAAATGTCTGACGGTCGCAGAGGCCGACTATACAGAATCCGATCGGTAACAAACGGATTCTGCAACTGCCTTACCAAATTGGTGGCGAATCGCTGAATTCGCTCGAACGTTGATCGTTTGCGACGCCCGTTGGCCACATCCGGATCGCGCAAGTAGCCGTACCAGTGGTCGACGAACTGGTCAGCCTCAGCAGTGCTGGCTCCGGCTTCGGTCAACTCTCGAACAAGGCACTCGTGAAATCGTCGGTACAACAATTCGGCCTGAGGCTGACCCGGAACTTTCGGCCTCTGACCTGCGTTCGTGAAATGGCATTCTCGCAACCCGTGGAGTTTCGGAAAGACTTTCACTTTCCCCCGCAGCACACTGAGTTGGGAAAGCATCATCTCCGGAAGGAAATACGTCTGCTGAGAATCAGTGCTCGATTGCGTCGTCTGAAAATTCTCACGCAACGTGGGAGTGCGATACACGCCATAAAACGTGGAGAACCAAATCCTCGCCATCTGCCGGCAACGCTCGAGGGGCCGCGGGGTTTCCAGCGATCTCCCAATTCCAACCTTGCATCGGCCTGCTCGACTTCGGCAATCCAGCACCGGGCAATAGCCTAGAGCCGTGGCGAACTCCGCATGCTGCTCAAGAAACGCAGCACATTCCTGAACGGATTCCGGGAACAACAAGTCGTCATCGGCGCAGAAGACGACAAAAGGCGATTCAAGTGTTTCTAAAGCTTGCGTGCATTTATCGATCAGGCTCCGCTCAATGTGTTGGTAGGCAATCGACAGTTTTCCGGAAACACTGTCGATGATGGCATGGTTCTCATCAGCGAGCTGTGGCTGGCTGGAATCCACTACCAAAAAGGAGAAGGTCGGCGGCCATCTCGAATAGAACTCAAACATGCGTCGCAAGAACTGCGGACGATTATGTGTCGGCACAACACAAGTGATGCGGGATCGCGTCATCGGGACGAGGACTTTCTGAGGCCGACGAAATTCAAAGACGGTGGATTTCCCGTTAAGTTTGATCCGACGATTCAGGCCGCTTGGCGTAGAGCCGACGAACGCATCTCTTCTCCTTGCGCATCCATAAAGCGGCAGCTCAAATGAAGCGACTCGCACGTCGATTGAATCTCTCGCAGATAGTTCGGATTCATTACCAGCACCATCAATTGCTGATCGCGCAGTTCGGTGAGTCGCTCCGGTGGTGAGATAAGCCGACCAGTGTTGGGAACGAAGCGGCCCTGTTTGGCCGGATTCACGTCAATGCAGTGATCGATCAGCGTTGAGTCCGGATCGACGAGCGTTGAAAACAGAATCCCTTTCGTGGCCATCCCCCAGATGGCGATGGTCCAACCTTGCTCTTTGACCGTACTCAACACCCCGCGCATTCGCGTCACTCGCGCCAGCTCAAGATCGCAGTAGCGGCTCAATGATTCCGACAGCTCATGGACGCTGGCCCGTTGATTCGTAAGGCCGATTGCCGTCTCGCTCGAGGCGATGATCGCCTCTTGCCACAAGTACTGACTTCCAAATCCCGTCGTCGAGTGGATCGGCTGGAATCCAGCTTGGAGAAATCCCAAATTCAGACTGTCGGACGTGAAATAGTTGCAGTGTTCGTAGCAAAAATCCCAAAAGGCTTGCTGCCGAACGATCCAACGCAGGTCGGGGACTTCGACGAAAATCGGCACTCCCGAAAATTGTTGCAGTGGCGCGGCAATCGACCGCAAGAACTCGATGGGCTGCGGAATGTGTTCCAGAATATGCCGGCAAACGATCAAGTCAGGACGTTCCGCGAGCTGATTCGACCCAAAGAAATCGCGGATGAAGCGAACGGGAAGTCCAGGCTCTTCGAGCGGGCCTTCATAGCTGGGATCGATGCCGATCCCTCGCACTCCCGGAAACATCTGGCACAGCGACTTCAGAAAGACCCCTTTGCCGCAGCCGATTTCGACGACTAATGCGTCTTCACGCAGGAGATATCGTTGGTGCAAGTGCGACGCGACTTGGCGATAATAGTCATCGACGACAGTCGAAGGAATGCTGTTGTCGTAGTCCTGATCGTAAACGAGTAATGATGGGTCGAACTGGTTGTTGAAAACGAAACCGCATGTCTGACAGAGTTCCAAGTCCAACAGACCACTCTTGGCGGCTCGTGCTTCGCCCATGGTCCGAAAGACGCGATTCTGCATCGTCGGCAAGCCCACTCGCTGTACCGTTGGCTGGAGCGTGGTTGAGCCACACACGGGACAGTCATCGTGGGTAGGGATCATGTCAGGGCCTTCCTTGGCTCGTCGGTTTCAGAATCAGGCGGCTCGACGCAACCAGGCACCGGGCCAGTGCGTCACATTTTGCGTAAGCGTACTTTCGTTGAATGGCCAGGTGGGCTGCTCGATCACGAATTCCGGATGAGCCGCTGCGAAGTCGCTGGCGGCCGCAGACGGATGGTCGTCTTGCCAACCGGGATTTCCACGTGGGACATCGTGCACCGATTGCATGATGCCGTCGGTGGCCACCGCGTATGACCCGATCGAAACCAACGGGTGATAAGCCTCAAGCTCCGCTTTGACGTGCGCTTTCGTGTGGCACGAATCGAGAATCACCAACACCTTTTCGTCGGGCTGGATCAACGACCTCACCTGCTCGATGGTCTCTGAACTGACGGAACTTCCCTCGATAAGCGTGATCAGCGGAAAGAGTTCGTGATCCTCGATCGCCCGACGATTGTGTGGCCGGATCTCAATGTCGACGCCAATCACTCGGCCTTGTCCCATCGCTTTGCACAGGCTCGCGTAAAACACCAGCGAGCCGCCGTGAGCCACGCCTGTTTCAACGATGACGTCCGGCTTCAGCCGATAGATCACTTCCTGCATGCGGATCATGTCGTCCGGCAATTGAATCACCGGACGCCCCATCCACGAGAATGTGTAGGAGTACTTCTGATCCCAGCCCACGCGCAGCCATTCCCGTGAGAGAATCTCAAAGGCCTCACGCGAATACAGGCTCAGAGTCCGCGACTCCGCAGCCTCTTCGGTTAGCGTTCCGGCGTCCGTGTCGATGGTCAGTTTCATTCCTGCGTCCTTGCAGTTGGCGAGTTCAACGTGGGCGTGTCATTTGGGGAACATCGTGAATTCCCACGGCTGACACAAGACGAATTACGCCGCACGAGCTACTTGTTGAAGTCGGTGAAATTCGATCGTCTTCCGTAGCCCCTCTTCCAGTGAGTACTGCGGCTTCCAGTGCAGCTCATTTCGCAATCGGGCCGTACTTCCGGCGATCAGTATCGGCTCGTCCGATACCGTAGGGATTTTCCCGAGGCACAATAGGTCGGGACGTCCCAGCATCTCAGCGACAGTCGTCGCCATGTCGCGGATTCGTACCGGCGATCCCGAGCAGACGTTGACCGGCCCTGTGACATCGCTATCAACCAGCGACACGATCGCACTCGCCGCATCTTCGATATGCAAGAAGTCTCGCAACTGAGTACCCTCTGAACACAGTGCAGGCTCGTTCCGCATTAAAGAAGAAATCACCACCCCGGGCATTCGACGATCACTGGCATGCGGTCCATACAGGAAGAACAGCCGTGCCCACGCCGTGCTCATGTTCATCGTTGAACCGAGCGCGTCGAGATACGCCGCCGTCGCCAGCTTGGCTCGGCCGTAGTTCGTTCTGGACCGGCAGGGTGTCCGAAATTCATCGCAGACGCCGTCGGAACAGTCATATTCGAAGCATGATCCTGTCGCGACAATTCTTTCTCCGCCAAGTCGTTCGAACTCTCGAAAAAGGAAGGTTGAGCGGTCCATCCATTCGCAGTTGATGGGTGAAGAAGCAAACGCCCCTGGTTCGGCGTACCACGCCAGGTGCAAGAGATGCGTCGGTTGGACATCTCGCAGCAGCTCCGCTGTCGTCCCGGTTTGTTCGAGATCCGCGAAGTGCCAATGCACTGCCGGAATATGAAGCAGCGACTGCCGCGTCACGGCATGCACTTCAAAGTCGCGGTCCAATAATTTCGGCAAACAATGGCGGCCGACAAATCCACTGGCACCTGTGACAAGGATACGCTTCATGTTCGAGATCGCATTTCGAGGGAGAATTAATCGCTCAACGGTGATCGGAGTTCGGAACGGAAAAATCAGGCCATGACGCATCGCGAGGGAGAATGACGCTGACCGGCAACGGCCAGAGGACATTGATCGCCGGGTCATTCCACTTCACGCCCGCAGCGCTCGCCGAGTGATGCTCTTGCGAAGTCTGGTAAAAGACTTCGACATCATCCGTCAGAGTCTGAAAGCCGTGAGCGAATCCTTCGGGGATGTAAAGCATTCGGTGATTCTCGGCCGTTAGCTCTCGCCCAATCCATTGGCAGAACGTCTGTGACTCCGGACGCAAGTCGATGATCACATCGAAGATTGCGCCGCGTGTGCAACGCACCAATTTGATTTCGGCGTAGGGAGGGCGTTGGAAGTGCATCCCACGTATGGTCCCTCGACGAAGCGTGATCGACACATTGCATTGCGAAAGCTGAGTACTCAGTCTGTGCTCCTCGAATTCTCGTTGGCACCACGTCCGACCAAACGCCCCACGATCATCGAGCACCAGCACCGATTCGATCAAAAAAACACCGGGCAACTCCAGCGGGATGAATTTCACGATTCTTGCCTCACCGATCACAAACTCGAAACTTGTGCGAGGGCGAACGATTCACGAAAAATGTCGGGCATTTTTTGGAGCATTCGCCCTGACGCACGCCCTGAGTTAGTGCGGCATGATTATCGGCGGCTTGATCAACAGGCCTTGTCCGGTTGGCATGGTCAGAACCTCGCAGCCCACCTGGTCCGCGAATTCATCCACCCCTTCCTTCTGATTCTCATGTCCGTGAAAACCGTAGTCGTCGAACAATACGATCGCACCGGGAACCAAACGCGGCCAGAAGTGCCGTAGTGCTTCCAATTCGGGGTAGGCGATGTTCATGTCGATCGAAAGATAGCAAACCTGATCAATGGTCACTTGATTCAACGTCTCCGGCACTGTCCCACGAATCAGTGTGGCATTGCGGTATGGCGCAAAATTCGCTTTCGCCGTCTCGAAGCAGTCAAAGTAAAGGTGGTTTGACTTCTTGCCACGCTGCAATTTTTCGCGATCGTTCATCTGATCGATGGGGATGCCGGCGAACGTATCGAATAGGAAGAACCGGCGTCCCGTCTGGTTGAAGTCTAGGTAGTTGCAAATCGCCAATGACATAATGCCGGTGTTCACACCGCACTCCACAAAATCCCCAGGCAATTTCAAGGCATTCGCAGCCGCCCAGCAGGCCACATACACCCGCCATTCGATGTGGATATCTTGGACGCCATTCCCAATATTGTGTCCAGAATGAATGCCGCGATGATAAGAAGCCAGGAACTTCGGCTCGCGCAGAAACGAAGTATTCTTACCATAGGTCACCAGTCCGTCCGAATTATAAGTCGGACGCGTGCGATGTCCCGTCAAACGCTTGCGAATCGAATTCAGAAGTTGCACGAACTGCTCCTCGAAAAGAATGTGGGGTTCAGCCTCTGACACTAAGCCACGCGAACGTTGGGAATCGGGATAATGAACTGGCCGCCTCGGTCGCGATACGTCTGCTGTTGAACCAAGATTTCGTCGGCGAAATTCCAAGTCAGCAGCAGACAGTAATCGGGCTGATCAGCGGAGAGTTTTTCGGGATCGTATATTTTCAGATGAGTGCCCGGTGTGAAACGGCCTTGTTTAACGGTGCTGCGATCGACGACGTAATCGAGCGAGTCGGCACCAATGCCGAAGTAGTTCAGCAGCGTGCTGCCTTTGGCCGATGCACCATAGACCGCAATTCGCTTGTTGTCGGCTTTCAGCGAACTGATCAAGTCAGTCAGTTCACAGCGGACTTGTTCGACTCGTTGACCGAAGTTGCGGTACGATTCGGCATCGAAAACCCACGTCGCCTCTTCGGCCAACAGTTCGCGCACCGCAGATCCGACGCTTCGGAATCCGGAATGCCGCGCGAAGATTCGTAGCGAGCCGCCATGAATCGGTAACCGCTCGACGTCGACGATCTCCAGGCCGTGACGCTGGAAGAGCCGATCCAGAGCGGTTAGTGAGAAGTAGCAGAGGTGTTCGTGGTAGATCGTGTCGAATTCGACGTGGTCGATAAGGTCTTTGAGGTACGGGGCCTCGACCACGGCGACACCGTTCGGTTTGAGCAGCGTCGCGAAACCAGCCACGACGCCGTTCAAATCGGGAACGTGAGCCAGAACGTTGTTAGCGTGAATCACATCGGCGGACTGCCCTCGTTTAGCCATCTGCGACGCCAAGTCGTGTCCGAAGAATTCGCTGATCGTCGGTACGCCCTTCTCGGCTTCCGCCACACAAGCGATGTTTCGAGCCGGTTCGATGCCGAGCACTGGAATTCCACGTTGCTTGTACCACTGCAACAAATAGCCGTCGTTGCTGGCGATCTCGACGACCAAGCTGTTGGACGAAAGTTCTTCCGCGTCGGTCAATCGCTCGGCGATGTGGCGCGCGTGCTGAACCATCGTGTCGGAGAACGACGAGAAGTAGGCATACTCACGGAACAGCGTCTCCGGCGGCACCGTTTCGGTAATTTGCGCGAGCGTGCAGTCCGAACACCAAGCCAACTCCAGCGGCCAGCACGGCTCCGGGTCACTGAGTTGTTCCTCGGTCAGCAGCGCGTTCGCCAGCGGCGTTTCGCCCAGCGAGAGGATGCTCATCAAGCCGCGTCGGCCGCACGAGCGACATTCAGCGTTGGCCGCGTGGCTGTTTTCGACTCGAGCTGGAAGTAGTTCTTGTACCATTCGATCGTCCTGCTCAAACCTTCGTCCAACGTGAAAAGTGGTTCCCAGCCCAGCAACCGCCGAGCCTTCGCCGCGTCGAGTGATTGATGCTTGATTTCGTGACTCGCCTCGCCAAGAACGTCAGGCGTCCACGCTGACCCCATCTCGCCGAGAATCTGACTCACCAATTCCAAGACCGTGACCTGAGTCTCGTTCGAAAGGTTGAACGCTTCGCCGGTGAGCATCGGATTGATCGCGAGCTGTTCCGCGAGGTGCATGTACGCCGCCGCTCCGTCTTCGACGTAAAAGTAGTCGCGGATGAACGAGCCGTCCGACCGGATGACCGGCCGCTGCCCGCGCATCACCGATCGGATCGTTCCCGGAACAATGCGGTTCCAGTTCAAATCTCCACCGCCGTAAAAGTTGCCGCAGCGCGTGATCACGACCGGCAGGCCGTACGTCGTCGCGTAGGTTTGGCAAATCAGGTCGCTGCATGACTTACTGACGTCATACGGATGCCGTCCGGCGAGCGGAGTTTCTTCGGTGTATGGCAGGATTGGAGCATCGCCGTAGGCCTTGTCCGACGACGCAGCCACAATCTGTTTCACCTTCGGACTCCGACGACAGGCTTCGAGCAGCTTCCACGTCCCGCCGATATTCGCCTCGAACGTGGACGTCGGATTTCGATTCGCAATGCCAACAATCGCCTGAGCCGCCAGATGAATCACCGTCTCGATTTCGTATTCACCAAGCGCTCGCTCGAGGCACTCTTGTTCGATGAGATCACCGCGCACGACAGTGACTCGATCAATTAAACCGGCTCGCACGAACTCCGACTGCGGCACCCAGTCTCGTACAAGGCAAACGACATCAGCCTCGGCTTCGATGAGTCGTTTGACGAGCCACCCGCCAACTAAACCGGTCGCTCCTGTGACAAACACTCGGCGATCTCGCCAAAAGTCACGGTTAAGATTGTTTCGCATTTCCATCCTTGGAGTGCTACGCCGCTTTCGGAAGAAGTTGCAGCTTGGGTTCGACGACGTCATGTTCCCACGAGCACCATGGAGCGGAACCGCTTTGCCAAAGCTTTTCCAAATACGTCTTGTCTCGCAACGTATCCATGCACTGCCAAAAGTCTCCGTGCTGATAGGCCGCCAGTTGTCGGTCGGCGGCGATCCGTTCGAGAGCGTTGATTTCGAGAGAACAATTATCACCAGAAAGGTAATCGAAAATCGCAGGCTCAAGAACCAAGAACCCGCCGTTGATCCAGCCTTCACCCGCAACCGGTTTCTCAGTGAAGTTTTCAACCATCTGTTGATCGTTGATCACCAATCCGCCAAAGCGTGCCGGAGGTCGCACGGCCGTTACGGTCGCGATCTTGCCCTGCCGCTTATGAAACGCAAGCAATTCGCCAAGATCGACATTACTCACGCCGTCGCCATAGGTCAGCATAAAAGTCTCGCCGCCAAGCCATTCGCGCAGCCGACGCAGTCTTCCGCCCGTGTTCGTCGTCAGACCAGTCTCGATCAAATTGACCGTCCAGTCTTCGGTCTCTTGCGCCGCTCGCCGCACCATGCCGCGACTGAAATCAATCGTCAAATTGCCGCTGAGGTTGTAGCGATCAAGAAAATAGCTCTTGATAAAGTCTCCCATGTAGCCGAGCGCGACGAAGAACTCATCGCATCCGTGATGAGCGTAGTGCTTCATGATGTGCCAGAGGATCGGCTTGCCGCCAATCTCGACCATTGGTTTGGGTCGCGTGACCGTCTCTTCCTGAATCCGCGTTCCCATGCCCCCCGCGAGCAACACAACTCGCATGGCTCCCTCCCCGCGTAATTGTAAAGAATGAACTTCCCTATCCTTGGTGATTTTCTAGTTGTCCGTCGAAATCATCACAAGGCCACTTTTGCCTGCGATCTGAGATTACGAGTTGGCTCGAAGTTTCATGAAGAAATCGAACTGGACTTTCATTCGTTTGGAGGGCGCTGGGTTAAGGATGAAACAGATAGGATGACATGATCAGGAACTCATTTTCCGTGGTGACTCTCGCGTTCTTAGAGGCATCGACATGAATCATTCCTTTCCGTTTCTTTAGTTGACTGAGGTGCTGTCGATTTCACGGACAGTCCAACTCCTTAATCTGGCGGAGTTCGAACTGGTGAGGTGAGAGGTAGCCGAGGGCGGAGTGTTTTCGTTCGAGGTTGTAGTAGGCGATGTAATCGCGGATCTCTCGACGTGCCGCTGGCTGATGAACATATTCGGTCATTTCGAGTTCGGTCTTGAAGGTTCCAAAGCCAGATTCCATGAAAGCGTTGTCGTAGCAGTTTCCGGCGCGACTCATACTTTGGAGGATGCCGGCGCGGCGCAGGATGGCTCGATAGCGTGTGCTGGCATATTGACCGCCACGGTCGGTGTGGTGAATCAATCCCGCAGCCGGTTGACGTTCGCGGATCGCGGCTTGTAGGACAGGGATCACGAGTTCTTCGGTCATAAAGCCTGCGAGGTTCCAGCCGACGATGCGGCGTGAGAAGCGATCCATCAAGGTCGCGAGGTAACAGAATGATCCACCAGCCAGCGGCACGTAGGTGATGTCGCCGACCAACAATTGATTGATCGCGGTGAGCTCTGGCATGTCGAGCAACAAGTTCGGACTGTATCCCAGCGTGTGACGGCTGTCGGTCGTCTTGGGGACGAACGACTTCGGCTGAATGGCGACAAGTCCCTGGTTTTCCAGCAGTTTGGCCACTCTTCGCGTTCCGCACGGCTCGCCTTGTTCGGTGAGTTCGGCCACGATGCGGCGAGCTCCATAACGTCGACGATGCTTCCAAAAGATGTCGCGCACCAACGGCGACAACTCCGTATCGCGTTCTTCATGAGCCGAGGCCTCGCTCGTCGACCAAGCGTAGTACGCTGAGCGACTCACTCCGAGCACCTCACACACCGCGATGGTTTGTTGAGCATCGTTTTGCACGATCGCCTCCACTGCTGCGTACACATCAGTCATTCGCTGCGGCCGAAAATGATCAACGCTTTTTTTAAGATGTCACGCTCGCGAGTCACGCGCTGCAGATCGCTCTCCAACTCATGCACTCGCGCTTCCAGCGACGCAGCCACCGGCCCCGACTGCTCCAACTGCGAGGCCTTCCAGCGATACAACGCGCTCGGATTGGCCAACCCTAACCGCTCCGCCACGGAAGTCGCCGAGTGCCCATCCAACAACATCGCCACCGCCTCACGCTTGAACTCTTCCGTGAACGACCGACGACCACGCTTCGTCTTTGAAACCACTTTCCGTGACATCTTGATCTCCTTTCTGGACCCGCCAGATTAAGGAGTTGGACTGTCCGTGAAATCGACAGCACCTCA
>JANMIF010000217.1:0-13968 GCA_031375695.1 Planctomyces sp.
GGTGCTCAGTTCGGCGGGGCTGAAGTACGAACTGGCGGAGAAGACGCAAGCGATTGTCTACGGTGGCGTGCCGCTGATGTTGCGAGCAGCTCGCGAGAGTGGACTGATCGATGCCATTGATTCGAGCGTGCCGATTCTCAATTGCCACCGTCCGTGCTATGAGTCGGATCATGTGCTGAACGTGGCGATAAACGCGTCGCGCGAGGGGACGTGTACGGAACACATCAAGCGGCGTCGGAATGATGAAGCGTTCCTCAACGCGATCAGGGCCGACTCGATTTCCGATCCGACCATGGTGGGGAATTTCTGCCGGCGGTTCAGCAGCACGCAGGTGCGGCAGTTACTCGACGCGATCAACCGCGCGCGGCTGACGGTGTGGAAGCGGCAGCCGGAGGAATTCTTCGACGAAGCCTTCGTCGACATGAACGGCATGTTGACCGTGACCACGGGTGAGTACCAAGAGCGTCTGGACATCTCCTTCAAGGGAGATTGGGGATATCAGCCGTTGGTGGTCTCGCTGGCAAACACCAGCGAGGTGTTGTCGACCGTGAATCGTTCGCGCAATCGTCCCAGCGAAGAGGGGCGGCGGATGAGGCGGATCTCGCGATCAAACTGTGTCGCGAAGCGGGCGTCCAAATCATCCGGCTACGCGGCGACACCGCGTTCAGTCAAACAGAACCTTTCCAAAACGCCACCTCACGATATCGACCTACGAACGGTCGCGAACGGTTCGACGTGCCTGCCGCGTTCAAGACAAACCGCCTTCGTCGGCCGAGATCGTTTTCGGCTGCAATGATCGCTACGACCAAGAGAACTTGATCACGCAAATTGCCGGCGGCGCGAGAGCCTGGTCGGCGCTGTTGTTGCCGGTCACACCGCGTCACTGCGAGTCTCATGAAGCGGCCCGCACAACCTAGCTGCAAATGGCGTTCAAGACCTTCGTTAACGAAGTGCTGAAGGTTCCCCGCCAGATCGTGCGACAAGGTCGCCGAGTGATCCATCGCGTGCTGCATTGGAACCCACAACTCCCCACCTTCTTCCGTTTGAGTACCGCATTGAATTGTTAAGAGAGTCCTGAGTGTCGCGAGAAATCGCCCGCCACAAACGAATTAACACTCATCGCCGACGACGTCGAAAATGCTCGGAGTGCGCGCTCGCAATCGCTACAAAAATGCAGAAGCGGTTGCTTGTTTGAAGATTAGTTTGGCGATGATTCGCGGCACAACCAGGCATACAGCAACGCTAGGAACAGTGCGCCGCCGATCAGTCCGAATCCGTACCAAATCGCCAGATTCACGCCGCCGAACGGAGTCCGCTCCATGATTCCCGGTGCGAACGCATTCAACAACATGAAGCCGCCGTACAGCAGGCAATACACGCCGAACAGCCACAAGCCGATTCGCGATCGCCGCGCGGCGGCGACCATATCTTCTTCTTCAACCGGATGATTCGGGCCGTGATCAAATCCTGCCATGATTCCTCACATTGTCACTGTTGCTTTTATGCTGTTATTCACTGTGATTTTGACTTTTCTTCTGCCGACTTCTCGCGAAAATCCCCCGCTTCGACGATCACCAGCTTGTTCGGATCGAAGTATTTCCGGCAGACCTTGAGCACATCGGCCGGAGTCACTTTCAGCACCTTCGCTTCCAGGTCGGCTTGATATTTCAAGGTCCGATTCGCTTCGAGTGACTCTTCCAGGATCGCGGCCAATTTAGGGTCTTCCGTCCGCGTGACTTGTTCGCCTTGCAAAAAACCTTGCTGAGCCGCCGTCAGTTCATCAACGGTAATGCCCTCTTTCAAGAATAGGTCCAGTTCTTCGCGAATCGCCTTTTCGACCTTCGGCATGTTGGCCGGATTGCAGATCGCGTACAGATAAAACAGTGAGCGATCTCCGACTGCCGGGACTTGCAGCCCACTGCCGACTCCGTAACTCAAGCCGTCTTTTTCTCGCACGCGGTTCCCCAGTCGCGACGACAGCGATCCGTGACCGAATATGAAGTTGCCCAGTTGCAGCGCGACGAAGTCGGGGTGATCGTCGCGCATCGGGAAGACCAGCCCCGCGAAATACGTTGCGCTCGCCTTGTCCGCCGTCGCAATTGACTGCGTATTCTCTTTCACTTTGATGTCCGATTCCCGCAATATGCGGCGGTAATCAGCTTTCGGTTGCCATCCGTCGAACATCTTTGCGATCTGAGCTTTCGTCGTCTCGGCATCGAAGTCTCCGACGACAGTCAGTTCGCCGTTCTTCGCGCCGAGCATCACGCCATATAGTTCGCGAATGCTCTCCAGCGTTGTACCGTTGAGCATTTCGATCTCTTCAACGGCCGACGGAATATAGCGAGGATCACTGCCGGCATACGGATTGAGCTGTTTCGACACGGCCGATTGTGCCAGCGCGGTCGGGTCGGACTTCTGCTTCTCAAGCGTCGCCAACTGCCCATTCTTTAGCGTCTCGAATTCCTTCTCGGGGAACGATGGCTCCCGCAGCACTTGCCGCAGCAACTCCAGCGCGGCGGGAAGATTCTTTTTCTTCGTGGTTAAGTTGAATGTTGCGATACCCGGCGTGCGGATTTGCGATGTCGCTCCGAGCGCCGCGAAGTTCTTGTCGAGCGCATCGGTCAGTTGTTGACGATTCAATTTCTTCGTGCCGCGAGCCATCAGTTTCGGCAGCATCTCGGCCGCTTTCGCCTTGCCAGCCAGCGACTCTTCCGAGCCGAATCGCAATGTCAGCCGCAACGTGACCGACTCGCCGCGCGTTTTCTTGGGCAGAAACGCGGCTTTCAAACCGGTTGGCAGAGTGACTCGTTCGGTCCGCTTTTCGATCTTCAGCGGATCGACATCAAATGCCTCGCCCGCCACTGCGTCCGCACGGCCTTTGTAATCGCCGATCATCTCGGCCAAATTGGGTGTTGTCGGAACGCTTGTTCGATCCGGCGACTTCACCGGGAGATACACTCCGATCGTCCGATTGTTCTGTTTCAGATATGCTGCGGCGACATTCTTCACATCGTCTTTCGTCACCGCTTCCAACCGATCACGATTCAAAAAGTACAGCCGCCAATCCCCTTGAGCCGCCCATTCAGACAGCTCGACCGCCAGCCCAGCACTGTCGGCCGCTTGCAACTCGCGCTGCTTGAGCAATTTTTGTCTCGCCCGCTCGACGTCTTCCTCATTCACGCCGTTCTTGGCGACGTCGTCGAGCGTGTCGAGCATCGCCTCCAGAACAATCTGCGGATCGTTCCCCTTCGAGACTTCCGCCATCAGTAACAAGAGGCCAGGATCGTGAAGCGCAAATGCGCCGCCTGAAACGCTCGCTGCTTTCTTAGTTTCGACCAACGCCTTGTACAACTTGCCGGCCGGAGCCTGTGTCAGAATCGTTTCCAAAACATCGACCGCTACGAACTCGGGATGCGGCCCCGAGGGGATGTGAAATACGCCGCCAACTACCGCCACATCGCCGACTCGCCGCAAAGTTACTACTCGCTCGCCGTCCTGAGCTGGCTCTTCCGTGTACGTGTTGTCGAGCACTCGCCCCGGCCGCGGCATCGCCCCGAAATACTTCGCAGTCAACTTAAGCGCCGCCTCCGGCTCAAACCGCCCGGCGACAACCAACATCGCGTTGTCCGGTTGATAAAACCGTTTGTAGAACCGCTTCAAGTTCTCGACCGGCACTCGCTCGATGTCGGCTCGATTGCCGATCGTCGATTTGCCGTAATTGTGCCACTCAAACGCCACCGACATCATCCGCTGCATCAATACCGACTGCGGACTGTTCTCTCCCTGCTCGAATTCGTTCCGCACCACCGTCATCTCGGACGCAAGGTCTTCCGCGCGGATCAAACTGTTGAGCATCCGATCGGCTTCCAGCTTAATTGCGAACTCCAAGTTCTCGTCGCTGGCCTGAAGCGTCTCGTAATAATTCGTACGATCGAGCCACGTCGTCCCGTTGTACTCGGCCCCACGATCCTTGAGAGCTTTCGGGATATCAGCAAACGTCGGCGTTCCTTTGAAAACCATGTGCTCCAGCAAGTGAGCCATCCCCGCCTCGCCGTACCCCTCGTGTCGCGACCCAACAAAGATCGTCAGATTCACAGTCACCGTCGGCTTCGACGGATCGGGAAACAAAAGCACTCGAAAGCCGTTCTCAAATTGAAACTCGGTGATCCCTTCCACTGACGTGATCAACTTCGGCGTGGCGTCAGCAGCCGGCGCGGTTGTGATTCCTGCGAGCCACAAAACAGGCAGCAACGAAGCCAAAATGAAACAGCGACATTGAAACAGCAAACGCATCACACTTCCTCCGATGTTGTGCGGTAAATTTCCAAACGGTGGCGAACTCTAGCAGCTTCGCCGAGATTCCGCAGTCCGGCATCTCAACTGGAAATGGTAGAAAGATCCTGGCCAAAAGAAGAATCGACCGGCGTTTTGTTTCCGTTTTCTGCTCCCAACTTTCTGCCAATCAAAAAGTAGTTTCTCCGGTCTCGATTGACTTGTCGCCAACAAGTCGAGTGAGATTCACCTCGCCATGAATGTCGATCCGATTTCCGCCACTTTTGGCGGCTGCTTGATTTTGTTTGGAGCGCTGCTGCAATTGTCGCAACGCGCCGCGTGGCAGCGCGAACAGGCCGAGTTCGCGACAGACCCGCGCGAACTGCGGCATTATCAATCTCGATTTCGCCGACGTAGCCGCACTTCGGGGTTGATCGCATTCGTCGGGGTGTTGATCCCCGTGGCCGACCTGCCAATCATCTGGAATCGCGGTGGGCCAGTCGTCTCGGCGATCATGTGGATCAGCGTGTTTGCCCTGTGTGTGTGGATCGGATTGCT
Source organism: Planctomyces sp. (assembly GCA_031375695.1). Classification (GTDB taxonomy): domain Bacteria; phylum Planctomycetota; class Planctomycetia; order Planctomycetales; family Planctomycetaceae; genus SXKJ01. The sequence continues at coordinate 4,831 of JANMIF010000217.1, forward strand.
GGCAGTTGGCGACTTTGCAACGACCCGCGCCCACACGCACGCCAATCTCGCACGACTGCAACTTCAGAAAAAGGAACTCGTTAGCCAATTCGAAGCCATCGCCGATCCGAAGGCAGACACCCCGTAGTGCAAGCTTCCAGCTTGCATCGGTGACAAATCGCTGGCAATCTGTCCGCACAGGGGTTTCATGATTCCAACAATTCCGGAGGTAGTCTGATGTCAGAACTTCTCAAACTCTCACGCCGAACTTTGTTTAGCACGGCGGTCGTCGCGTCCGTCGCGAGCAGTGGCCTCGCACAGGACAAGAATGGAAAGGCGGATCGCGAAGCCCTGGAAAAGGCGTTTTCCGAACGAATGAGCGGAGCGATCCTCGTCGGCCACTATTCCGTCATCGGCAAAGAAATGAAGGCTGCCAATCCCGAACGATATGAACTTAAGAAAGTCTCGAAAGTTCAAGACGACTTGTGGCAGTTCGAGTCGCGCGTCAAGTACGGTCAGACGGACGTCACGCTGCCGCTGGTGCTGCGCATGGTTTGGGCGGACGACACGCCGATGATCTCGCTAACCAACGTAACCCTGCCCGGTTTGGGCGAAGGCTTCAGTGCCCGCGTGATCTTTCACGGCGACCGCTATGCCGGCTCCTGGCAACACGGAAAAATCGGTGGACATTTGTGGGGAATCATCGAAAAACCGGACGCCAAGTGAAGGTCGTCAGCCGGAATGCGCTCTTCGATTACGTCCCGCGCAGTTGATTCATTTCGTCCGCGGTGAACCGGCGTTGCAGCCGCGCTCCCAACTGGCCGACGATTCTCGCCGCCGCGTGTGACCCCAGTCGTCCAGCTTGTTGCCAACTCAAACCGTTGGTGATCCCATACAAGACTCCAGCAGCGTACATGTCGCCGGCTCCCGTCGTATCAATTGCCGAGACCGGAACCCCTTCGATCGGAATCACTTCACCCTCGTGCATCAACAAGCTGCCGTGAGCACCCAGCGTCAGCGCCACGTTCTCGCAATGACGATGAATCTGCCGAGCACATTCGATCGGGTCGTCCTTGCCGGTCAGCGCGCGAGCCTCTTCCAAATTGCAGAACAGCAAGTCCACGTCCTCTTCGATCAATTGCCAAAAGCGGTCGCGGAACAGCCCGATCAGAAACGGGTCCGACACGGTGAAGGCGACCTTCACATGGTTCTTTCGAGCCAACTCCATCGCTCGCAGCGCCGCCGCACGCGGGCCTTCGTTTGTGAACAGATAACCCTCGACGTAAACATACCGAGCCAATTGCAACTCCGTTTCGTCGATGTCCTCCGCGCCGAGCGTGGCGGATACTCCCAGGTGAGTCAGCATCGTCCGTTGTGCATCGGGGGTAATCAACACCACGCATGTTCCCGACTGCCCGACGGCCGCAGGGACTTCAATGCGCACTCCTTGACGTCGCATATCGGTCAGAAAAAATCCGCCAATCTCGTCCTGACCGGTCTTGCCGGCATACGCCGCCGAGCCACCAAAATCGACAACGCCCATGACGGTGTTCGCCGCCGACCCCCCCGCGCAGCGATTCATCGGCTGATCGTTCAGCAGGTCGAGCACTCGCCGCTGGACCGCGTCATCGACAAGCGTCATGATACCCTTCGGGTAGCCGACCATTTCCAAAAATTGGTCGCCCACCTGAGCTTGAATATCGACTAACGAATTCCCGACGCCGAAGACGTCGTAAGCCATGTCAGACTCCTTGCCTTGTGAATGAGTGCGAGACGGGGAGACTAATCCGAAGCGCGAGCGAGGGCGAGCGTTTCACGATTTCGATTGCGGTGACGATCATGCCGTTGTACGAATATGTAACCTTGAACCCGGACGGCTCGGAAGGGGAGACATTCGAGGTCTTGCAAAAAATCAGCGAGCCACCGCTGAAGAAGCATCCGCAAACCGGGCAAAAAGTGATGCGGATTTTGTCTGCCTTTAGTGCAAAAAAGCCTCGCGGTGGCCCGATTCGAGGCGACACCAGCAACAAGAACTTGGAAAAGCTGGGCTTCACGAAGTACCAGAAAACCAAGACGGGCAAATACGAAAAAATACTTGGAGACGGCCCAGACTTGATCACCAAAGGGGGCGATTAGCATCTTCACTTTTGCTGGCCGATGCACCACAGATGCTGGTATGTGCGGATGAAGAATTGGCCGTCGCTGGGGACGATTGATGAATTGCTCTCTTCGCCAAGCGAGTTGGTGGCAACGAGTTCAAACTTCGGATCGGCTTTGAAGACTGAGCATTCTCCTTGCTGCGTGATCGTGTAACACAGGCCATCAGCCAGCAAGATCGAGGACCAGTTCGTACCGCCGGGTAGTCTTTCTTCCCAAACAAGCTTTCCGGTTTGCAATTCAAAGCACTCGGCGATGCCGGGGTCGTTGTGAATGTAGATGTGACCGTTGTGGATCACGCCGGAACCGATCCGTTGTTTGGTCTTCGGATGTCGCCAAAGTCGATTGTCTTTCGTGATGTCTCCATTGCCGCCCGCTTTCAGCGCGATCGACATGCCGTTGTAGCCCCCCATGCCGACGACGATGCCATCGGCAAAGATCGGCGAGGTGTATGCCAGCGCATTCGTTCCGATGCAGGTCCATCGTTCTTTGCCGCTCTGCGGATCGAGGCCACACACACGGAAAGGAAAACTGATCAGCAGTTCGTCGCGGCCGTTGATGTCCCGACAAATCGGCGAACTCCACGAGCCGTAATAGTCAGGGTTTCCCGATTTCGCTTCATCAGTCCCGTCCTTGTTATACGGTTCGTCATGCTGCCAAACCGTTTCGCCGGTCTGTGTTTTGACGGCAATCAAAAACGTCCGCTCGCCAGGCCCGAAGTGCAGATAACACAAATCGCCATGCAACACCGGCGAGGCTCCGTAACCCCAGGTATGTTTTTGAATGCCGAGGTCACGTTTCCACAGTTCGTTGCCGTTGAAGTCGTAGCAAAACATCCCAGCCGATCCGAACCAAGCGATGACTCGTTCGCCATCCGTCATCGGCGACGACGCGCAAAACGGATTCGTTTCGTGAGTCGGCTCCTTGTCGTTCCAAACGGTTCCCTTTTGCCACAGCAGCTTGCCATCCGCGCGATCAAAACACATCAGCGTGCGGCGGCCTTCTTTCTCAATGGCCTGAGTGACGAAGACTCGGTCGCCCCACGCGATCGGCGTGGAATTGCCGCGTTCAGGCAGCGCGACTTTCCAGATGACGTTTTCCGTTGTGCTCCAAGTGGTCGGCAGGCCTTTTTCCAAGCAGGTTCCATCACCACGCGATCCACGCCAGGCCGGCCAATTGTCAGCCAGCGCAGTCGATTGAAAGGCGACGACGAGAACGACCGCAAGCCAACGACGGACAGAAGGCATGATCGACTTCCTTGGTTTGTGTTGTACGCGGGCGGAATACGAGTCGCGGGGGCGACTCGCCTACATATTTCAGTCGATCCGCGATTTAGCTAGACGAATTGATTCGCATCAATTCGCGAGTTCGCAACAAGACCACCACAAGGAAGCCAATCCCTGCCAATAACGGCTTGCCCCACATTCGCGCATACGGATCGAGAGATTGAATCAATTCGGGAAATACCCAAGTGGCAACAAGCAGTGCTGCTAGGAATGGGGCCATTGATGAGTGGCTGACGGTTTGTCGACAGCGAATGGCAACGGCCGTGATCGCCGGCGCGACGATGACGAAGCTGTTGGACTCGTTCATCGGGTTGAAGAGCATCAAATAGGCTGTTGCCAGAGACAGCAGCAGCAAGCCACGTTCGGGCTCGTCCAGACGGCGAGCCGCGAACAACCACACGCCCAGCGTTCCCAATGCAGCTAACAGATTCATGGCGCTGAGCACGGACAAAGGCAATTCGATCGACAGTTTTTGAAAGATGCTGTTGAGGTTCGCGAAGCGGTATTCGGTGGACGCCTGCGAACAATTTCGCATGTTGCTGATCAACCCTTCGTACTGCGCCAGAGCGTATTCCGGTGGAGCAAATGCGAACGGCATCAACAACATCACGATTCCGCTCACAGCCACCGGCACGATGACTCGCCGATAACCACACATTGCCAACAGAGCCAACACCAGCCCTAGAGGTTTGACGGCGATTGCCACCATAAGTGCCGCTCCGGCGGCTTTCCAACGCTGCTCCATGAGCAATACCACGGAAAGCACCGTGAACGCCGCAAACGGGACGTTGGCTTGGCCAAACTTGACGGCTCCAAGGCAAACCGGCATGGCGAACAGCGATCCCCAAAAGAAATCGCGGGAGCAAGGTTGCAGCGAGACGAGGGCAATCAATCGCCGAATACTCCACGCAAGGCACAGCACGGACGCCAACCGCCACACGATGCCGCCAAAAGGCATTCCCAAGGCATAGAACGGCGAGAACAACAAGCTAAAGTGTGGCAGGTAGTTCATCCCTTTCCGTCCGAAATAACCTTTCTGTCCGGAATAAATGTCACATCGTGCCCACCAATCGCTGCATGCCTTGCTGTAGACGTCTTGAATCGTATTATCGGGATATCGATTTAGGCTGATGGCGATGCCGATCACAATCACAGGAATGATCCAGATCAGCCACGCACCCCATTCGTATCGACGGTCGTTGTTATTCATGGCACGCACTCTTTGGTCACGGTCAGATGATCTGTCGCCGAGCGTCTAGTAACACTCCATTGCTTGAGAAATCGGCCGCGATGCGCCGGATTGCCACGCTCATGTCGGTCGATCGCTGATTGTCCCGAACACAGCTGGCCGAAAACGTCGTGTCGCGTGCGTTCGACGCCTTTGAGACGAACTTCAGTTGCAGTCGGCGGCCGATCGTGGCTTCCACCAACTGTTTGATTTGAAAGATAGAATTGGGCTGGCCGCTGACAACGAAACGAGTGGAATTCGACACTTCGGCTTGACCTTTTCCGAACAGTGAGCCGACGACGATCTCCGCGACGTCGCCTACCCAAATGTAGTCGCGGAGCGTATTGAAGCTGCCGTCGAAAGACGATTCGTGATTTCGTAGTCCGTTATAGATTAGTGTTGGAATCAACCCTTTTCGCTGGCCAGGCCGTAGCCAGCCGTAAACAGAGGACGGACGATAGACGTGGCGATGTAACAGTTGACGAGACTCACGGAGTCGACGTTCTTGCTGAAGTTTTAAACAACCGTAAGGCCGGCGAGGGCAGACCGGAGATTGTTCATCGACGTGTGGTTGACCTTCGAAGAGTCCGCCGGCGGAACTTATCAAAGAAAAACCGATCTGCGTATCGGCCGATTCTGCGGCGAGGCCCTCAACCCATTCCAGGACTGTTTCAAACGTGCCGAATTCGCAGTCGGTCTCGGATGCGGTCGCGGTAAAACCAGCTCGGCCAGCGCACCAGATAAATTCGCAGGCCGAGCCACCAAGCGCTTGGCCGCCGATTTCAAGTAATTCCTCGCGCAGCCGCAGCGGAGATTCCCAAGTCATCCGTTGTGAGTGAAATGGCAAATAGCCCCGTTTTCGCAGCGACTCAACAACAGCGCGACCTATCAGCCCCAATCCCAGTACGCCAACAGTGCGAGAGGCGGATTCGTGAAAAGGACTGGAGCGAAGCAAGATCATAAGAGTGACGCTAGGTTGCGGGAAAACTTCCGAGGGATCGTTCGTGGCGTCAGCGGTCGCTACGCCGCACGCTTCTGACTGGCGAATTCTGAGGAGAGCAGAGCATCTTTGCTGCGGTCGACGACGTAATAAGTGGGACGTCCGAGCGTTCGAAGCACCAGGACGGACAAGTATTCCAAGCAGACCCCCAGCAGTGACGCCAGCAGGCCTCCAGAGAAGAGCACGGCGATGATCAACGAACTCCAACCAGCGAGATCCACGGTTTCCGGGAAGGCGATCTTTTTCACGACGACAACGCACGAAAGCACGATGCTCAAGAAAAGAGTCGCGAACCCAGTTAACGCGCCGGCTCGGAGAACCTTCAGTTCGCAGCTAAACAACAGCCGCAGCGCGTGCCGAGCCAGCGAGTAAAAGTTGTAGCCGCTTGTCCGCTGAGACACATAGCGGTGATCCTTTAGAGGCAGTGGTAACAAGCCGATGCGATCCGTGAACCAAGTCAGGGCGACATCGAAATAAGTTCGCTCGGTCGCTACGGACGCGGCCGCGCGCGCGATCTGACCACGAATCATCCGAAAGCTATTGAACTTTGTGACGTGTTCATTACCTGTCAGCAACTTGGTGAATTGTTTCACTGCTTTGGAGGCGAAGTCGCGGCGGAATGATTCATGAACGGCCTGGATCGGCTTTGCGAAAACCAAGTCCAAGCGGTTTTCGACCGTGTATCGCAACAACGGCAAGAGGAACTTCGGATGATGCTGTAAGTCTTCGTCGATAGTCGCGACCCAGTCACCACACGAATGCAAAACTCCGGCGACGGTTGCCGAGTGCTGTCCAAAGTTGCGCGACAAATGAATGGCCGTAATCCACGGATACCTCTGCGACAACTCGTCCATTACTCGTGCCGACCCATCGACCGCTCCATCATCCACTAGGATGACTTCTACCAGCGAGACCGAGCCCTCGCGTTCAAGCTCCTGACGAATCCTCGCCAGTTCGATTGCGAGTTCCTCCAAAAATTCTTCTCCGCAATAGACGGGAACGACGACGGAAAGCTGAATCAGCGGTAATTCCCCCGAATGGCGAGGGTCGTAAAGGTTCATCAGGAGTGTTTCCTTGCGATAGCAGTTCGTCATTGGTCAAGCCGCGCAATGGGACTCCAGCCCCCCAGATGGCGCGCGGACACTACCGCCAGTTCGCGAAAACGGTCAATGTGAGAAAAACGTCCCACTGCGGGACGTGATTCTGTCTGTCTCTTTGTGAATCCGCGATTGACAGGTTTCGGATTTATTCGCAACCTTCCCAGCCAACAAAATCTGCCGTTAACCGTTATAGATATGGTCGGAGGCGATCAAGGACGATGTGATTTGTGTCGGCAACGAAAATTCGACGAGAACTGTCGTCGAATAAGCCGTTCGCTGGTACAAGATTCAACCTTCGTCACTCATTTGTTCTGCGACCAGCTTCCTCGGACTCAATCGTTAGTTCGCTTGTCCGTTACCGCGATGCAACCTCTTGGCGAAGCCCACTCATCAAGGTCATCGAGACTCGGCAGCAAAGGAACGTTCGTGATGTTGCGTTTTCTGTGGCGAGCCTACAGGGCTCGTTTCCGTGATCAGCGAACTGAGATCCGTGAGTTGCGGTCCTCGATACGGCCGGGCGAAATCGCAGTGGATGTGGGTGCTCACAAAGGAAGCTACCTTTATTGGCTGAGCCAAGCGGCCTCGCTCGGAAAGGTGTTTGCGTTTGAGCCGCAACCGACATTGGCCGAATACTTGCGGACTCAGTGTGCGGCGGCCGGACTCAAGAATGTGGTCGTCGAGGCAACCGGCGTTTCGGATCGAAGCGGCCATCTGACTCTGCATGTTCCCAGCGAGACTGTCTCGCAGGGAGCCTCGTTCGAGGGAGCGATTTTGGAACAGTCCAAGTGCCGGTCGTATTCGGTGCCGGTCGTCACTCTCGACGAATATTTTCAGTCGAGGACACAACGGATCGCCGCGATCAAGATCGACGCCGAAGGACACGAGTTCGCCGTCTTGCGCGGAACCCGAAAAATTCTCATGCAAGATGCTCCGTGTCTGATCGTCGAATGCGAAGCCCGTCATTTGAAGAAGCGATCGGTGTCTGAGGTCCTGCAATACCTCGATTCATTGGGCTTTCAGGGAAACTTCGTGCATCGTGGTCGGCTTCGTCCGATCGCGGAGTTTGATCCTCAAATACACCAAAAAGCCGCCACCGAACAATTCTGGGGTGACAAGGATTACTGCAACAACTTCGTCCTTAGGAAACGCGCCGCCTGAAAAAACCGAGAGCCCGTTTCGAGGCCGTATCTGTTCAGACACCGCGAGACTACTGACATGCCGATCAAATTTGTGAAGAATCTTTACCGCCAATTTCGCTTGCAGCGCGAGCGATTGCTCAAACCGACTTCGCTGTCCATTGTCAGGCCAGGCTTAAAACGCGATTGGCCGGTTTGTTCCGAACTGATTCAACGCGACTCGGTGGTGTACTCGTTCGGCGTCGGCGCGAATGTCGCATGGGACGTAGGCATGATCGAGCAATTCGGTATCCACGTTAACGCTTTCGATCCGACGCCTGAAAGCATCGCGTGGGTGGGACGCCAACAACTCCCTGCGGAGTTTCATTTTCACGACTTCGGTATCGCCGCCTTTGATGGCACGTTGAATTTCTTTCCGCCAAAGAAGCCTGGCCGCATGCACTTCTCACAGGACTGCCAGAAATACAATCGCCCCGATCAACCGCAGTTCTCCGGCCAGGTGTTGCGGCTTAGCACGATCATGCAGCGCCTTGGCCATTCTCGCATTGATGTTTTGAAGCTCGATGTCGAAGGGACCGAGTTCGACTGTGTGCCTGAACTGTTGCAATCAGGTATCGAGATCGGTCAGTTGCTCGTCGAGGTCCACTATCACTTCCCTCAGCGTTCGTTCGACGAGGGACTGTCATTGTTGCGGCAAATCGAGACCGCCGGATTTCAATGCTTTGACATCTCGCCGCGCGGCTTGGAATTCGCCTTCGTGAATCGCTGCCTTTTGGCTCAGCAGCGAGCCGCTTGATCCGTCACATGTCCCTTGATGATTGAAACCATGAGTTTTCGAAAGCCTCGCGATCTGCTGCTAAACCGCTTCGGCGTTCGGACACACAAAGAGTGCGGAACGGCGTTTGCGAATTTTTGTTAGGCGGGGGTGAGTCGGGATCTGGCGTGGAGGCCGCGGCGGGTTTGCTGGCGGGTGGTCCAGAACGTTTTTAAGGGCTGACTGCCGCTCAGGCGGTCGGAGCGGAGTTGCAGGAGGGCTTCGGCTCCGGGTTGGCTCCAGAACTTTTCGGTGCCTTTGACTCGGTAGTTCAGTTCCTTCATCGTCGATTCCATCACGCTGCTGGTGGTGGGCAGGCCGAGTTCGCGGTAGCGCGGGTAGTTCATGAATTGCTGATGGTTTTGTAAGTACGTCAGCGTGCTGGCCACGATGCGGCGTGGACTGGTGACTGGGTCGGTGTCGGTGGGCTCTTCCAAT
>JANMIF010000243.1:0-2182 GCA_031375695.1 Planctomyces sp.
ATTGCTTGATCTCGCTCTCCGTGCCCTGGCACTCGTAGATTAGCAATTTCGCGTCCCGAATCTTGGTTTGTTGGTCGGCGGGGAGGCTATCGAAATTCTTCGGATTGCCGTTATCCATGATCGCGAACTTGTTCGTGATGAACCGTCCGATGCTCGTGATCCTTTGCTGGCCATCCAGAACCTCGAACGTGTCCTTCGCGACCTTGTTGAAATAGATCAGTCCGAGCGGATACCCCTTGAGTAGCGATTCGATGACCGCCTGTTCCTTCTTGCCACCGCTATCGGCATAAATGTAGTTCCGCTGATACTCCGGCTGAATGGTGAGTTTTCCGTCCAACCCAAAAAGCCCTTTGCCCTCCAATTCGTTGTACACAAACCCGGCGCAGATATCGGCGACGGTGATGTCCTTTCTCAGCGTGGTTTCCATTTACTTCTTCCGCCTTTTGGGCTTGCGGTGGCGGATGAGGATGCGTTTGTAGGCAGCCTTCTTGGTACTTGGTACACCGACCTTGCGCCGACCAGTGTTGCCGACGTATTCGGGTCCGAGTGGTGGAACCCCTAAAGCCTCCATCTCATCGCGGTCGTCCCCGTTCGCGATGATCTCGAACTGGTCGGGGTCGTACCTGTCTAGGAAGGTGATGGGCACCCCCATAATGCCGTCGAAATCGCTCGGAATCGCGTCGGTGAAGGGAACCTCCAGCGCGTCAAAGTTGGAGTATCGCTCGTAGCCGATCCCGATCACCTCCTTGTGCTTGCTGAACTTGATGTTGTCCTTCAGGGTCATGAGGGGCAGCTTCTGGTGTCGGCGGCCATGATCTAGGTTTGTAAACCAGCGAACACCCTTGACTCGGATGTACTTCACGCCGTTTTCGTCAATGCGAGAACCGGCCGCGTTCAGCGGATAGTGGTCCGGAACGCGGAACTCGCGGTCCCCACTGTGGATGGTGACTCCCAACCATAGCTTGTCGGCCCTGATGAGCGGAAACACATCATTGTAGGTGATCGCGTTCTGATTCCCGATGACCAGAAACTTCTTCCCGTGTTCCACGAGTTGCGCGAGATATTCCTTGAAGAGCGAGAATGGCGGGTTGGTGACAACGATATCCGCTTGTTTGAGCAACTCGACGCATTCGGCGCTGCGGAAGTCGCCGCCTCCCGCGAGGCGTGTGCGGGTGTGTGGGTTCTGCTTTAGAAAGAGCTTGACGTCTTCAATTCCGGTCGCCCCGTCCCCATTTATACGTTTCACTTTCTCGATCTCGAAAGCGAGAGACTTGGGCTTCTGGCGTGTGCCGTTGCCATCGCCATACTCACCGAACGTCAGTTGTGCGCCGGCGATCGGTGAGCCATCGTAGCTGGTGGTGATGAGCTTTTTGAGGCCGAGCTTGTTGAAATTGGCGGCGAAATACTTGAAGAAGTTGCTCTCGAATGGGTCGTCACAGTTGCAATAGACGACCTTACCACGGAAGGTGTCCGAATCAAATTCAAGGTACGCTTCGACCTCTTTCTGGATGTCGATGTACTGGGTATAGAACTCGTCCTGCTTTGCTGCCTTCGCGGTGGCTAAGCCTTGATTCAGCGATTTCTTCGTCATCCTGCTAATTCCCAGACATCGCTAGCGTTTCTTGGCCGCCTTCTTCTTCGCGGCCTGCCACTTCTTCTCTCGCTCTCCGAGTCCGATTCCATCACAACCGAGAGAGTCGGCCCGTTCTTTTCGAGAAATTAGCAGACCGACCGCATCACGGCAAACATATCCACGGTTCGGCCGGCGAGCGGGATACCCTACTTCGAGGCGATTCGTTGAAGTTCGACGGATTGCGTTTTGCCAGTCATCGTGAGCACGACTTGATGCGGGACAGCCCGCAGTTGGACCGCAAGTTTCTCATTTTGTGTGTTCATGAAAACAGTCTGAATAAAATGTCACAAAAGATTACTTCTTACATCGTTAAAAAAAGCGCATCCGTGTGAAAATGACGCCATCGGGCTTCGCCCCCTCTGCGTCGGGTGTCCGTCCAAAGAACCTAATGGGGGGGCCAGTCGGCTCCCTTCGGCTGACAAAACCCGCTCGTCATTGACGAAACCCATCCGATCCCCGCGACTTTCGAGGTTGTGTCAATGTCAGCGACAGCGTCGATGTTCACCCAACCGGCCAGCCCATCGGTTGAGCCGTTCGCTTCGCCGTTCG
>JANMIF010000463.1:0-24057 GCA_031375695.1 Planctomyces sp.
AGTCCCGGAGTTGGCGCGCAGGTCCGTTATTTTGGCGACTACGAATTGTTGGAAGAAATCGCGCGCGGTGGGATGGGAGTGGTCTACAAGGCTCGGCAGATCAATCTCAAACGAGTCGTGGCTCTGAAGATGATCCTTGCCGGTCAGCTTGCCGGTGACATGGAGGTCAAGCGGTTTCGGGCCGAAGCGGAAGCCGCCGCGCACCTCGATCATCCACACATTGTGCCGATCTATGAAATCGGACAGCACGAGCGGCAGCATTACTTCTCGATGGCCTTTGTCGACGGCCGCAGTCTCGCTCACAAGCTGAGCGAAGGAGTGCTGTCGCCGCGCGAGGCGGTCGGCATTCTCCTGAAAGTGACCAAGGCAATTGCCTACGCGCATGCCGAAGGAGTCGTGCATCGCGACCTGAAGCCGGGGAACATTCTGATCGATCAGGACGGCGAGCCGCGCGTCACCGATTTCGGTTTGGCCAAGCGCGTGGAACACGACGAGCAACTCACCGCGACTGGTCAGGTACTCGGTACGCCCAGCTTCATGCCGCCGGAACAGGCGGCGGGAGACGCCAAACGCATCGGTCCGGCGGCGGACATTTACGCGCTCGGAGCAGTGCTCTATTGCTTGTTGACGGGGCGGCCGCCGTTTCAAGCGGCCAATCCGATCGAGACGCTGATGCAGGTGGCGACTCGCGAGCCAGTTTCGCCGAGACAACTCAACGCAGCGGTGCCGCGCGATCTCGAAACGGTTTGCCTGAAATGCTTGGAAAAAGAACCCGCGCGCCGTTATGGCTCGGCGCAGGAATTGGCGGACGAACTCCAACGATTCTTGGATGGTCGGCCAATCAAGGCTCGACCAATCCCCGCAGTCGCGCGGGCGTGGCGCTGGTGTCGGCGAAACTCGACCTTGGCGGCGACGATCGCCGCTGCGGTGTGTCTCGTCATGATCTCCACGAGCGTCTACATCGTCCAACTCGGAGCGAAGAACACGCAGCTCACGAATGCAGCGCGTGCCGAACGGTTCGCCAAAGAGACGGCCGAAGAGGAACGCCAACGGGCCGAGTCCAACGAGCAACAGGCACGTCACGAACAGCAGCGTGCCGACGCGAATGCGGTCGAGGCCAAAGCCGCCGCCCAGCAGGCCCTCGTCGAGAAAGACCGCGCGGATGCCAACGCCAAGCAGGCCGACGCGAACGCGACTCAAGCCCGCGACGAAGCGCTCAACGTGCGTCGCCATCTCTATGTGGCTCAGATGAATCAGGCACAAGCGGCGTGGGAAAACGCGGACATCCATCGGATGAAGCACATGCTGCAGTCCGCGGAACCGCTGCCCGGAGGCGTCGATCTGCGGGGCTGGGAGTGGCAGTACTGGTCGCGGTTGCTGGCGACACCGCGACGGCTTTTGGTTCCGGGAAAAGATCGCGTCTCGATGACAGACTTCACAACCAGTGGGGATGGAGAACGGCTCATTGCGGTCGGCAGGGAAGAGCCGGTTTACACCTGGGACGCCGATGGCAAGCTGATCGGTACGCGGCAGATTCCGGTCGTGCGCGGCACGCAGCGCGTCCTCAGTTCAGACGGCCAGCGACTGGCAACGTACTTCAGTGTCAACTTCACTCACGCCGCCGACGCCACGTTCGATGTGACGGTCTGGGACGTTGCAACCGGCCAAACGATTCGCACGTTTCCCAAGGTGGGCGAGATCTCGCAGGCGGTCTTCGACCCGGAAGCGAAGCAGCTCGCCTACGCCGTGCGCCAGAACGTCGGTGGCCGGACGATTCGCATCAGCAAGGTTGACGCCGCCGATCCTCCCGTGGAACTGAAAGGTACGGTGCGAGTCAGCGGCTCAATCAATGGGGTTCGTTGGGCTGGAGTGTCTCCCCATGCGGGCGGGATTCAGCGGCTCGTATTCAGCCTCGATGGCTCACTCCTGGCGACGTGCGGCGGCGACGGCAAGACCCGCGTCTGGGACACGGCCAACGGCGAACTTCGCCACACACTGGAGGGAGTGGCTGCGTGTTTCTTCAACGGTCAAATTGCGACGGTCGCGTCCGACATGATCAAGTTCTGGGATCCGAAAATCGGCTCACAGGTCCGCGAATTGGGTGACCACTTGCACCGCGTGCAATGCTTCGCGCTGAGCCGCGATGGGCGGCTCGTCGCGACGGGCGAGGACCGGGTGATTCGGCTCTGGGATCTGGCAACAGGCAAGCCGCTGTTCACGCTCAAAGGCTGCGAGTCGCGCGTTGACGACTTGCTCTTCGACGCAACGGGCCGATTGTTCTCACGCGATATGCTTGGCGCTATTCACGGCTGGGACACGCGCCACGATCCGGCGGTCCTGTCTCTGAAGCAAGGGGGCTTCAGCGGATGGCAGCAATACCTGCGCTTCGATGCCGAGAATCGACGGCTGACGCTGCTCGGGACGCCGCGCCTCGAAACGTGGGATCTGGCGACGGGCGAATCTCTCAGTCGCCTCGAACCAAACGGAAGCAAGCTCAAAACAATGGCCCTGAGCGCCGACGGGAAGCGCGTCGCTCGGGTGGACCAGACGAAAGGCATCGTCGAAGTCTGCGACGCCGAGTCACTCGAACCGTTGCTCACGATCGAGACGAGGCACAAGGACTTCATCATCGCCGCGGCACTGAGTCCCGACGGCCGGCAACTGGCAACCGGCGGTCAAGATCGTGTGATCAAGCTGTGGAATCTCGACGGCGGCGAGCCGACAATATTTCCCGGTTTCTCCGGCACAAGCCAATACATCGTCTTCACGCCGGACGGCCAGCGACTGATCGCAGCCGGACAGTCGCCGGAGGTTCGCGTGTGGGATCTCGCCACCAAGACCGAGCACATCCTGCCGCGTCCGGAACAAGGGCATGTCACGCACCTGGCTCTCAGTCGTGACAGCACGCAGCTGGCCGCGTCCCCTCGAACCGCTGACGTGACGAGCATCTGGAACCTGACGACCTGCGAGCGTGTCGGCGGGATTCGCACAGGCAACGCCGCGGGCGTCGCGTTCCACCCCGACGGCCGCCGCCTCGCTACCGCCCACGGTAGCGAAGGGGTGCGAGTGTGGGATCGGGCCACCGGGCAAGAGGTGCTGTCCTTCCCCGCTGAATCTCTCGATCTGAATCAAGTCACCTTCAGCCCCGACGGAACCAAACTCGCCGCCACCGACCGCAGCGGCACAATCAAGGTGTGGGATGCGACGCCTCTTATTGACGATCAGCACCTCGAACCGACGAAAGCGCCCCCGCCGATGGGCGTCATCAAAATCATTGAACAGCAAAAGGTTATTCAGCGAGTCCCCCTCAATCCGGCGAAAGATCCCGGACATGAATGAAGACCTGCCCGCTGTCGGTGAAGCATTCTTGTGATTTCCCAGTAACCTTTCTTGACGGATGCTTTTGGTAGAGGTGAAGAGCATTACCATTCCCGAAGTCCACTCTCGGCGAGAGCGGGCTACATTTGTTGAAAGGTCTGTCATGAATACTTATCGCCTCTGCCCGAAATGTTCCAAATCGCTCGCTTCCGATGCGCCGGAAGGGCTGTGCCCGGAATGTCTGCTGAAGGTGGCGTTCGTCAGTCAAACAGCGATCCACTCCGAACCGTCGGGCCTTCCAGTGGAAGAACCGTCCGCGACGCAAACGATCAATCCGGCAGCCGGGATGCGCGTGAAATACTTCGGCGATTACGAACTGCTTGAGGAGATCGCTCGCGGCGGCATGGGAGTCGTGTGGAAGGCGCGGCAGAACAGTCTCAATCGGACGGTCGCGATCAAGATGATTCTGGCTGGCAAGTTGGCTGGCTTGGCCGAGGTGCAGCGGTTTCTTCGCGAGGCCGAAGCGGCAGCGAATCTTCAGCATCCCAACATCGTCGCTATTCACGAAGTGGGTGAGCACGACGGGCAAAATTATTTCTCGATGGACTACGTTGAGGGACGCGATCTGGGGGCGCTCGTGCGAGAGGGCACGCTGCCGGCTCAGCGAGCGGCGCGGTACGTGAAGATCATTGCCGAGGCGATTCACTTCGCACATCAACGCGGCACGCTGCATCGCGATCTCAAGCCACAGAACGTTTTGATTGATGCGAGCGATCAACCGCGCATCACCGACTTCGGTCTCGCGAAGTTTGTCGAGCACGACAGCCGCCTGACGCAATCGGGCGCGATCATGGGCAGCCCCAGTTACATGCCGCCGGAACAAGCCTCCGGACGCCACGATCAAGTCGGCCCGCACAGCGACGTCTATGCGATCGGTGCGATTCTTTACGAACTTCTCACCGGCCGACCGCCGTTCCGAGGCGCGACGGCGATGGCGACGCTGCAAGCGGTCACCGAGTCAGATCCCCTCGCACCGCGAAAGCTCAACGCCGATGTGCCGCCCGATCTGGAGACGATCTGCTTGAAGTGTCTCGAAAAATCCCCTGAGCGCCGCTATCACTCGGCCCGTGAATTGGCGGAGGACATCGACCGGTTTTTGAAACACGAACCAATCCTCGCTCGTCCCGCAAGCACGTTTCGCAAGACGATTAGTTGGACGCGTCGCCATCCGCTCACGCTGGCCGGAGTTGCTGCGCTCGTCATGGTCGGCCTGGCTTTTTTCACGTTTCAACTGATCGAAGAAAACGCCTTCCTGCGAGCACAACAAGTCACGCCCGGCCTGACTCGCGAGGCCGGTCCGCGCGGTGTTGCCTTGGAAACCTGGAACACATTGGGCCTTTGTGTGTTCTACGTGCCGATACTTGGCTTGCTCTTTCTCCGAAAGCGAAAACAGGCCAGTTGGAATGATCTGTCGACGTGGCGTGAATTGTTCGACCCGATCAAGGCCCTTCAGCCAATCAATCCATTCAGTCCGCGTCTGCGTGCCGCAGCGACTGTTTTGGGAGTGGCCACTGTCGGCTTCGGATTAGTCTTTCTCGCAAAAATCATTCAGACGCATGTGTGGGAAGGGGGCGTTCGCTCGGACAATTTCCTGATTGTCTGGGTCGATGTCTGGTTCGGTCTGATGCTCTTGTCGCTGGTCGCTCGAGATTATCGGCGAGCCGTATTCGGAACACCGAACCGCGAACTCTTGGCCGATCAGCGAGCCGCCATTCGCAGTGCGATGTTGGAGTTCGACATTGGAGAATCCATTCGGCTGTACATACAAGCCATTCCAGACGCTGGAGTTGCCGAAGCAAAAGACTATGTTGCGCGACTCGCGGTTGAATTGCAGGCGGCGGAACCAGAGAAATTCGTCGCGCCAAAGTTATCGCTGAGAAGCTTCAATCGAAGGTTGATGGTTCGCTGTGCGAGCATTGAAGCGGCCATCGTCGGCGTGGCTGCCGTTGTGTTTCCGTCGATGCAATCCGCAACGTTCGCCAATCAATTTGTCGGCGGACTGCTCTTTGGGGTCGGCTCGATGATCGGAACACGGTTGAAGGGCTTCTGGAAACGTTGGCTCGCGCTGATGCCCGGTTTCGCGATGATCATCCTGGGCACTGAGCTTGTGCCGCATTCGCCCGGTACGCCCCATCTTTTTGGCTGGGCCTACATGATTGGAATAGCTTGCGGCATCATTCTGATGGTGTCGGCCTTCACGAAAGACCGCCAAACGGCAACACAGAAGTCGTAACGACTCGATTTGTCACAACACCGCGACGGAAGAGACGGGCGATGGCCTTGCTGACGCGAAACTTCTATGAGCGAGATCCTGTGACGGTGGCTCGCGAGTTGATCGGGAAGGATCTCGTTCGTCGCACGTCACAAGGACTGTGCTCAGGCGTCATCGTGGAGACCGAAGCCTATCTCGCCGCGAATGATCCGGCGTCGCATTCGTTTCGCGGGAGGACACGTAAGAACGCGACGATGTTCGGTCGCGCGGGATTGTTGTATGTCTATCCGATTCACGCGCGGCATTGCCTGAACGCCGTGACGGAATCACGCGGCGTCGCCAGTGCCGTGCTCATTCGAGCGGTGATGCCGGTGCGCGGGATCGAATTAATGCAGCAACGTCGCCAGTGCGCGCCAAGCGATTTGGCACGCGGCCCCGCTCGACTCTGTGAAGCGTTCGAAGTTGACCGGCGCTTGGACGGTTGGGATCTCACACGCGGGACTCGCGTCTGGATCGAACAGCCCGAGGATGTCGTAGTCAGCGATCAGCAGATCGTCGTGTCGCCGCGCATCGGAGTGACGTCAGGCCACGATTTGGAACTGCGTTTCTTTCTGAAAGACAGCCTGTCTGTGAGCGGAGTTCGAATGCGGAATGCCCGCCATCAACAATGAGTTCGCTTGTTTGACGTTTAGCGGCCAAAGGCTTCGGGAGGGATGCCAGCTGTGGTACATCGGTTGGCCGCTAACATGCCTCTTGACCAGAGTGTTCGTTCCACGAGCACGCGCAGGAGTGTTTCCAAACTCGCCTGAGCCTCGCGGCATTCCAAAATTCCGATGGCGCGGGCGATGGCTTCTAGAGTGCAAAGATTCTGGTCGTATTGTTGTGCTCGCAGGCGATACTCGGAAAGTGGCCCCGGTGGCAGCCTGACGTGAGGGATGCCGACCAAGCCTGGCTCGCGACGCACGAACTTTTTGGTTTGCCGCCAACTCGCATCCGGCACGATCAGGTTCACTGGCCCCGACAGACGGGAAGCAAATTCGGGCGACAGTTCGACGGAGATCGGACTGGGATACAGCAGCAACGAAATTTGTCCTGGCTGCGTCAACCCATCAAACGACATTCGTTCGTCACGTCGGCCGCGAATGCGGATTTCGCTGTTCGTCAGAGCCTTGGCCGTCAGTCTGGCTGTGTTGGTGGTCAGCACTTCCTCGCAGGTGTGCATGAGAATGATCACGCGAGTTCGCAAAGCAATCTGCGGAATCAACGCGCAGAAGCAGAGCGGCCTGCGGATCTCGCAACCCGGACAGCGGTGTGCGGACAAAACCGTTCCCATGTTTGGCCTTCGTGGAGTACACCGGTCCTGTAGCCGGGCATCATGTGGGTCGGTGAGCTTACACGATGCGACTTCAACGAACGAATCGCTGTTTGTGATAAATTTCAGTGGGTGGCCGACGGTAAAGAGGAAACGGTGATGCGACGGAAACTATTTCGGTTCGACCTAACGCGATATCGTTTGCCCGCTGAAGTTCGCGTGTTGGCCGGTCCAGGAAGAGTCACAGGCTGATTCTTTTGCCGACGGCTCCACGCCGCTAATTCCTTTAAACTCATGGGAGAGCAACGTGACCAACCGACGTGACTGGCTGACTTCGTTGGGTGTTTTGGCGGCGGGAGGAATCTCGGCCAGTAACTTCGGGCCGCGATTCAACGAGGCGTTCGGTGTCGATGACGCGAACAATCCGGCGGCGAACGTCGGCGATCGGACGACGACGATCAAGATCACGAAGCTCACTGCCACCCCGATGCAACGAAAAGTCTTTCTCAAACTGGAAACGAATCACGGCGTCACCGGTTGGGGCGAGATCGATCAGCTTGAGCCGTACGTCGCGGCGGCGCTGGCGAAGTCGTTGTTTGAATTGCTCGACGGCGAAAACCCAACGCGCATCGAGCATCTGTGGCAGAAGATTTATCGCTCGCATCGCGACATGCGCGGCGGGCCGTTCATGACGCACACGTTGGCCGGCATCGACATGGCGTTGTGGGACATCACCGGCAAGCTTTGGGGCGTGCCGGTTTATCGACTGCTCGGCGGGCCGACGCGCGACAAGCTGCGGTTCTATCCGACTCCGAACGCGACCAAGGTCGGATGCGGCCCGCAGCCGTTTTCCGGCACTCCGAAAGAGATCGAAGGCTTCGTGAAGTCAGTCGAGAACGCTCGCAAACAAGTCGGGCCGGACGGGATCGTGATGTTCGACGCGCACTGCGCGATGCCGCCTCCGTTCCTGATGCAGTTCGCGGCGGCAGTCAAACCGTTTGACCTGCTCTACATCGAAGAGCCAGCCGTCCCCGGCAACATCGAAGTCTTCAAGCGGCTCAAGCAGCACATCAACATCCCGCTGGCGGTCGGCGAGCAGGCACGCACAATCTGGGATGTGATCACCTACCTGCACGAAGGGTGCGCGGACATTCTGCAAGTGGATTGTGCTCACACCGGCGGCATCACTCAGCTTCGCAAGATCGCAACTCTCGGCGAGGCGTATCACGTCCCGATCGCCCCGCACTGCGTGACGACCGATTTGGGCGCGACGGCGAGCTTGCATTGCAGCGCGGCAGTGCCGTTCTTTTTGATCCATGAGTATTACCCAAGCATCTCGCCGATGGGTCTCGTGACGAAGAACTGGTCGATCGACAAAGAGGGATATGCCTCGCTCCCTCAAGGGGTCGGACTCTGCTGCGAGATCGACGAGGCGAAACTGGCGGAAATCGCCAAGACGCCGAGCAAACCCGAATGGCCGACTCGCGGCCGTAACCCGGACGGCTCGATTGCGGACTACTGACGCAGGTAGTTTCACGCGATGGATTGCCGTGAAACGTTCTGCGATATGTCATCCCCGCCGGTCGCAAGACAGGGCCCAAGTGACGCGAATGATCATCGTCATGTGAAATAGATCGACGCGGCTGATACAGCTCCACCCCGTTCCTTACCCCCATGATTACGAATGCGACGGGCGAGCGGGGCGGCGTCATTCCCCCGGTGATGCGTGAATCCGCTGCGAAACTGGGGCGCTGACGCCACCCCGCTCGACAAATTTCGACTCTTGTCGAGCTTCGCGAATTATGGAACGCACGACCTTTTCCAACGATCATTCATTCCTCGCCGCTCGCCGATTAAACGGACACGTCGAATTCCACCGCATTCTTTTTCCAACGTAGTGGTTCCCCGGCTAAGCCGAGCAATCGGGCCGGGATGTTGTCGTCGGTCAACTGTCGATAGCCGAGATAACTGCTCGTCAACCGTGGGTTAATTTCGATCAACAGCGGCTCATCGCGCGGATCATTGGGCAAAACGATGTCGCAACCGACGTAGCCTGACAAACCTGGCACCGCCCGACAGGCTCGCACTGCCACTTGCGACACGCGGCTCGCGGCCTCGGCGGAAATTTCAGCCGGAATTCGGCCGCCAAGATATCGGAAGCGGCCATCGTCGCTGAGCCATTGTTCCGCAACCGGCAAGATGTCGGCCATCGACCCGTCCAGCCGAATCAGCAAGGCCACCGACAAAGCTCGCCCAGAATGGTACGGTTGCTGAATGAATGACACCTTCGGTGCGACCTGGTTGAGTTGCTGTTGAACCTCACGCCACTCGGCTTCATCGCGAATCAAAAACGTGTTCAGCGAACCGGCTCCGTCGCGCGGCTTAATCACAATCGGCCAAGCCGGCTCAGTTCCGACCAGTCCGGCGCGCGGATCAATCAGTCGCGTTTCAGGAGTCGCAATGCCGTGATCTTGCATCATGCGAGCGGTTTGCCATTTGTCTGCGCAGACTCGGATCGCCAATTCACTCCCGCCAATGACACGAATCCCCGCAGCGGCATATCGCCGTTCTAAGACGCCGTCTGTTTCCGGCGCAATCACCCAAATCAAATCGTTGAATTGAACCAAGCGGCGAAACTCCTCCGCTTCCTGCTCTGACGAATCGACCAACAGCACCTCACCGTTGCGGATCGGACATTCGCCCAGCCGCGAGTCCCAGGTCGTGATGACCGCCAGATCGGGGTAGCGTGCGAGGTCTTCGACCAGCGCCAGCAACATCGCGCGACCTTCCCTCGCCAACGACGGCTCAATCCGTTCCTCCGGCCAACTGCCACCGCAAACGAATTCGGAAACGAAGACGTTCATGCCGGAACCCTGACTCGTGGTCCTGTCGAAGTCCCCTCTGCGGGGTTTACTCTCCGCCCATCATCCACTTTACCAACAGGTCGAATTCTTTTTCGCTGAGCCGCTCGCCGAACGCGGGCATCGCGTTGTTGGTCCCGTAATATTTTTCGTGGCCAGGATTCTTTAGGAACTCGCGTAGCCACAACTCGCCTGAGTAATTCGACAACGACGGCGCGGTCCCGCCTTTGCCGAGAACCTTATCTTCGCCCACCGGCTGGAGGGCGTGGCAGTCGATGCACTTGGAATCGAGCTCACCGACGGCCAGCTTGCCGGTCTCAAACACGATCCGCCCGCGCTTCGGAGACTCATCCGAAATACCCGGCGATCCGGGGCGCTGGCTTTGTGCGTGGAGAAACGCCACCAAGTCCGCCAGCGACTGCTCATTTTCCTTGAGCCGCCAGAACTTGGAATGATCCTTCACCCAGCCGGCCATTTCGCTCTCTTCGAGGAAGTGTTTCTTCACCTTTACGTTCGCATTGCCGAGCGGCGAGAACAACTCGGTGTAATCGGTGAGCACCTTCTTGATCCATTCGGGCGAGCCGAATGTTGCAAGGTCCGTGGCGGTAGCCGGTTCTTCAACGGGAGGTTTGTAGCTCGCAATGGTCTTGACCGTCTTCTTGCTGCCATCAGCCTGTTTTTCAAGAACTTCTTGGAAGATCGGTTCCTTCTTGGTCACTTTCTTGCCAGTCCCATCGTGACCGTTCCAACGATGACACTGGGCACAGTTGCGAGCAAACAACCGTGGGCCTTGTGACACCGGATCGTTCCGTATCAGCGAGACCGCTCCTTCGATCGGGATGCCCGCCGGACGTTTCGCCAGGACCAAGATTCGTTCGGAATCGTCATGAGCTTGCTTCACCGCCGCTTGGAAGTCGGGATCTTCAGAATCATTCTTCAGCGCCAACGCGGTCAGGCCGACGATGCCCAGCATCATGGCCATCAACATCACGATGTTGAACACATGCCCGGCTCGCCAGCGACCGAGGATCGGCATCGCGACCAGCAGGCCCATCAAGGCACCGGGAACGTAGATCGCTCCGAACGCCAGACCTTGATGCTCAACCCACGCGAATCGCAGAAACTGGAACAAGAACAAAAAATACCACTCCGGCCGCGCGGCCGAATACGCTTCCGATGGATCAGCCGGCGCGGCAAGTTCGGCTCCCTTGACGATCGTCAGCGCGAGCACCGTCGCCAGAACGGCCAAGCAAGCGATGCCGTCTTTCAAAACTTGATCCGGCCAAAACGTTGCGTCGGGGGCACGATCGGGATCGGAAACGGTGATCCCATGCCGACGAAACACCGCAATGTGCAGCACCAGAAACGCGATCAATGTCGCCGGCAGGACTCCAGCATGCATCGCGAAGAAACGAGTCAACGTGTGATGCCCATACTGCGGACCACCTTGAGCCAGACTCTGCAACTTCGGGCCAACAATCGGTGTCGCCCCCATGATCTCCGTCGAGACTTGCGTCGCGTAATAACCCTTCTGATCCCACGGCAGCAGATACCCGGTCAAGCCCAGCCCCAGCACGATCTGCATCAGGATCAGACCCAGCCAAAAATTGATCTCACGCGGCGCGCGATACGCGCCGTCGATGACGACCTGCATCAGGTGCAACGCCAGCAGCACGGTCATCGCCTGAGCCGAAAAGTGATGCAGTCCGCGCACCAGCCAGCCGCAAAACATGTGATTCTGAATGTAATAAACACTTTCCCAAGCGGTCGTCGTGCTGGGACTATAGGCCATCCACAGAAACAGGCCGGTGATGACCTGAATCGAAAACGTAAAGATCAGCGTACTGCCCCAGACGTAGCGCCAGCGTGAGCCGCCGGGAATGTTCTCGTACAGCGCTTCGTGCAGCAGCTTCTTCAAGCCGGTGCGATCGTCGAGCCAGTTGATAAGTGCGTTCATGGTTCGGTTGTTTGTTCGGTTTGCGTGTGTGATCGTGGCGGGACAATGACGAAATACTCGGTTGATATTTCGTCATTTTCACACCGGGATTTTCTCCGGCGTGGTCGCTCGGAAGTTTTGGTACTTCAGCCAAATCTCGGTGCCGCTCCGAATCTCCACATCGAGCAGATCGAGGTCGCGCGGCGGGATTTCATTTTGCTTGATGCCGTCCACGCCAAACGTGCTCGTGTGGCAGGGACAGAAGTAAACCTTCTCGGCCGGCTTGTAATCGACCGCGCAGCCGAGATGCGGACATCGGGAATTGAACGCCACGACTTTGGCTGTGCCTGTTCGACGGAGAAACACCGCTCCCACCGGTTGATTCAGATAAGTGTTCCAAGCATCGACCTTGTCCATGATGATCTTGACCAACTGCGGCTCACCATTGATCTCCAGAGCGTCGAGCGAGACCGGCAGTTTTAGGAAGCCGCCTCCTTTTCGGTTGCGAGTCAATGGGTCGAGAAAAAACAGCAAGCCCGACACGAACGGCACGGCTCCAACCAAGCCGCCGATCACCGCCGCAAGAATGTGAGTCATGAACCCGCGCCGGTGCTCGCCGGAGTCAACTTCCGTTTTTTCGATTTGTTCAGTTTCCGGGTGCGACATGATTTGTTCCCTGTTTGGGGTCGGGCGTTCAAATTTCAAAAATGCCTCAGCAATTTCGAAATTTGAACGCCCGACCCCTAGTTCACACGAACGGAGATTTCACAATTGAGTTGCGGTCGGTGTGTTTAATGCCGCTTTCAATGCGGCGAGGACTTGGGCAATGGCGGTGGGCATGGGGGCGGGAAGTATGGCACCAGCAGCCTGTTTGTGGCCTCCGCCACCGAACTGTTCGGCGACTGCGGCGACATTCAGGCCGACGCGGCTGCGGAGACTAATTTTCACGGACTTCGTCTGTTGCTCAACGACGATGAACGCGGCGCGAGTTCCTTCGATCTTCAAGCATTCGTTCACAAGGTCTTCCAGATCGGCCGGAACTCCCCCGGTTTCGGTAAAATCCTGCTGAGTCGCCGACAAATATCCGATCTGTCCATCGCATTCGAGCTTCACGCTGCTGAGCACACGTCCCGCCAACTTCGTGCGGGCCAGAGTCGTATGCTCGTACAAATGCTGAAAAAGCACGTTTGGATTCACACCAGCGTCAATCAAATCTCCGGCGATCCGCAAAGTATTGGCATTCGTCGACGGGAACCGGAACCAGCCGGTGTCGGTCGCGATCGCACAAAACAACGCATTGGCTCCCGCTGGCGTGATCGGCTGATTCAGAAATCGGTAAAGCTGAAACAACAACGTCCCGGTCGCTTCGGCCGTCGTGTCTTTGAACACCAGCGCTCCGAGATCGTCCGAGCTGACGTGATGATCGATCAGCACTTTCTTGGCCTTCGTGTGCTTGACGATCGGTGCCAACTCCGTGAGCTGCCCCCAAGCACTCGTATCCAAAATCATGTGAACATCGCAATCGAGCGTCTCGTCCGCCGTCATCCCGTCGCCAATCTTTTTGATTCGCTTGGCCGGGTCAAGAAACAGCAGATTGGCAGGCAAATGCGACGGATTCACAATCCGCACTTCTTTGCCCAGCCCTTCCAAGAGCGCCGCCATTCCAAGTTCCGACCCAACTGCATCCGCATCCGGCCGCACATGACTCGACAGCACGAACCGCCGGTTGTCGGCGAGGATCGGTCGAAGTGGTTCCCAATTGATCGGCATGTGGCAGGCTTTATTGAGTTGTGAGATTCACTAACCCGAAGCGTCAGCGAGGGCGAGCGCTTCAACACACTTGGAATTGATGACCATATGGAGCGCCCGCCCTCGCTGACGCTTCGGGTTACTGGATGATAAAAGCTATCTCGATGTCCAAGCATTCGCCAGCCCGCGCACGGCCGCGATGTCTGCCTGAAGTTGTTGAATTAGAGCCTCACGCGATTCAAACCGTACAACATCCCTAACCCGTGCGAGCAAATCGACGTCCAGCGTGCTGCCGTACAAGTCGCCGTCGAAGTCCAGTAGATGCATCTCAAACTTCCGAGCGTTCTCGCCAAACGTCAGGTTCGCGCCGACGTTGATAGCAGCCGCGAATTGTTTTCCGCAGACTTCGCATTGCCCCGCATACACGCCGTCCGGCGGAAGCAGAGTCGTGATCCCTTCCAGGTTCGCGGTCGGGAAGCCAATCGTCCGGCCGCGAGCCGCTCCGGTGCCGACGGTCCCTCGAACTCGATATGGATGACCGAGCATCTCGACCGCTTCAATAATCTTTCCAGAAGCAATCAGCGACCGCACTTCACTCGACGAGACCATCCGATCGCGCACGATCATGGCCGGCACAACTTCCAACTCTCGACCGGCAGCGTCGCACAACACTCGCAGCGTTTGGACGTTTCCGGATCGCCGATGTCCAAAGAAAAAGTTCGGGCCTTCCACCAAGCCGATCGCCTCAATTCGGCAGAGCACGAGGTCGTGAAAGAATTCTTCAGGCGATAGGTTCAACAGCGTCTGATCGGTCGGGTACACGATGACCATGTCGATCCCATGCTGTTCGAACAACTCCAACTTGTGTTCGAGCAAACTGAGCGCCGGCGGCACTTGCGTAGGCCTCAGCAACGTGATCGGATGCGGATCAAAGGTCATCAAGACTGCCGGGGCAGCCGCCTCGCGAGCACGAGCTACCAGCGTCGCCAACATGCTCTGATGCCCTCGATGCACGCCATCAAAATTGCCGATGGTCAGCCAGCCCTGGCGAAAGCGATCCGCATTTTTAAAATCGCGTTGAACGTGCATGGGGAAAATCTCAAGAAACAAAACCCAAGAGCCAAGGAAATTCCGAATTCCAAATCCCCACGATGGTTCTTGGAATTTGGTTCTTGCGATTTCATCTCTTCCGTGCGTCGTACTTTTTTAGCTTCTCTCGATCAATCTCCACGCCCAGCCCCGGCTTGTTCGGTATCTCCAAATAGCCTTCGGCATCAATGCGGAACGGCTCGGTCGTCAAGTCTTCGATGTAAGCACACGGCGTGAGATATTCGACATACCGAGCGATCGGCATCGCCGCCGCAAGCTGCAAGTCGGCCGCCACGCCGAGCGCCGTGTTCCAGCCGTGCGACACCATTTGAATGTTGTGGTCATAAGCCATCCAGGCAATGCGGCGAGACTCCGACAGCCCGCCATTTTTCGTACTATCGGGCTGAATGATGTCCACCGCCCGGCGTTCCAACCAGGGCAGAAACGACTGTCGCCGAGTCAGTACTTCGCCGGTCGCGATCGGTACCGGACTGACACGAGTCAGCTCGATGTACCCTTCAATGTCGTCCGGAGGCAACGCTTCCTCAAACCAAACGATGCCGTAATCCGCCAACATGTGCGCCGTCTCGCGCGCCCAATTCAACCCGTGTGGCCAGAACTGTTCGCTGCCACCGGCATCAACCATCAATTCAACGCCCGCGCCGACCGTCTCGCGAGCCGTGCCGACCAGCAATTCGTCGAACTTGCGATCGCGTCGCCCGAACGGCCGCCAACCCATCTTGATCGCCTTGAATCCGCGCGCCACCGTTTCTTCGAGCGTTCGTCGCAACGCATCTGGCTCATCGAACAAGATCGAACCGTATGGTTTGATCCGTTGCCGATAATTCCCGCCGAGCAACCGTGACACCGGCTGTCCACACGCTTTGCCGAAAATATCCCACAGCGCGATGTCGATCCCGCTGATTGCATGCTCAACTGATCCGCCGCGCCCTTGCCAGAACGACGACTGCCGCAACTTCTCGCTGACTCGCTCCGGCTCAACAGCCGATTCGCCCTTCAGCAACGGCCACAACAACTCGACCGCTCCCTCAACCAACTTGCCCGATGTGAAACAACTTCCCCAACCGGACAGCCCCCCGTCGGTGCGAACTTCGACCAACGTGTGCAAGTTCTCCTGCGACTCATGCCCCTGCGGCCAGCCTCCATCAACGGTGGCCCCGGTCAGCGGGATGACTTCGATCTGTGTGATCTTCATGGTGATTGGCCCAAGTATTCTGTGCCGATTCGATCCACACTACGGCAAACACCAGCCACAATGCGGTTCGACTCAGTAGGAGCGTAGTCACTCGTTGTTCCGACGGGAATCTTATGACAAGGCATCGACAGGGTTCGCGTGAGGTGGACTTGGCTTTTCATCGCTTTGGAAATTGCTATCATCCGCCCGCCCTCTGGGGCGGTAGCTCAGTTGGGAGAGCGCTGCGTTCGCAATGCAGAGGTCGAGGGTTCAACTCCCTTCCGCTCCACTTTTCTTTAACAGAAGCCCTTCGACGAGAACGTCGAAGGGCTTTCTTATTTGTGGGCAAAGAGTTCCGTCGATGAGTCGGCAGTTCAACCAGACGATTTCGAGGATCTTACGTTTTTCGGCGTAGTCTGCGGTAAGCCATCGCTGGCGAAGGGTTTGAGAAAGTTCAAACACCTTGGACGTTATCTCGGCGTTTTCGTCGCGGGAGCGGTCGAGAACGTCCAGTTGAAGTTTGATCGACGCGAGTCGGTCGCGCATTTCTGTTTGTTTGCGGTTGAACGTCGCTTCGTCGATTTGGTCGTTGATTCGCAAGTTCAGCAATCGGTCCTGTTGAGCGGCAATCATGGTTTCCTGACGTTGGAGTTCGGCCCGTTGGGCACGAGTGTCGGCTTGAGCATCCTTGGTTTTTGATGCCAGCACGGCGCGGAACCAGTCGCGAATCCCGTCATCTTCGATTCGCATCTTGTCGAACACGGCGAGAACCTGACGGTCCAATTCAGCTTCGGTGACTCGTGTGCGGGGATGGTCCGGTTTGTTGTACTTCGTGCATCGGTAGTAGAGGTAATCGCGTGGGCCGCTTTTGGTCTTCTTGGTTTTCCACTCGCCGGTGATTTTGTGGCCACAGTGCCCGCACTCAATCAAGTCGGAAGCATAGGTCATTGTGTGCGACAATTGCTGGCCGTTGCCCAGCAGAGCTTGCACTCGGTCCCAAGTTGCACGGTCGATGATCGGTGTGTGCTTACCGGGATACCAGCCGCCTCGGTATCGGACTTCGCCGATGTAGGCTCGGTCGGTCAGCATGTTGTGGACCGACGTGCGGCTCCAACGGGGGGTCGATGGGCGGTACTCAACGCCGTCGTCGGCTAATCGCTTTACGATCCCTTCAAGGGTGTGATTCTCGAAGGCATAGAGCCGAAACATTCGGCGGACGTTTTCGGCGGCGGTGGATTCAAGCTCGATGACACGACGTCCGTTGGCTCTGACGTTGCGATAGCCATACGGAGCTTTGCCGGGGAAGAGCCCTTCTTGGACGCGGCGGCTGATGCCGAGGCTGATGTCGACCGCCATTTGCTCCGTGAAGAAGCTGGCCATGTTGGCCAACGTGCGGCGCATCATGCGGCCGGCGGGGTTGTTGTCGGTCTGCTGAGAAATCGAAATGAACGGAACCTGATACTCGGATTCGAGTCGTTCCAGTTCGACGTAATCAAAAAGATTGCGAGCAGCACGATCGACCTTGTAGAAGAGCAGTCCATCCAATTCGATGCAGTGCCGTTTGGCGTACGCGACCATTTCCTTGAAGGTCTTGCGTTCGTCCCGTTTGCTGGCCGTCTCTGCGATTCTGAAAAGTTTGACGATCGTGCCGTCATTCTGTTCGGCATAGCGTTTCAGGGCGTCTTCCTGGACATCAAGCGAGAAGCCTTCGCGTTCTTGCTCACGGCTACTCACGCGAGCCAGTGCTATGAATTGTTTCATGATGAACTCCGCTCGACAGCAAATCAGACACACGATCGACACTCATGATGATCTCCAAGGCATCTTCCGGGATCAACTGGTCCTCGTAAAAAGGTTGCCAGACGCGGAGCGTGTGCTCGATGAGTTCGGGCGTGATCCAAGGCGGAGCACCAGCGGGAACGGTGGCCACTGCATGCGTTGGCGGCCTCGGCGGGGAGCGGTCGTCACGGCTGGGCATCGTGGACGGCTCCTGATAACAAACGACGTTCGACTTGGTTGCCGTAGACTGTCCAACCGAAGTTCGGTTGTTTCTCGCGACCGTAGAGTTCCAGGTATGACACGCACCAGTAATGAGCGTCATGCCGTTCGTCAGAAATGAGGTGTTGACGTGTCACGATCAATCCGCCTCGGTGTGCCGAAAGATCCAAGTGTGCGCGGCATCAAGAGCAATTCGCAGTAGTGCGGTCGGCAATCGCGTTTTGTCCGACCGGCACTGGTGTTGAATCGGACTGGCGGCATTTGAGGCCAGATCGAATTCACGCTCCATGCAGTCTCTTTCAGTCTCGTGGAATCTCGTTTTTTTCTGATGTGATGAGCCTTGATGAGCAATCCGTACAAAAGTCGCTCCGTGTTGCTCAGCACCGAAGTCATCCAGCGACTCATTCGTGAGTAAGGTTGGACCACCGAAACGCTGGCACAAAAAACGGGACTCTCAACCGGGGCGATTTCCGATCTCTTGAATGAGAAGCATCCCGTGTATTGGAGTACGGCCGACATCCTTCGGAAGACATTCGACCTCAAGCGAATCGACTTGCTCCTGAAGCCCGACGCTTCCGATTGTCCAGCGGTCGTTGCGAAGGAAACGATTCACGAATGGTCGGTCGAGCAAGTCTTGACGGGATGGATCACAGCGTCGAACCGATTGCAGTTGCATACGGCTGCATCTCGCGATCATCCCCCGGCTGACACTCCTGCAATTGTGTCAACAATAAGGACACCGAACATGCCCCGCGAAACCGATCCAGCGGACTCTGTTGCGGCGGTCGTCGAATCAAATCATTCACTGAGTCCCATGCGGCCATCCATTCCGAGCCACTGGCGAATCGATTCTCCGGCTTCAATTGCAAAGCTCGCCCCAGCAAGGCGTCGATGGCTTGCCAAATTGTTCGATCCAATCGTGAGGCTTCCGGACTGATCGCACTTGGTGGCATGTAGAGCGAGTCCGTTCCGGATCGGTCATTCCGTAGAACCGGCACGACCACCGAGTCCGTCATAGGGAACTTGAAGCGTCAGCAGTTCGTAGCAAACGGCGGCCAAAGAAAAATAGTCCGCCCGAAAATCGACGGCTGGTTGATCCGCAAGAATCTCAGGGGCCGCGTATTGATCACTCTTCCCGTCGCCGAATTTTCGAGTGGCCGTCTGTTCGATCCCCCACGCGCTGCCGAAGTCGATCAACGTCAAGCGGCGTGACTTGGCGGACAAAATGATGTTGGCCGGTTTGATGTCGGCGTGGACCACGACGCCGTGCCGGTGCAAATGAGCCACGGCGTGACGCCGACACGCTGCCAAGTCGCGTCGCAGCGGGGCAACCATTGCAGAACCCGCAACGCGCCGTGAGGGCCAGCCACCGGATCAAACACCAAAAAACGGCGACGAGATTCCGTGCTGAGCCGACGAGTCACCAGAAAATTCTTGCGACCGAGAACGATGCGATCGATGACTTCATACCGGCGGCGTTTGAAGTAGAACTGGTCTTGGGCCAAAACCAAAATCCTCTCCGACTAAGTGGGACTCACGGTGACTGAGGTGTGACAAGGTGGCAACGTGTCTGCGCAGACATACGGCTGGTTAACACATGCCAGTGAGATTCGGCGCAATTGCCGGGGAATCGTATCAAGTCGGCGGCACCAGCGCTGGCATGTCGGAGAGTCGGCTCGCGTGCCACGCGAGGTGCCAGTCCCATAGCAGTCGTATGTCCACACCCTAGGGCGGCGCAGCCGCCTTCAGGCCGGAGCGTCCAGCGGAGGCCAAGGGGCCGCAGCCTGCCCCAGCAGGCTCGGTCCAGGGCGAGCGGCCCAGCGAGCCCAAGGGCGTCCAGCCCGCCGCAGGTCGCTCCCAAGCGGCCTGCGGAACTAGCCGTTCAGAGCGGCGGAGCGTCCAGCGCAGCCGGAGCCGGTCCTGACCGGCGGGTGCTGTTGGCACGAGCAGTCGCACACGGTTGTCATAGTCAATTCGCAGTCGAGGAGATGAGCGGGGCGTTAGAGGATCTTCACGCGGTTGTCGATTCGCAGGCGGACTTCCTCCAGGGCAGTCAGGAGTGCCTGTTCGATTTGGTGGTAGTCCCCCTTGCGAGGTGACCTCACGATTACTTGCCAGTCGTGATCGGCAAAGAACGTTTGCTTGGTGCCGCGTGGGTCGGAGCCGGTCTTTCCTTTCCGTTGTCGGACCATTGCTTGAGCGGTCGTGATGGTCTTCACCGAATTGGTCTGACTGACATTGGCGAGTTGCTCTCCGGGCAGCTTCGACAGTTCATAGCCCGCTCGCGCCGACAGATCGCCCAATTCAATTCGGACTCGCATCTCATGCGGAAGTTTCAACAGTGCCAGCGATCGCGACACACGAGTCGGGTTAATGCGGAGTGCCTCCGCCAGTTGCTTCCCATTCCAGCCGTTGACTTCCATGAGTCGGCGGAAGGACTCGGCCTCATCGATCGGCTGCAAGTCTTCGCGCAGCAGGTTCTCAATCAATTGCTCTTCCAGGATCTGAGTCGGGTTCAACTGCTGTTCCAAAAAGTAACAGTCGATGGCTTTGAGTCCGGCCCGCTGCGCGGCTCTCCAGCGTCGTTCTCCAGAGATGATCAACCAACACGCATCGGGTTCCGACCAACGCACACGAATCGGGGCGAGTTGTCCCTTGTCGCGGATACTTGCCGCCAACCGTTCCAGTGCTTCGTCATCGAAGTCTGTGCGTGGCTGTTGCGGGTCGGGTTGAATCCGTTCGATTTCGATTCGACCAAACGAACGATTCGAGCGACGGCCAATGTCTTTCGGCGAAGCGATGGGACTCAGTTGTGGACGGGACTCGGTAGTTCGCACGCCGATCGATTCATCCAAGTGGCCACGGAATCCTTCCAAGAGGCTGCGAGTGCTTGCCATGACTACGCCGCCTCCTGTTGCACCTTCCTCGCGTCAATGCGATTCAGAATCTCCTCGGTAAGTTGCCGGGTGGCGATCGCCGCTTGAGAACGCGAGTCGTGCATTTCCACCGGTCTACGGCAGGCGAGCGCCACCTTGAAGGCGGACAGTTCCGGGATCGTCGTTTGCAAAATCTGATCGCCGTAAAGCGTGCGAAGCCGCGCCTCATACGAGCGATGGACGAGCATTCGCCGATCACTGCGAGTGATGACATGTCCCAAGCGGCGGAGCGTGGGATTCA
Source organism: Planctomyces sp. (assembly GCA_031375695.1). Lineage (GTDB taxonomy): Bacteria > Planctomycetota > Planctomycetia > Planctomycetales > Planctomycetaceae > SXKJ01. The sequence goes on from JANMIF010000463.1 coordinate 20,908, forward strand.
GGACTCGCACATTCGCGAGCGCTTGATGCACGGCACGAATCCCCTGAGTGCCGAAATCTTCCGGCGGGATGGGGATCAGGACATGTTCCGCCGCGATCATCGCATTCCAACTGCACCGATAGAGATTCGGCGGGCAATCAAACAAAACAATATCGAACCTGTTGAGCGGCTCCAGAAAGTCACGCAGCGCGAACTGCATCACGCCCGAACTTTCCGGTGACGGCTGATTGAAAGCGGCCAAGTGATGATTGGCAGGCAGGACATGAATCCCGTCAATCTCCGTCTTGCGAATCAGCAAAGAGGGATCGATCTGGTCGCAGCGTTCATCGAACAGCGCCGCCATCGTCTGCCAAGGAGCCATTTGCTCGACAGCATCCGAGCCAAAAAACGCTTGGCTGATCGACCCCTGCGGATCGACATCGACCAACAGCACGCTGCGACCACCGGCTGACAACGCTCCGGCGAGATGAAAACAACTGGAACTCTTCCCGCAGCCTCCCTTTTGATTGATCAGACAGATTGAAATGCCCATGCGCCTCCGATTGCCAACGGCAATTCGCCGTAAGTGATTGTTTCGACAACGGAAACCTTGGCACGAATTGGGGAAGGTCGTCAAGAAAAAACGCTGCTTTCAAGGAAGCGACAAGCGTGGTAATAGCGTTAACCATGCTCAAGCACGCTCCGACAGATTCCCGAGTAATGAAGTCCGCTTCTCGTCCCCTTGGCGTCGGTCAACTGTCACTCGTTGAGCATTCGCTTTGCCCGCTGGAGACACACAGCGCACTCGGCCCCAATCTCGTTCATGCCGTTCAATACCATTACACGGACGCGCAACGTCGACGACAGGTTGCCAATGTCCGAGTGTTCGCACCGTTGGGACTCACCTCGGGTGATGAACTGTATCTCTGGGGGCTTCTCGCTCTGACGTTGTCGCAGCCGAATTCGGATGGTTGCTTGTTTGCCACGCCTCACTGGTGCCTGCGCCAACTGGGACTCATTGATAGCCAGACTCGACGCGGTGGGCGGCAGTACCAACAGTTCTCCGCCGCGATCGAACGGCTTTCCGTCGTCAGCTATCTGAGCGATGCCTGCTACGACCCGAATCAGGCGGAGTACCGCCGAGTCAGCTTTGGATTTCTCAGTTACAGCCTGCCGGTGAACCCGAATTCCTGCCGAGCGTGGCGCATCGTTTGGAACCCGGTGTTCTTCAGCTTCGTGAAATCCATTGGAGGAAATATGCGGTTTGATTTAGAGCGGTATCGTTCTCTGGACCCAGCCGCTCGTCGGTTGTTCCTGCTGTTGGTGAAAGTCGGCTATCGAACGGGCCGCTTGCCGGTTTTTGACTTGAGGCATCTGGCCGTCGATCTGTTGGGCCTATCTCCGAAACTGGCCCTCCGCGACATGAAAGTCAAAATCGTACGCACACTCAATCGCCTGGAAGTCGTTGGTGTGCTGCAACACTGGTCCATCGTGCGTGTTTCTCCGGGGCAATTTTCGGTTTCCTTTGAACGAGGAGCGAATCAGACCACCGTGACAGCCAGAGACGATTTTCGGCCCAATGCGGAGCAATCTCCGCTGATTGAAGGCTTGTTGGCGCTGGGATTCGATTCGCCAAGCGCTGTCCGACTGGTGCGTCGCTACCCTACTCGACTCGTGGCCGAATGGACCGACATCACTCAAGCGGCCTTGGAACGATTTGGTGCGAGATATTTCCACAAGAGTCCGATGGCCTACTTGGTGGATTCGCTCAGCAAGGCGGCTGAAGGGATCAGAACTCCGCCTGATTGGTGGCACGCCGTACGCAAAGCGGAACAGCGAAAACAAGAGCCCTCTGTTTCGAACCGCCAACTCTTTTCTCGCCTGATCGATGAAGTCTTCGGGGTGGAGCGAGATGCTTCCACAACGGCTGCTTCGCAGCCGAGATCAAAGAGAGGACTGGAGCGTGCGGGTGACTTGTTGAAGACGTCCTTCTGATCGTTCAAGGCAAATCCTGCTTTGTTTTTCCAAGTACTTTGTACCAATACTTTGGCAGACCGCCGGATTTCGCTCAGACCTGCTGATCATTGAACAATTTCCGGGACTTGGCCATTTCCAGGCACCGATCGACTGCGACGCGACAGACACGCCTTCCGTGAAATCTGCGACGCGAGCGACACGCATCAACCGATGAATTCTGCGACGCGAGCGACACTGCACCAATCGCCTCGCAACGGAACGACGATCGATGTTGCTTCACGTTGTTTGAAGAAACGGGTGACAGTGCATTTTCGGCGCGCTAACTTGGCGCTGTAGGCAGGCCATTGGCTTGCCGGTCGTCATGCTCATGTGAAACGCATTCACTCGAAGTCCGACATTCCAATCGGAGATAAGAGTGAACGAGCTGATTTCTCCTAACGGGGACAGCGGGTCCAGGAATCTCGGTCTCATCAACTGAGGATAAGGACCGGAAGTACGCCAACTTCCCAAGCGCTGGCCCTTCGAGCCGAGTACCATGAGAGTGGTTCGCTCGGTTCAATGGGGGCTCGTCGGAGTAATGCCGATCGAGCGATGTTCCCTTTGTATGGAACTCGCTCAAGCATCGGAGCAATCCCGGCGTTCTATCCAATGGTTTTATCGGGACGTGTCACAGCAACGACATGTCCCTTTTGAATACGGGCGATGCGGACATCCCTTGTCTTCGGGCAAGGCCGCGTCGATGAAACTGACGCCTGCGATGCAGGCTGGAGTTTCGCCTTTGGCTGTTGAATCAGTCGAAGGTCAAAGCGGGTGAAAATCCCGTCCGTGGGGTTCGGGCTTGCGCAAGCGAGTTCGCTCAACGCGGCTGGCGTGGGGAGCTGTTCTTTGGCGACAAAGAACACCGGACGTGACTCGTCCGGCAATCGGGAGCAAATCTCTCGATGGTGAAAAGCTCAACCATGAAAGGCCCCATCGAATACGAACGACAGGGCTTGCCAGTGAGATTCCGAGGAGACGGTGCCGAACAGCGAATGTCCGTGCGGGAGCGGTACCCTAAGCTTCTGCTTTCGTAAGGGGAAATTTGCCTGGCACATTGCAGGCAAGAAAGTGTGGTCGACCGGAAGGCGATACACACCCGTGCGGATCGGGCGGTAACACGTCCTAGCAACGTGACCTCGGTTTCAAAGATCGACG
>JANMIF010000285.1:0-5340 GCA_031375695.1 Planctomyces sp.
CAAACGAGTTCTCGTGATCCACGCACCGCTGAATGGCGACGATCCCGTCCTCTACATGTTGCGAGCGGCCACCAAACGCCGCCACCTCACCGACGACCAACGTGCGTGCCTCGCACGGGAAGAAATGGAGATTCTGAGCCAGATCGCTACACGGGAACGCGCTCGGCTGGGTGGACTGACCGGCGGTCGTGGCCGGGCGAAGCCAAGCGATAGCTTGCCGATCACGTCGGTCGGGAAGCAGTCGAAAACAAAAACTTCTCGCGGCACCGTGGCCGTGGCTTATCGCGTCTCGGAACGCCGAATCCGCGCAGCTCAGCAATTGAAACAGGTCGCCCCGAAACTCTACGAACAAGTCAAAGCCGGAGCACAACGGCTGACCGTCGCCAAACGAGAAGCCGACCGCGAGTCGAAACGCCAAGAGCAACGGCGCTTGTCGAGAGCCGCGCGTCCGCGTCGTGACGAATCGAATTGGGAGATCCGCTGTGGCGACTGCGTCGAGGAACTGGCGAAGCTGAAACCGGGAACGGCTCGACTCGTCTTCGCCGATCCGCCGTACAACCAAGGCATCGACTACGGTCGGGGTCGCAATGCGGATTCGCTTGCCGACGAAGCGTACCTCGCATGGTGCCGCCGCTGGATCAAAGCGTGCGTCCGCGTGTTGACCGACGACGGTAGTTTGTGGGTGATGATCTCTGACGAGTACGCCGACCACTTCGGTCTTTTGCTCCGCGAAGCCGGCCTGCATCGTCGCTCGTGGATCAAGTGGTACGAGACATTCGGCGTGAACTGCACGAACAATTTCAATCGCTGCTCGCGGCACATCTTCTACTGCGTCAAGAATCCGCGCCACTTCGTCTTCAACGCTGACGCCATCTCACGCCCGTCCGACCGCCAATCCAAATACGCCGACTCACGAGCCAACCCCCACGGCAAACTTTGGGACAACGTCTGGTGCATCCCGCGTCTCGTTGAAAACAGCCGCGAACGCCTTCCCGACTTCCCCACCCAACTCCCGCTGGCCCTCGTCCGCCCGATCGTTCTCTGCGCAAGCCAGCCCGGCGACCTCGTCATCGACCCCTTCAGCGGTTCGGGAACGACCGGCGTTTCTTCCGTCGAAAGTGGTCGACGATTCATCGGGATTGAAGCAAACCACACCTTTGCAAAAAGAGCTGGCTCCCGAATCTCACTCACTTCTCAATTGGATTAGCCGGTTGCTCAGGTTGAACTGATCCGAGCTTCTCGATCAGCCTGCCGCCAACAGGGAAGTTGAGATATTTGCACTCAATGGAAGCGAGCATTGGAGAAAGGCGAACTGCTTCCTCGCTTGTCGCAACGATGACCTGCTGATTGTGAGTCAGCGACGCTGCTGCGCGAAAAAGCAACTGCTCGAGGCTGATGTCCTGTGCGTTCTGTTGTTTGGGCTCATCGAAAACGACGATACCGAGATGGTTCGTTATGAACTCCTTTCGGCGGGCCAATTCAAGCATTGAAAGTAAGTAAGCCCAAATCAATCGGACGGCATCGCTGGCCGATGTCAGTCCGACGTCGAATTCGTGGCGCATCGGCCTATACGTCACCGGGCTCAGGCTGATTTCCTCGACATCGAAGCTCCTGAAACCGTAGAGAACCAATTGCTCACGAAATATCTCTGTCAGAGATCTCACCTTTGCCTTGTCATTTTCCGACAAGCCGTCTTCGCCAAGTTCCTTACGCGCTTTCTTGATGGCGGCGAACTCGTTTGCCATTGCGTTGACGTCAATTACGAGTTGTTCATACCACTTCGACGTTTCCTTCAGGCGATCAAGTTCGTGCTCCAACCGAATTTGTTCTCCGATTCTCGCAGCCGAAGGAGTGCCGGTTGGGGCAATTAGAGTTCGACGCTGCTCGCGAATTGTCTGGGCAAGTTCTGCTTCGCGCCGTCGCAACTGAGATAATAGAGTTTGTCGAGATTGCGCTGCGGACAACGCATGCCGGCGCATTTGCTCGTAAGTGTCATGCTCGTCCTTGATGTAGTGAATGTTGTCTTCGAGCGACATCGGGGCGTTTGGTGTGCCTTGCGGCAGCAACGTGTCCTTCATCGGTTGTCGGCAAGTGGGACAAATGCCCTGAGCGGTCTTGAGTTCAGCAAACCCTCCTCGATCCAACACCGCTTTGGTTTCGCGATAATCTTTCAATTCCTCAGCGAGCGTGCGAAGCCGCTTGTCAACAGCCCGAATGTTGAGGTCTTCCATCCGGTCCTTTTCGTCAATCGCATAGGCTTGCTCTCGCACTTCCACTAATTGGTTCTCGGCTTCGCGAAGCAACAAGAAGACTTGTTCCTGGTCGGGGGAAAGTGAAATGGAAGGCACCGGAATTGGCTCAACGAGCTGCGAGATTCTCTGTTCGACATTTGTGATTGCGCTTTCAACGGATCGCCAAGTGTTCCCGTCGGTGTGCATCATTTGCGGCGTCGCTGCCCTTGGCGGCCAACGGTCGACTGGAGTCTCCGGAAAGCCATGAAGTGCCGCCCCTTTGCTTTGAATCTCGCTTTGGGCAACGACGATGCGATTCCGCCATTGTTGCCGCAAAAGTTCTTCTCGTTGTGATAGCGTCTGGCGTTGAATCTCACGACCAAGGATGTCGAGACGCAGAATGAACTCCGTTGCCCGCTTCGCCATCTCCGGGATTCGGAGATGAGTTGGCATTCGTGCCTTCAGGTCTCTCCAGCCAGAAAGCTGATCCACGAAGAAAAACGGGAAAAGGGTTTCGAGGTAGAGTGGAACCTGTCCCTGATCAGTGCCCGGAACATTTGGTAGTTGGTAACCGACAAAGGCAGCTAACCGGTGATGAAATCCCGACTCGCTTTGTGCCGCAGACGGTATGCGGACGAAATAATCCCGAGCAGGAAAAGTTCCGGTCGGATGCGTGATAGCCCCGCCCTCAACTACTTGGACAAGTTGTCGAACCCTTGAGGCGTCGATGTCGATATTTCGGGAAACGAATCGTTTGGCGGTAAGGAACTCACCTTGGTCATTCTCGATTTCAAGCCGGACGAACGACTCTACGACCGACACATGCTGTGGGCCATCGAGCAAGGATTCCAACATCACTTCAGCAAATGGTGGCTGCTGGCTCGGTCCGAGCATTCCTTCCAGGCCGAGGCCGTACAGGATCGCCATCAAGCAAGTTGACTTGCCGCTCGAATTGTCGGCCCGAATGACCGTCATGCCATTCGGAAACGGAATGACGATGCCATACGGTCCGTTCGATGTCTCAATTTGGACTTGCAGATGCCGGAGCCGCATTCCCACGTCACGCTCCTCCCGTAAAAAGTTGTGCTACGTCAGATTGCGTGACCTTTCGACCGATATCTTGCAGGAATCGCTTTTGGACGACGAAACAGTCGTCGTTTTGCTTGATGAAATCGATCAAGGTGTGGCCTTTAGAGTCCAACCGAACTCGGACATGACCGACGGTGGCTCTGTCTCCATGCGCACCACTGGTTTCGACAGCAATCAGATTCTCGGCGTAGGCAAACTCCAGTGCGCGATTCAGGCTGGGATCTCTTCTCGCATTGACTTGACTTGGCACACGACGACCTCGAATGAAATCCAGAAACTGCTGTCGAGTTTGGTCGGAGCGAATCGCCCAATTCAACACATGCAACTGCTCAACAGTTGCTCGCTCGCCGTAACACTGCTCGATCAACAGCAAGACGACTGACATCCGCCAGAGTGGCCGATGCGCGCACGGCAACGGCACCGCCTTCGACCGCAAAATGAACTCGGCATCAAGAATTGGATCGGTTGTGTTCATGTCGTGACATGCGAAGTGAATTCAAGGGTGCAATCGCCAAGCCAGCGTGCCACCAACCCGCTTTCGAGCATGATTTGCCTGTCTTGTGGGAGATCACCAACTTCGTGCTTCAGTGCCGCACCGAAATCACGATGCAGTTCTTTGATCCTATGATTCGGAGTGGATTCGGATGCTCGGTTGTCGGTGCCGATTCGATCCGCGAGGGACGAAATCGTGCCCTCAATCTGCTCCCACTGGGTTGGAAAATGCACCTGCATATCGTCAAGGTAATTTGCACATTTGAGATGATTCCTGAGTTGCTGATCTTGCTCAGCCTGAAGATTCTCGGAAGTGGGCGAACGGACGTACGCAGTAATCTTTCGACCGATATTCGCCGTGAAGCTGGGCGTTTGGATCGCAAAGTCTGACACGGCACCATCGTCAATTGGTCGAATTGGGATCGTTCGATATGCCAAAGATGGATTCTGAATCAGAGCAAGCGCCCGTGGAAAGTCTTGATCGGTGCAGACAAGCGCCTGAAAATCGGGGGCAATGAAGGGCAATGCCTTGGAAACTAATTCAGCACCTTTCTTCCGTGCGTATTGAACGATGTTGGCGTCATCAAGGGCCGGTACGATCAACTTCCACGTTCGCAACTGGAGCCCTTGGAGCGTCTGACTCCACCAAGCCGCGTACTTCTCCAACTTCTTCAAATCCTTACGAATTTTTCCCATTTGCCCTTTGCGACGTTCTGCGTTCGTGCGGGATTCAACGTCCACATATGCCTGAACGCCATCGCCGAGAGTGCTAAATCCTTCAAGTCCCCTGTCGCCATTGATCCGATCGGGGACCGGCTGGTATGCCGCTCCGAGCAGCGCCCATTCAATACTCATCAGTTTGTTGACGTGAGCTTGCCACTCTCGCGGTTCGATGGAACACGGGACAAACGGAAGTGGTTGTCGCTTACTTGTTCGTGCGGTCATTGAATGAGATTTCGAGAATTCACGAATGATCGGCTATCGTCGGGGCAAAATACCGTCTGCCATCCTACCGGACTGTGCCGAATGTCTCCAACTGGGGTGGTCGATATCCCAGACCAGCGACACTTCCAGACTATGAATTGGGAATCAGAAGAGTGAGCCAGTTTGATCGCACTCCGATTGTCCAGACGGTGTCTGGAAAATCTCTCAATCGAGGAAAAAGGCCCCGCATCAGAAACACGTTGGATTTGGAAAAGCCTCGTCCATAAGTTGCATTTGGGCGTTGCCCTGCGGGCCGGGCTGCTCCGGGCTCCGCTTCCGCTCGGTCCGGCCGAGGCCGGACTGCTGCGCACCCTGCGTATCCCTAACGCGGGAAGAACAAACACTGTCCGCTCGCTGGCAGTCCCTCATCGTACCACGGCGTCAAGGTCCGCTCCCGCCTGCGGCGCTCGCTGCTGCTTGGCCTGCGGCCAAGGCTCCACCTTGAGTTGCCGTGGGCCGCTTGAGACTGGCCACCGGCAGGTTAACTGATAGATGAACGACGCAGATGCCGGCTGCGATCATGCACAGGGAGCACAACAATGAA
>JANMIF010000466.1:0-12700 GCA_031375695.1 Planctomyces sp.
AGGTCGATATGCGAAGCCGCCCCACCCATGAAGAGCTGCACGACCCGCTTCGCCCTCGGCGGATGATGCAACGCCTTGAGCACGCCGCCACGCCCGACGCCTTGAGTCTCGGCGCGAGCGGCGTCTTCTTGAGCGAGCATCGCTGCCAACGCCAATGCGCCGAAGCCTTGGCCAGAGCGAGTCAGCAAACTGCGTCGAGAGATAATCATTGATCGATCTTTTTCGTGGGAAGGGGAGTCCGTCAGCGTCGCATGAAACAGAGGAAGTGTTGCAAGCATTTCATTGGCATGAAGTCCTGGTCATACCGTGGCGTTTCGGGATGATCCCGCAGCTTGCTCCTGTGTCTTGTTCGCGGTCTCTAGGCAGACCGTGCAATCCCGGTTGGAAGGTCTCCTCCAACCATTCGATGAATGCTCGGCTCGTCTCTTCTTTATCTTCATTGCAACAACAGCCATTGCGTGCCCGAATCAAGGAGGCGAATTCGATCGGGAGAATTGGTGCATTCTCGCCGAAATAGAAAAAGTAATCGGAGATGAAGACCCGCGGGTGGCGCGTGTCTTTTGCAATTTGAGCTGGAGAAGCGTGGTGAAAAGTATCTGCCTGCGTCCACCGGCCAGTCTTGTCGCGGAAGTAGATGTTATCGCCACATCGTTTCCGCCAGCTTCCGGCACTCGGCCTCTTTCGAGTAAACCGCTTATCCTTGTAGTAGTCGTCGAAGTCCAAGACTTCCGAGATCCGCATGGCATTTATCAACCGCTGGCCAGTTTCGAGCGAACTGTTTCCGAATACCCAATCGCCCGGTTTGAGTCGCAACCCTTGATGATTCGGAGTGCAAGCGGCGAGCGTGCAATAGCCCCAAAAAGGATTAGGCGCAAATCCTGTATCGTGCATCACAACATACGAACAAAGACGCATAACCCCTCCGTCTATTCTGAGTCGTCCCTGACTCGGTATGGACCGGTAATCAATCCACGAACACAAACTCGTTCACGTTGAACAGCACCCGGCAGAGATTCTCGAAGCCGTGCTTCTTGGCGTAGGCCGCGAACTCGGCTCGCTCGCGAATGGGTTCATCACGAAGTCTCCTGTGATTCCAAACCAGTCGGATGCCGCCCCTTCGCCAAGAGTTGCCGCCGAATGGAGACCAACTTCGGACAATTCAATTGCAACAAGTGCTCCGTCACGCGGCCGATGTCGGATTTCGGAACGATCAATCCGTCCCGAAGTTCAAAATGATCCAGTCAACAATCTTGACGTCACCACATTGGCCGAGACGAGAGGGATTTTTCACAGGAGTCTTCATGGCAAGTTACGCCATGCCAGTCCGAAATTCTCCGGCTCGCCACGATGCGACGTAACCGTCAAGGTATAGCGGCCCGGCTTCAATCCGCCCTCGATCCAGAGATACTCCACGTTGTTGCCAGGGTCGTCGCTCCACTGGAGAACTTTGCCCTCGGAATCACGCAACTCCAATCGCAAGTCGGCCACCATGTATGAAAAAGGTTGCCCCTCGGTCGTAGCAATGTGACGATTCCATACCAAGGCGGCCGAGAACTCTTTTGCAGGCTGCTTAACCAAAAACGAAAGCTCTCGCGGTTGATCCTTGGTGACTCCTTCTCCCAGCATCCAGCCGTTCGGACCAGCGTCGCGAGTTTGCTCGCCCGCTTCCAGAATTCGATAACTGTTGTCGATCTGGAGGTTTCCCGCGCCGTAGAACTTGTCGAGTGGTGCCTCTGGCGTGCGTGACCACGCCCAAGCCTTCGTCATATCGACGTCCTTGAGTTTTCCCGCGTCGTCGTACACCGGCGAGAACAACCCGGTCTTTGCGGCACCCGCCATCAGGATCGCCTTGAGCACATAGTTGCGCTCGGCGCGTTTGGTGTTTTCTGAGGCCCGCGCTCGTTCGATCAGCAGAGCCGCCGCCGATGTCACTGTGGGCGTCGACCAACTCGAAGCTCCGCCATCTTGCCTGATGTAACTACAGGCGACGATGTCAGGCTTCTTTCGGCGAAAAGATCCCACATTCTCATAGTCGGTTCCTTCGGCGTATCCGAAATCAGGCGAAGTCTTGCCGACAACCAACGCATTCCAGAGGTTTCCGGCGAGACTGGCGTTCGATGGCAAGGAACCGGGCTGCGAGGCGCAGGCGAGCACATCGGTCGCGTCGATGAGGTAATCGAAAGCGCGGATGGTCTGATCTTCTCCGCCGTTGCCGAACGTGTTGCTCATGCTGAGTACGTCGACCGGCCGTTTTGCGTCTGACCAAGCCGGAAGCACCACACCACGGACGTTGTGCTTTTCGACCATGAGCACATGCTGGCGAAAATGGTTGCTCGTGTACGCAAACACGAGTCGTATGCCCGGCGAAAAGCTGCGGTCGAACACGCAACCCTTGTCTTGATACGGCTCAGGACCATAGAGCATTTGGCTGACGCCGCTTGCATGGCCTTCCCACACCTTGTCCGTGAGTCCCGGCACATGCACGATCTCCACTCCCGGCACCTTCTCAGGATCGGCCAGCCCGTTTTCGCACTGAGCCACGACAACGCCTTTACCTGTCGGCAAATGGCCGTCATAGCGCTGCCAGAGTTCTTCGTACCCCGTTTGTTGCACGAAGTATTGGGCGTTGACGTAAAAGCTGTGGTTCAACAACTTGAATTCCGGCTTCACGCGACACTTTGGAAATAGGTTCTCTTGAGCACTCGCAATCGACGCGGTGAAGACCGTGACCAGCAGCACAAAAAACAGAGCGAACCGACTTCGGAAAAACAGGCCGATGGGAAGACACGGAAACAATTTCGCGCCGCGAAGTTTAGTGTCACGACGGATCGACGACTGAAAGGTATTTCGCATCTTGGAATACCATTTTCCCTTCTTTTGCAAATGGATTGCCACACGCCAATGTCAGCCGCTCAATCCACGAACACAAACTCGCTCACGTTGAACAGCACCCGGCAGAGATTCTCGAAGCCGTGCTTCTCGGCGTAGGCCGAGAACTCGGCTCGCGAGCGTTGTATCGGGCCTATCCAGAATTCACATTCGGCGGATGCCAACCAGCGGCAACCCAGTGGCGGCGAACGACGACGGAGATCAGCACCAAATGCTGTGGACTGAGGCAATAACCACAACGCTGACCAGCCGCCTGCCGGACTCGGTCACGGCGGTCGTCCGGAATATGTGCGCTCATCGCGGCTGCACCGGCCCTCGCAACCCGCGTCGAACGGCCTCACGCAGAGCCTCGGCCTTGCGGACCAATCCCTCTTGATAGACCTGCATCAGCGAGGCCAATTACGATTGCTCTTGGGCGAGCAATGTTTCGGTCTGCTGCTGCTGGAGAAGTTCCGTCAGACGGCGGTCATCCTCCGTCGAAAGTTCTAGTCGCAGGCTTTGAGCACGTCCTCATCGCCGCATTGCTGGATGTCACCCTCAACGACTGTGCCCCACGGCTTGAGCGACAACTCAATGCTATCCGCCAACAAATCATTCATTCTTCAACGCCTAAAAAATCTTGCATCGCGGCTCATTTCTTGCCTTTGTTGTTCTTGGTCTTGTTGGCTCTGTCTTGCGCGTCGTTTTGTTTGTCGAGCACCTCAGCCTTTTTGACGTCAAGTTGTTCGCGGTTGAGCTTGGCCTGATCGGCTGCCAGCTTGTCGCGAATTCGTTTCATCTTCACACCGGCGACCTCCGAAGCCTCGGCAGCGGAGCGCATCGCATTCTTGGAATTGGCGATCTCCGGATTCTTGTCGATCTCCGCAGCGATCTTCTGACGAATTTGGCTGACTTGGTCTTGAGTTTCCGCCAACTTGGCCCGCGCGGACTTCACCGCCGGACTGTCGGCCAGCGTCCTTTGTTCGAGTTCGGTGGCGGCCAGCGCGTCTTGGCTGGCTTGTTTGGTTTCGTGGCGACGAACCGTTTCCGATAGCTCCTTGTCTTCACGAATCTGCTTCAACCGCGCTTTCGCCTCGTCCACTTTCTTGGCGGCTGCCTGGTGGGCTGGTGTTTCCTTGAGTGCTTTCAGCACCGGAGCCGCTGCCACGTCGTATGCTTTCTGCGCCTCGGATTGCGCGGCCAGAGCCTTATCGATGCCGGAACTTTGTTCCGCTTTCGCTTTGACTCGTTCGCGAACTTCGTCGAGCTTTTTCCGCGCGGCTTTCTCTTTGGCTTCAGCCTCGGCCAGACCTTTCTGAGCTTCCTGCAACTCCTTGCTATCAAGCTTCAGCTTGTCCTGAGCCTGCTTGACGTCTTTCTTTTCATTCGCGATCCGCTGATCGTCTCGCTGTTCCTGGGCGGACTTACCTTTGTTCTTGTTTTGCGCGAACGACGCGGAACCGTGCAATTCCAATGCGACAGCAACCAACATCAAAACGATCAGCCAGCGGGTCATGACAGCTCCTTAAAAAATAATTCACGGCAAACTGTCTTGGAATTCGAGACGAGTCGCTCCCACGGATTAAACTCACAGGCTTGGCGATTGACGTCGATTCGTTCCAGAAGGTGATTCGCTGGATTCATGCAATTAGCGGCCAATCAGCCAATGATTTCTTCGATGACTTGCCCGTGATCGAGGATCGGAACCGGGCGGTTCTCGCGGTTGCGGAGGTAGGTTTCCGGGTCGATACCGAGTGCGTGATAAATCGTGGCGGCGATGTCGGCGGGGCCGTAGTGGCGAGTCGTCGGATAGGCGGCTTGCTTGTCACTGGCTCCGATGACTTGGCCGACCTTCGTACCGGCTCCAGTGAAGAATAGGCTGCCGCACGCGCCCCAGTGATCTCGACCGCCACCTTTGTTGATCTTCGGAGTCCGGCCAAACTCGGTCAAAAACACGACCAGCGTGCTGTCGAGCAGACCTCGCTGTTTTAAATCGGTGATCATCGCAGCAAAGGCGCGATCCATGCCGGCGACGTGGTAGCCGCGCATCGCCATTTGGCTGATATGCGGGAATTTCTGTTCGGGGACATTGTGGTTATCCCAAAGGTTGCCGTACTGGGGGTCGTAACCGTAGTCGACCATCACGAATCTCGCTCCCGCCTCGACGAGACGCGCCGCCATCAGACATCGGCCTCCGATTTTTGTTCGGCCGTATGCGTCTCGCACGGAATCCTGTTCTTTGCGGACATCGAAGGCGTCGCGAATTTTGTTCGATGTCAGCAGGCCGAGCGCACTTGAGAAATTCCCATCCACGGCATCAGCAAGACGTTCTTGCTCGACCGTGCGTTGCGCCTGATCAAACGTTTGCCGCAAAGAAACGCGACGGTCCAGCCGCGAGAGCGACACGCCTTCCGGCATGTCGAGCATTTTCGGTCGCAGGTCTTCGTCGAAGATCGGTGTCGGGTTTTCCGATTTCTCGCCGACCGTGAAGTCGGGTTGATCGGGCTGACCGCCGACACAGAACGGGGCGTACTGATCTCCTAGCCAACCGCCGACGAACAACGCATACGGCGGCGGACCGGGCCGCGTGATCCCCGGCACCGCGATGTAACCCGGCAAGCCGTTTCGCGAACCTTGCTGATGCCATGCGATCGATCCGATGTTCGGCTCGGCGAAGAGCTGGGCCATCGTCACTTTCTTACCCGACAACGTGTAAGCCTGGCTCAGCAAATGATCGTTGCTGTCGTGCGAGAAGCTGCGAATGACCGCCAGTTCGTGCGCGATACGAGCCAAATTCGGACAGGCTTCGCAAAACTGTACGCCCGGCAGACTCGTGTCGATTGACGACAGCGTGCCTCGAATCTCTTCCGGAGCTTCCGGCTTCGGATCGAATGACTCCAATTGCGTAACGCCTCCGCCCATCCAGAGATACACGACGGATCTCGCCTTGCCGAAACTGGGCGAATGATTGGATTCACCTCGCGCAATCGCACCCGGCAAAAGCGTCGCTGCGACGCTGACCGAACCGACTCGCATCACGTCACGGCGATTCACCAGCGAGTGCCCGGGAGCAAACAGCGGATCAAGGCGAGAAAGCTGCATGGCGGGTGTTCCCACTAACCCGAAGCGCCAGCGAGGGCGGGTGCTCCGGAAAACGTTGAGCTGAGGTTTCCTTGAAGCGCTCGCCCTCGCTGGCGCTTCGGGTTAGTGAATTGAGATCGACCGTTTCCGTGGCGTCACATTATGCCGCCTGGCCAATTGTGCGGGCAAGCCGCATCGTGAAACCGAACCGGGCCAGTTTTGCAAACCCGTTCCGCATTGGATAACGTGCTTGCTCAGACATAAACGTATCGCGCCATCGCGAATTGACACGCTGGCGATTCCATGAAAATAGGAGAATTCCAATGAGTGACATCGTATTGAATGGGTTGAACCGTCGTGAGGTTCTGAAGACGTCCGGACAATTGGCGGCGGCTTCGCTGATGACGGCCGCTTCGTTGCCGGGGGCTTTCGCTGCGGAAAATAACACGATTCAAATTGCGCTCGTCGGTTGCGGCGGTCGCGGAACGGGGGCGATTGCGAATGCTCTGTCGCGACAGCAGGGACCGACGAAGCTCGTCGCCATGGCGGACGTCTTCAGCGAGAAGTTGACGGTCAGCTTTAATGCGACGAAGACCGCGTTCGCTGAACAAGTCGATGTGCCAGACGACCGCAAGTTCGTTGGGTTTGACGGCTACAAAAAGGCGATGGATTGTCTCAAGCCAGGAGACATCGTGATCCTGACCACTCCGCCCGTTTTCCGCTGGGTTCACTTCGGATACGCGATTTCAAAGGGTCTGAACGTCTTCATGGAGAAGCCGACGACGGTCGATGGCCCGACGAGCCGCAAGATGCTCGAACTGGCAGCGGAATCGGTGAAGAAGAATTTGAAAGTCGGCGTCGGGCTGATGTGCCGGCATTGCAAGTCGCGCGGCGAATTGTTTCGCAAGATCAAGGGAGGCGAGATTGGCGACGTGATCCTGTTACGGGCGTATCGCATCGCCGGGCCGACTGGTACGGCAGCGGTCGGTCCGAAGCCGGAAGGGATTAGCGAGTTGCTGTGGCAAATCAAGAATTTTCATGGGTTCTTGTGGCTGAGCGGAGGCGGGTTCAGTGACTTCCTGATTCACAACATCGACGAATGTTGCTGGATGAAAGACGCTTTCCCTGTCGAAGCGAAAGGTCTCGGCGGTCGGCATTATCGAGCGGACTCAGTCGATCAAAACTTGGATTGCTACTCGACCGAGTACACGTTTGCCGACGGCACGAAGATGTTCATGGAAGGCCGCACGATGCCCGGCTGTCATCAGGAGTTCGCGACCTATGTGCATGGTTCGAAAGGTTCGGCAGTGGTCTCGCAGTCGGGACATCATCCGTCGAAGGCTCGCATGTACAAGGGGCATCGCTTCGTCAAAGAAGACTTGATTTGGGAATGCGAGAAGCCAGAACTCAATCCGTATGAAATCGAATGGGACGACTTGTTGACGGCGATTCGCAAAGATCAGCCATACAACGAAGCCGAACGCGGCACGAAGTCGAGCTTGGTGACGGCGATGGGCCGCATGGCCTGTCACACCGGCCAGATCGTGACCTACGAAGACATGCTCAACTGTGAGCACGAATTCGCACCGAACGCCGACAAGCTGACCCTCGACGGGGACTCCCCGCTGAAGGCCGATGCCAACGGCAAGTACCCGATTCCGCTGCCGGGAATCACCACGAAGCGCGAGTTCTAATCGGTGGTTGCCTATTCGGGAGGGCGAGACTCCTGCCGGGCCGTGAACTGGCAACATTTTGACAAACGGCTCGGCGCGAGCCTCGCCTTCCCGTCAGGTCGTTCGTGACATGTTTCAACATCGGCTGGTCTTTCAAGCTTGGAATTTATCTTGGGCCAGTTTGGCGGTGTTCGTACTAGTGGTCGCTTCTGCGGCGCTGGTGGTGCTGCTGTCGAAGTATGAGCGGCGATTGGTTCCGACTTCGGTTGGTTACGGGCTGTTGGTGCTGCGGCTTTGCGTGATTGCCGTTTTGTGGCTGGCGTTGCTTCAGCCGGTGCTGACTTGGACGTTGGACCGCGAACGAACCGGACGTGTGGTCGTCGCAGTCGATTTGTCGGAGAGCATGGCGACGGTGGACCGGATCGCGACGCCGGCCGAGAAACTGCGGACTGCGGTCGGGTTGGGGATCATCGGCAACGATCAAAATCGCGACCAAGTGCTGAAATGGATCACCGATTATGAAGCCGATCGCGAACCGAATTGGATTGGCGCGACTGACCCGGCTGATCCGGAGCGGCAAGCTCAGTTAGTTCGGAGTCGCAAGGAATTCGTCGCTGGGGCGATGCAAGAAATCGAAAAGTTACCGCGAGCTGAGATTGCTCGACGGCTGTTGCAGCGGCAGGCGGGAGGTTGGCTCAGCGAATTGGAGAAGCACTTTGTCGTCGAGTTGCGAGCGTTTGGCGGCAAGTCGGTGACGGGGGATTTCGAGTCACTAGAAGGTTTGATCGCGAAGCCGCCGGAAAGCTTGACACCGTCGATTACGAATCTCGTCGCTGGACTGGATGCCTCGTCGGCCGATCAAGAGTCGCCGATCAAAGGGATCATCTTGTTGACGGATGGCCGCGACACCGCCGGCAGCGATTCGGTCGCGGCAGCGCGGCGCTGGCGCGATCTGCAAGCGGGTGTCTTTCCGGTGTTGGTCGGTTCGGAACGTCGGCCGAAGGACATTGTATTGGATCGATTGGAAGTGCCGACGTCGGTATTTCTCAATGACAAGCCGCTAGCACGGGTCACATTGCAAGCGGGAGGTTTTGAAGGAGAGCATCTGAGCATCGTGCTCGAACCGGCAGAAGGGGCGGCGGAAACGAAGTCGGTGCAGGTGCCAGGGGCCGCCAGCGGGCTGCCACCGACGGTGACGGTCGAGTTTCCGCTCGATGCCAGCAAGCTCGGACGGCGACAATTCACCGTGCGGACTGATGTGAAAAAAGGGGAAACTCGCGAAGACAATAACGCGCGCGAGTTCGCGTTCGTCGTCGTCGATGACAAGACGCGCGTGCTGCTGATTGAAGGGGAGGCTCGCTGGGAGTTCCGATTTCTGGAAAGTGCATTCGCGCGCGACGAGCGGGTGCGGCTGGAAAAGGTCGTTTTCGAGCAGCCCTATATGGGCTTGCTGCCGCAGACGTTTTTCCCGAAGCAGTTGTCGCAAGTGACGATGGCGGCCAAGGTGGAAGAATCGCCGCTAGCCGAGTTCGACTTGGTCATCTTTGGCGACGTCGCCCCGCAGTATTTTCCTGAGCCGATGCTGGCACAGTTTGAAAAATTCGTGTCGGACCTTGGCGGGACGATTGTGTTCGTCGCGGGAAAACGACATCTGCCGAACCAGTTTCAATCGCCGATCTTGAGCAAGCTGCTGCCGCTGACTGGGCCGAAAGGAGTCAATTCCGTCGATCCGCCGACGGCCCCGCCGCATCTGCGCGGCATTCACTTGCGGCTGACTCCTGATGGCGAACGGGAAAGTAGCTTGCAACTCGGCGCGGATGCGGCTGCCAGCCGTGAGGTATGGAAGTCGCTGCCGGGACACCCGTGGGTGATGGTCGGCGAGGTCAAGCCGGGAGCAACCGTGCTGGCGACTGCCGATGACGGGCAGGCGCTGCCGGCGGAAGTCGAACGATCTCGCGCCTTGATCGTGCAACAATATTACGGACTCGGTCAAACGTGGTGGCTCGGTTTCGATAGCTCATGGCGTTGGCGACATCGCGCGGGGGATCAACATCATCACCGGTTTTGGGGACAGCTCGCTCGCACGGCGGCGCAGAACAAGGCGGCGGCCGGCAATGAATTCGTCAAATTCGGCTTGGAGTCGTCGGATGTTGGCCTGGGTCAAGAGGTGCAATTCCGTGCTCGCTGGACGCCGCAACTGTTGGTTCGGCGACCAGACGTGAAGGCCAAGGTGCTGATCTTCCCGCGTGAGAAAGCGAAACTCGATGAGCCGTTGGCTTCCATCGAACTGACTCCCGATCCAGCTCGCGTGGCGATGCACACCGGCCGCTGGATCGCGCAAACTCCGGGCGAATTTCGCGCGGTCTTGAAGATCGAGGGCCCGCCGCTGGAGGCTGTTGGCGCGAAAGGCGATCCCAAGAAAGCCGATTCCGGAAAAGAAATCGCTGCCGACTTTTTTGTGCGCGGCGCGCAAACGAAAGAACTAGCCGACGTCACAGCTAGCCGCGCAGTATTGGAACAAATCGCGCAAATCTCCGGCGGTCGATTTCTGTTACCGCACGAGCTTGGACAACTTCCGAAGCTGATTCAACCGCAAGACCTGACTACCAGCGAAGCGCACGAATACACGCTGTGGGATCACTGGCTGTTGCTGATCGTGCTGTTCGGATTGCTCACGGCAGAGTGGGTC
The DNA here is from genome assembly GCA_031375695.1 of Planctomyces sp. Lineage (GTDB taxonomy): Bacteria > Planctomycetota > Planctomycetia > Planctomycetales > Planctomycetaceae > SXKJ01. The sequence continues at coordinate 10,312 of JANMIF010000466.1, forward strand.
ATTCGCAAATGGAATGGACTGCCGTAGTAATGTGTCACGACGCCCCGAGCCTGTGAAGTTTTCGAGCCGCGACCGTGAGGGAGCGATCAAATGTTCTTGCGAGTCAGCACTTCCTCACGGTCGCGGCTCAAATTATTCACCGGCTCTCCACGTCGTAAATCGTTTCGCGACGCAGAGCGTCGCGTCACAAATCAGGCACTCGGTCGCAGGCGACGGTAGGTCTTCAAGACTTCGTACAAGTCGGCGGAAATTTTGACATCGTCATCGCCGAAGTCGGACAGCCAAGTGCGGTCGTTGCGAACGGCTTCGGCCAGCACATTGACCAGTTCTTGAAAACGGATCCGCTTCATTTTCGGAGCGAACGTGGCAACGTTGTGTTCAGGATCAAACAATCGCAGGCGAGGTTCAGCGGTCCGCATGGCAAAGCCCTTCCATGAGCAGGTTGTGTGTGAATGAGTGCCGATCATCGTGATCGGTGCTGAATAAGATCGGCGCGAGGATGGGAAGGACTTGAAGGCTTTTTGCGACGAGGTAAGAAATTCCGCGCGGAACAGACCGAAACGACGTAAATGTCCTCGATGGCGAAACTTTTCCTGAAGTTGGCGGCGTGTTTCACCGAAGACGGACTCTGCGGCAAATTTGGCCGGAGGCGACACTAACTCGAAGCGTCAGAGCATGAGCGAGAGCAGATGCTTCACGATCGGATGAAGCGTGACTGAACGACATCGACGCACGCGAGCCACGTGTGACACAGTTACGAAACGAAACTCGTCAAGCGCTCGCCCTTGCGAACGCTTCGGGTTAGTCTTTGTTCGTTGCGATCCTCACAATGATCGCCATGGATTTGAGATTTGAGTGTTGAAATCGAGGTGTCTTGTGCTTGTTCCGATGGAGTTGGCTCGCATCATCATTTCCGAGTTGAACGATCAGCAGGTGATTTATCTGCGTGAAATCGACGGGGAGCGGATGTTTCCAATTTTGATCGGGTTGTTTGAGGCGACGAGCATCGACCGCCGAATCAAAAAAGAATTCCCACAGCGACCGCTGACTCACGACTTGCTGAAGGCCACGATTGGCATGCTCGGCGGCGAGGTGGAAGACGTGGTCATCTACGAGCTTCGCGAACACACGTACTACGCCAAGCTGCGAGTCCGGCAAAGCGGCGAGCTGCTGGAAATCGACTGCCGCCCCAGCGACGCTGTCGCATTGGCCGTGCATCACGATCCACATTTGCCGATCTACGTGGATTCGGAAGTGCTCGAACAGGTGCTGTAGATGTCAGCTTGGTCGAGTATCGCGACTGGTAAAAAAACGCCGAGGCGCTCGTTGTTTGGGGCGTTGGTGACGCTGTGGCTGTTGGCTTGGACGATTTTGGTCTTGTCCATTGATGTGCATTTCATGATCCAATTCGGTCGTGCTGTCCGCGCCGCGTCATTCCCCAGCGTTGTTGGTCAGATCACTCAAAGTGCGATCAAGCAAACGTTAACCGCCGACCTTCCCGGCGAGCGCAGGGAACTGCATCTGGCGATTGCCTATCGATACCAACCCTACGAGGACACGCTGGAAGGGCATCGGCTGTCGTTCTGGAGTCAGACATGGCCCGGTGGTCGTCGTCAGATGGAACAACGATTGGAGCAATTTCTCATCGGAGAGCAGGTCGATGTGTACTTCGATCCGAACGATGCGGCCAACTCGGCTTTGGATCGGCGGCTGGGAGGTGGGCCGTTGTTTGTCGGATTGTTGCTGATGCCGTTCAATCTCGTGATGGTTGGTGGATGGGTCTGGCTGCGACGGCGTGCACGAGGATTGCTCGGCCGATTGATTCACGCGGACGGTCGCCGATGGGTCGTAAGGCGAGCGTTTGGCGATCCGATTCTGACTGGGGTGATCGTGGCGGAAGTACTCAGCCTCGGTGCGATCTTGCTCGCGAGCCTGGCGCAGTGGCAGGAGAACGTGACGGGTTTGCTGTTGCTGTGGGGAGCTTTACTGCTTGTCAGCGTCGCGGCCATTTGGCATGCGCGACGCACGCGGTACTTCGAACCGGCTCGGCTGATTTGCGATGGCGGTACCGGAAAAGTGACGTGGTTCGGCGACAACTCGGAAAACTCCGGCCAATCGCATTCGGTTTCGCAATGGCGGCGAACAAAACTCGATGACGATGTGCCACTCGACACGTGGCCGGAGCCACTGTCGGGCTATGCGGTCCGTTTGATCTTCGGCACGCTGGCCGGGGGCGAAGAGACTCGGACGGTGTTAGTCACGGAGAATGCCCTCGAAGCCGCAACGCTTTCGGAGTGGTTGGACGATTGGTTTCGCTCGCGTGTTCCGGAATCTGAGTCTCGGGGGGGGTGAGGCTAGTGTCGCAGGCGGGACCGGCGGAGGATTGGGT
>JANMIF010000319.1:0-2984 GCA_031375695.1 Planctomyces sp.
GCATTCAACTGGTCGTTGCCTTCTCCAAGCAGCTTCTGATTTTTCGATTCCGGCATTTCCAAGGATCGCGAAGCATTCATGTAATGAACAAATCACTGATTATTCTGGCAGCGCTCGGTTTGACAAGTTTGCCCGCTGCGCACGCCACCTCGGTCACTTTGAGCGGTACGGGTTCTAATCGAACAGTCGTGGATTCATCGCTTACACAGCTTGCTGCGGGCAGTCTCGTTTTGGCGGGTACGTTTGCGAATGAAAGCTTCACGTTCAATCCAGCCCTTAGTATCTCGGCCAACTATTCGGCCATCGTGTCGGCCGGTCTGTGGAAGCAGTTTACCTTGGATCCGGCAAACGGCAATCCAGACGCATCCATCATAAACACCTTGACGATTAGCGGAACTGGGAGGGCAGCCGGCACAGTAACCGACAATAACGGCAGCGGTTCCACCCAAGCCTCTTTTTTCAACGGCAAACCGATTTATCTTTGGATATTCAACGTTCCCACTCCGCCCAGCGTGACGACGAAAACGGCCAATGACTTTGCACTCACGATTTCCGGCGCGACGCAAATGGGGATCTTTCGTGCCAGTACCGATGCCTCACCGCTGTGGAATTGGCCAACAAATGCCAACGGTGCCGGCGACACTAATACAATCGGCACTAGCGTCTCATCTGGATCGGCACCGACGATGCTCGCAATCGGCGGCGCTGGTTCGACGAACTCGAACCAGCTTATTCTAGCCGTTCCCGAGCCCGGCACACTCACCTTGGGTGGCCTTGCAGGGATAGGAATGTTGGCTTCACGACGACGCAAGCAGCGGAAATAGCGCCCAGTCCTAAACTTAAGAAAAATTTATCAATCTCCTGTTGCCAACATTCTACGGATAAACTATGTAATTCAAGTGTCGAAGTCGAGCATGGGAGGCGAAACCCCGCCCAAAGTGCTGCCTCTCGGCAATGACCCCAATACCCCCAATGAAAACTATATTCCGGACTTTTCGCACTTGCGGTGTCATCACCGCGATCGTCGCGTTTCCCCTCACCCACGGTTTCAGCCAGAGCGAAGCGACTACCGATCCCGTCGGAATCATCGAACTCTCCGTGCCGGCGGGCGGATCTGTCAATTCTCCGAAGATCGCTTTGATTTCCCCGACTCTCACGCAGCCCATCAAGTGGCAGGGGACGATCTCGGCTGTGTCGTCGAGCACGCAGGGATTAATTACGACAACAACAATCACCGTGGATGGCGTCCAGTGGGCGGCCAATGACTTTAATGGCGCGAATGGAAGCCACTATGTCGAAATCGTGTCAACGGCAATCCCGGCTCACTCGGGTGCTCTCGCGCAAATCACCGCGACTGCGGTCGCATCGACGACCAGCTCAATCACGACCGAAGATCTCCGTACGTTTGCAGGGGTGGGGGATACGATCCGGATTCGCAAGGACGTCACAATCGCGGACATTTTTGGAGCGACCAACTCCGCCGGGCTGCTGGCGTCGGATGACCCGACGACGGGTGACGAGGTGTACGTTTATGATGGTTCATCTTCCGCTGCGTATTTCTACTTCACCGGCGCCCCTCCCACATACCCGGCTGGCTGGTACGACTCAGCATTCCAACTCGCGCCTGGAACAGCAGAGAAGGTAGTGATCGGCCCTCATCAGGGAGTGGTCATTAAACGGAAAGCAGCGGCTGGCATCAGCATCGCTTTTGCAGGGTCAGTGAAGAAGGGAAATACGCTCTTTCCGGTCGTGAGTGGCGCGAATGGTGCGGTTGGGGTGAATGTCCTTGGAACCGTTTCCGCCCGGGGTTTCACACTGAACGATAGCGGCCTTTACACTGGGAATCCGGCCACTGGTGTGAAGCCGTCGGACGATCCGACCACGGCGGACGAACTAATCATCTACACTGCTAATTCGCAGACGAGTTACTTCTATTACAATGGAGGCCAAGGCTATGCCTCAGGTTGGTACGATTCGGCGTTTTCTACCACGAGCCCGATCGGTGCGGCAGTCACCATCGCTCCAGGGTCGGCGTTTGTCCTGAAGCGGAAGGGCGGCGTCAATTTCAATTGGGCACTGCCTTCGCCGACCAGTTTCTAAGACCCCTCGCTTCGCCCCGCTTATGAAAACATCGATCTTCTTCGTAGCTGCATCCCTGGCTGCTCTACTGCCCACAGCGCACGCATCGAGTGTCACCTTTAGTGCCGTCCCTACCGCGCGAATCGTGGTGGATTCCAGCTTGTCAACTGTTACGAGCGGCGTCGTTTGGGTCGGCACTTTTTCCAACCCAGGCGGGGTGAGCTTGGACAATGGGTTGAGCCTTGCGGCAAATGTTGCAGCCGTTAAGACATCGGGTGGCTGGAAACAATTTACTTTCGACCCAGCGACTGGCCTTGTCGATTCGCCAGTCACAAACACTATGGCGATTTCACTGTCGGGAAGGGTAGGCGGAGTTGTGACGGATCACAACGGTGCCGAGGATAGTGGCTTGCAGGCGTCTTTCTTTGATAACAAGAGTCTCTATCTCTGGCTTTTTAATGGCGACTCGTCACAAATGGGAATCTTTCGCGCCACCGACGCTGCCGTGCCTTGGGCATTCCCAAAGAATAAGAATGGGAATGGCGATAGTGTGACGCTCAGCAGCACGGTCAGCGCAGCTCCCACCGTCGTGGCAATCGGTGGATTCGGTTCGGCCCCCAGCGGCCAATTCAAACTTACGAATGACTTTAATGTCACCCCTGTTCCCGAGCCTTCCACCTTCGCCGCTGGCGCAATGTTGATGCTTGCGGCGATGGGTGTTCGGCGGCGTCGTCGGGGATAGGAGCGTCTTTCCCTATTTCGATCCGACAAAGGCAAGCCTTCCGGCTTGCCTTTGTTTTTTTTCCCGCCACAGCAGTCCGTGACCCATGCCTGAATTCCGATACAGCGCGCGCGATCCCCAAGGGCAGCTCGTGGAGGGCGTCGTGATGGCCGCCGATCGTTCG
>JANMIF010000359.1:0-55196 GCA_031375695.1 Planctomyces sp.
GCGTCCAGCGCCACGCGCGCCTTAAATCCCGAATCCCGAACCTTCCGAGCTTTGCCCATGATCTCTCCTCCTGGAATCCTTGATTCCAGAATCGGCAAAACTCTCTCTTATCCCACTGTCCAACTCTTGGGGTCCACTTCAACCATCATCTGCGCAACACCGCTCGACTCTAACAACTTCAAAAACCGCTTGAGTCCCGGCAACAAATCCACGACCATGGTGACGCTCGTTCTTTGATCGGTGAGAGATCTCCGATCCACTAGATCCGGTCGTCGTACGGGAACCTCGTTTTTTGCGATATCAAAACTGCGCAACATCAAAAAGTGTGAGCGAGGCGAACGCTCCAAGTTGTTTTGAATTCAAAGTCCGTTGAAGTGTTCGCACTTGCTGACGATTCGGGTTACTCATCTGTTTCCAATCGCCGAAAACACGATCGATATTCAATGCACCACATTCTGCAACAACTCAGCGAAGCAGTTTTTCGGCATCAGCCGGTGGCGTTCACCGCACTAGTCGAGACTCGTGGATCAACCCCACAGAAGGCAGGGGCGACGATGCTGGTCTTTCCCGACGGCTCGCAAGTCGGAACGCTCGGCGGCGGCTGTGTCGAAGCGGAGGTCAAGCGACGTGCCTTACGGTTGCTCGACGCCGGCAAGTCGGAACTATTAGCGTTTAATCTCGACAGCGATTACGGCTGGGATGACGGATTGATTTGCGGTGGACGCATGAAGATGCTCGTCGATCCTGTGCGGTCGGAGTCGAATTTCGGCTACTACCGTCGGCTGTTGGAAGTGCTCGTCGCCGACCAAGGCTGTACCGAAGCAATCGTGTTGGACTCGGAAAAGGCTGGCGGCCGCGCGGGTGATCGGTTTTTGATCAGTGATGCCGGCGAGTTGCTGACAGCCTCGCCCGGCGGTTGCGCTGACGGCACTGCGGCAACGTTGACCGTGCTCCCGCCTGCCATCACTGCTAATCTTCGACCGTTGTCAAATCGGCCTCGACCGTTTGTCGCGGCGGGCGTTTCGTATTTGCCGCATCTGCGACGCTGCCGATTGATTGTGGTCGGAGCCGGACATGTTGGACAGAAAGTCGCCGAACTCTCGGCCGCGTGCGACTTCGATGTCTGGGTGGTCGATGACCGCGATCAATACTGCAACGCCGAACGATTCCCGTTGGCGAAACGGCTGATTGTCGGTGAGATCGACTCGTCGCTGAGCGGCCTCGACATCGATCACAACACGTATTGCTTGATCATCACCCGCGGGCATCAGCACGACGAAGAGGCGCTGTATCATTTGGCCGAAACCTCGGCGCGGTATGTCGGGCTGATCGGCAGCCGACGAAAGATCAAAATGATCTTCGAGGACTTGTTGCGCGAAGGAATTTCGCGCGAAGCGTTGTCGAGAGTTTATGCTCCGCTTGGACTCGATATCGGATCGCAGACGGTGCCAGAGATCGCGATCAGCATCGTGGCCGAGTTGATCGCTCACCGGAATCTAGGCGAGATTCCCAAGCGATATTGCCGAGCGAGTTTAATCGACGAAGCAAACGAAGCTCGAGGCGAGGCTTGTGTCGCGTCAATCGCGCAAAGCGTGAGCGAGGGAGATCGTTCAGACAAATCACCGTAGCCGAGCCACTGAGCGGAATTCTTTAGATGACAATTTCGTAATCTCCAACTTTTTCCTTTCACAAACTCACAAGTTTGTGAGTATCTTCTCTCGCCATGGATCGAATTCTCGAAAAATTGCTGAAAATCACCTTTCTCGCCGCGATTGCGTGCGCGGTGTTTGGCGTTTCGGCGGAGCGGTGTCAGGCGAGTTGCGGTGACTATTTGGTACATTCCGGCGGTGATGTGGCCGTGGGCCACGACGATCCTTCCGACCCAGCCAAGACACCCGCACGGCCGTGTCACGGGCCGAGTTGCTCGCGGCGATCCGACGTTCCGCCGCTGCCGAACCGACCGACTACGGTTGAGATTCCGAACGAATTGGCTTGCGTGATCGAACAGATTCGCGACGCAAAGATTCCGAAATTGGAAGCGTTGCTGGAGTCTGAATTGCTGGTGGCGGGTCGCTCTTTGTCCTGCCTGGAACATCCGCCAAAGTCGCGCGTTTGACCGCTTGAGACTGGGCAGAGCTGCGCTGGTTGCGCATGGCTGAGACGGTTACTGAAACCGTGTTGCGCCGGATTGCCGATCGGTTGCGTTTTTCGTGGGAATGTTTCTGGCGCGAAGATGTTGCGCGACTGACAATTTCCTACGTCCGTGAGTCTCCCCTCAACCCGCGTCTTTCGGTTCGGCGTGGCTCGTGTTGTGGTCAGTTGATTGCTGTTGATGACTTGGCGTGGAGTCTTCCGCGCGTTTCGGTCCTTGAGTCCCATTGGTTTTGTTTTTTCAATCCCTGTTTTTGGAGCGTTACTATGTCTTCCATTCGTTCTGTTTCGTCGTCACGCCGCGGTTTCACGTTGATTGAGCTGTTGGTCGTGATCGCCATCATTGCCATTTTGATTGCATTGCTGTTGCCTGCGGTGCAACAAGCTCGCGAGGCGGCTCGCCGGTCGCAGTGCAAGAACAATCTCAAGCAAATCGGGCTAGCGCTACATAGTTACCTTGATGCGGCTAGGTGTTTTCCGTTCGCGCAAGTCGTTACGACACGTTATTCCGCTTTGAGCCAATTGTTGCCGTATCTCGATCAAGGTCCGTTATACAAACAGATCAATTTCAGTTTGGCCACCACTGCCCCGGCCAATAATGCGGCTCTCATGAGAGAGATACCGATGTTCCGTTGTCCGACCGATTCAGAAAATAGTCTGGCGGCGAGTGGTGGTGCCGTGAATTACATGGCCAACAAGGGGGATGGCGTCATCTGGCAAGATCCAACCGGACCGAACGTGGGATTTCCACCTCAAACCGGCGTGATGTTTTATCAAAGTTGCGTCAAGATCGCGGACATCAAAGACGGCACAAGCTCGACCGCTGCGTTTGCCGAGCGAGTTCTGACCGATGGCAATAATGGGCTCGTCAGCCCCAAATCGGATGTCTTCTTTAGCCCTTTGGCTCCAACGACCCCGGACCAAGCCGTGGCGATGTGCGATGCCGTGAACATCAACATCCTGGCCAATCAATTCCCCTTGTTCATGGGGGCTCCCTGGATTGACGGCCAACACACTTACCTGCACGTCAACGTGCCCAACACGCGATCGTGTGGGTTCTTCATGGTTCTGAGAGCCAACATGCCGCCGAGCAGTTATCACGCCGGCGGAGTGCATGTGTTGATGTGTGATGGTGCGACACGTTTCGTGAACCAGAGTATCAACCTGACAACGTGGCGAGCGATTGGCACGCGGAAGGGTGGCGAAGTCGTCGGAGAATTTTAAGCCGAGTTCGCCGAGTTTTCGGCTGGATCGGATTCCTCTCGTGGTGAAATTTTGTGCTGTTGATGCCGACGGAAACGCGCTCCTCATGCCGATTCCGTCGGCATCTCGACAGCGGTTCTTCTTACCATTCTTTCAGCAGGGGTCATGTGATGTGGCAGATTTGGAATGCAGTACGCTCAATGGTCGGGATACTTTGCGCGAGCGTGATGCTGGCGATGATGTCGGGCTGTGGTGGAGGTAATCCGCATCCCGTGAAACCGGACGTCGCTCGGCAAACACTGACGCAAGTCATGGAGAGTTGGAAGAAAGGAGAAAAGCCAGAATCGTTGGAGCAGGCGGCGAAAAAAATCGTCGTGCAAGATATGGATTGGATGTCTGGCTCGGCCCTTGTTGGTTACGAAGTGTTGGGGGATGACAAGCCCGTGGGTGCCAACTTGGTTGCGAAAGTGAAGTTGCAACTCCGCGACAAGGATGGCCAGCAAAGTGAGAAAACCGTGACATACCTCGTGGGAACCAGTCCGGTCCTGACGGTGTTTCGGGATGCCTTCAACTAACCAGTCCGCCTGACGGAGGGTCGCATGATGTCATGTGAAGGAATGTTGAAGAGCCGCGCAACCGTGTTGTTGCAGATCGGTGGTCTGATTGGTTGCTTGTTTCAGACCAACTGGCTCAACGCGGACGAGGCTCCCGCGCGGATCGGCATGTCTGCTGCGCGAGAGCCGCGAGTTCCGATTCTGAGCAGTGAAGAATCTTGGAAGCGCTTACCTCCACGCGTTGAGCCTGCCGGTGAGCTGGCGTCGCGTCCGTCGTTGCCGATCTGGGCGCGAGCTTACGCCGGTGCGTCGCCGCGTACGACGGCGGTCATGCTGGAGCAAGACTACGTCTTTCGCACGAGCGAGGCCTTCGATCCAAAGTTGCGAGCCAAGATGCGCTGGGTTGCGGCGCGTGCGAATCGGTGCGAGTACTCGCAGGCGTATGCCGTTGCCGATCTGCGACGACTGGGAGTGAGCGACGCCGAGATTGCTCGCTTGCGCGAATCGTTCGCCGAGTTGCCGGAGCGAGAGCGAGCGGCGTTGGCGTTCGCTCGGCAAATGACGCGCGACGCATCGCAGGTCACGGATGAAGAGTTTGCACGGCTCATCGAGCAATTCGATGAACCAACGGTGGTGGCGATGGTTTTGCAGATGGCCTTCGCCAACTTTCAGGACCGGCTGCTGCTGGCGCTCAACGTGCCTGTTGAACCGGACGGGCCGTTGCCTCCGTTGCAAGTTCGCTTTGAGCCGCTGAAGCCCGGTGAAAAGATCGAGCCAGCGCCACGCCCGACGACACAGCCAACGGAAATCAAACGCGAAGTGCCGCAGGCGGTCCCCGACACGGACTGGAAAGCGCAAGCCTTCGAGCAACTTCAGTCGCAGTTGCAGAGTCAGCGCGAGCGTCAGCCGCGCGTTGTCGTGCCGGCGTGGGGTGATGTGCATTCTCGTTTGCCGGCAGGGATGTACCCCGCCGATCCGCCGGTACGGATCAAGTGGAGTCTCGTGGTTTTGGGCTATCAGCCTTCGCTGGGCACCGCCTGGCTGCAAGGTCTGCGCACATTCGCTCGCGAGGCCAAGCAAGATCGTGTCTTGGAAGAGTCCATGTTCTGGGTCATCACGCGGAGCCTGCAATGTTTTTATTGAATGGGTCATTGCGAAATGCTGCTCGCGGTCGCGGGCCTCGATCAAGACGCAATGGCGGCACGCACTCGGCAACTCGCAACGGGAGACTGGTCGTCATTTCCATCCGACGAGCGAGCCGCTTATCTGTTCGCGAAGAAGCAAGCCCGCACGCCGTGGGAGATCAACGACGACGACGTGCAACAACTCATCGAACACTTCGGCCCGGAGCGAACGCTCGACGTGATCTGGTGGTCGTGTCGCTGCCACTTCATGACTCGCGTGGCCGACGGTTTTCAGTTACCGCTCGAAAAGGAGAATGTCTTTCAAGCACCGCCACCGAAAGTACCGCCGAATCCTGTCAAATCCCCCTGAGTTCCCAAACGAGGAGTATCTCATGTTTCGTCTCTCGTGTGTTCTTGGACTATCCCTCATGATGGCAACCCTGATGACTCGTAATCTCTCTGCCGATGATCCTTTGGCCAATCTGCCCCAAAAAACTCCCGACGAGTTGGAAGCATTGGTGAAGGGGAAAGAGGACTCGCCGGACGAGCTAAAAGCGGTAGCGGATGAGTTGGAGAAATCCTACGACAAAACTCCGCCACCAGAATCCGTTCGCATGCTGATCGCGATCGCACGCGGCTCGCAAATGGGGGCGGGCGAAGGTTGGTTTGGGCCGTCTAGAAATCGCTATTCTTGGGAATGGTTGGCGAAGGCGCATGAAATCGCCCCGGACGAAGCGATCACGTCGGAGACGTTTCGTGGATCGGCGGATGTCTTTCAAAAGTTGGACCGCAATCGCGACGGAAAGCTCGGCCCAGAAGACCTCGACTGGTCCGACCGCAATCCGTTCGTGCAGCAATCGTACATGATCAATCGGATGTTTCGCCGCTTCGATCAAGAAGGAGATGGTCGAGTGACTCGCGAAGACCTGCTGGCGTTCTTCGAGAAAGCGGCTCAGGGAAAGGATTTCTTGCGATCGGAGGATTTGCGCGACGCCTTGATTGGCGGGATGCCGGGATTCATGACGGGCGATGCTCCCACACAACCGATCTTGTTGAGCGGCTTGTTTCGAGGCGAGGTCGGTTCGCTGAACGAAGGCCCAAAAGTCAATGATCCCGCTCCTGACTTTGAACTGAAGACACTCGACGGCAGTCGTACGATTCGGCTCAGCGAGCAATTCGGATCTAAGCCGATTGTCCTTGTGTTCGGCAACTTCACCTGCGGACCATTCCGGTCGATGTTCCCGGCGGTGGATGAACTCAGTCAGCGTTACCGCGACGACGCGATCTTTCTGGCGGTCTATGTCCGCGAAGCTCATCCGTCTGACGGCTGGCACATGGAGTCAAACGCGAAAGTGGGCGTGAAAGTCTCTCAACCGCGGACGTTTGCCGAACGAGTCGCCGTCGCGCAGCAGTGCAACGCAAAATTGAAATACTCGATGCCGTTGCTGGTCGATGAAGTTCACGATCCGGTCGGTAACGCTTACAGTGGGATGCCGGCTCGGCTGTATGTGATCGATCACAAGGGCAAAGTCGCCTATCAAGGTGGCCGCGGCCCGTTCGGATTCAAGAGTGGCGAAATGGAGCAAGCGCTCCTGATGCTACTACTGGATCGCCAGCTGCAAGCTAAACCGTGACCATTTCCCATCGTGGGGCTGGCTTCAGAATCAATTCGTCACTGACTTTGGAAACCTCAAACAAGGAGCATCAAACATGGCAGACCCCGTTATCAGCAATCAGCAAACAATTCTGAGCAATCAAGCGCAGATTCTCGCCAACCAAGCGAAGATCAAAGACAACCAGGCCAAGCTCGATAAGGTGGTTGGCAACCAAGCGGCCATCTTGGCGAATCAGAAAAAGATTCAGGCCAATCAGATGAAGCTCGACAAGGTTCTCGCCAATCAGGCAGCGCTGCTCAAGAATCAGAAAAAGATTCAGGAGAACCAAGACCAAATCCTGGCCAACCAGAAAAAGATCCTGAGCAAGTAGCCACGGCTGGCTAGAAGTTCGATTTGAGTTTGCTGTCATGGGTGGCACGTCCCTGACCATCTGGAAGGGTGTGCCACCCAAATTCACAAAATGGCCAGCCGTGAGCAAGTAACGCCCATGTCTTTACAACGCAAAGTTCTGCTGGCGGCGATTGGCTGGTTGAGTACGGTGACTTTGTTGCACCTGTGGCTCAACACGTCGGCGTTCGAGAAGCAAACGGTCACCTCAGCGAATCCCGGTGAACGATTCCGAGTCGGGTTCCTGCCGGTGACTTGTCATCTGACGTGTCCCGTCACCCACTTCATCAACAAGAGCATGTCGGGTGACGGGACTTTTGAACCGATGCGGTTCAATGGCTGGCCAGAATTGAAAGAGGCGTTCCTGTCGCATCACCTGCAAGCGAGTTTCATTCTGGCCCCGATGGCGATGGCTCTGCGTGAGCAAGGGGTGCCGATCAAGATCGTGTACCTCGGTCATCGCGACGGCACGACGATGATGGTCCACAAAGATTCGGACATTCATCGAATCGAAGACTTACGAGGGAAAAAAATCGCCGTACCGAATCGGTTTTCCAATCAGCGGCTGATCATCTTTCGGGCTTTCAAAGAGCGCGGACTGAGCATGAACGACGTGACGCTGTTGGAAATGCCTCCGCCAGATATGCCGGCGACTCTGAAGGTCCGCGCGGTCGATGCAATCATTTCGGGCGAGCCATTCATGGCTCAATCCGAAATGGACGGCTACGGCCGCGTGTTGTTTCTGACCAAGGACGTATGGCCCGAATTCATCTCGTGCGTGTTGGCAGTTCACGATGACGTCATTCGCGATCATCGTGCGGAGGTGCAGCGGTTGGTCAATGGCATCGCGCGGAGCGGTAAGTGGCTCGACAAGACGATGGAGCACCGAATGCAGGCGGCGACATTTGCCGGGAAGAACAACTACAACCAAGACCCCAAGCTGTTGGAATTTGTGCTCAGCAAGCCGCCGGATCGTGTGAAGTACACCAACCTCAGCGTGCGGCGGAAAGATTTTGAAGAGATTGAAGTGGTCGGCCGGGACGCCGGAATTCTTCAGGGAACGGCTCGGTTTGAGGACTACGCCGATCCGTCGTTTGTGACCGATGACAACGGACTGCAACCTTACTTGTGGGAGGCCACGCCATGAAACCCATCGTGCCGGATGATGTTGAGCCATCGTCGTCAGAAAGCTCGGCTAGATTTTCGTACTCAGCAATCGAACTGCCGTCGCTCGTCGCCACCGCCTTTCTATTGGTTTGGGATATCGCGGTGCGATTCTCCGGCAGCGATCTGTTTCCCAAGCCGATCGAGGTTCTATGGGGCTTGGTGGAACTCGCGAGAAAAGGGCTGTTGGTGAAGTATGTTGTGGCCTCGTTGTTCCGAGTGACGTGGGGTTTCACACTTGCGGTCGTGGTGGGAATTCCGTTTGGACTGTTGCTCGGTTCCAACCGGTTGGCTCAAACAGCATTCAATCCGTTGATTCAAGGCTTCCGACCGATCTCGCCCATTGCCTGGATTCCGGTGGCGATCTTGTGGTTCGGCGTATCGGATGCAGCTCCCGTGTTTCTGATCTTTTTGGCGAGCGTGTTTCCGATCACCGTGTCCACGGCGGCGGCAGTCAAAAGCGTGCAGTCGGTTTACCTGCGAGCAGCCGACAATTTCGGTCTGACTCGGATGCAGTTGTTTCGTCGCGTGATCTTTCCGGCCAGCCTGCCGCAGATCATCACGGGACTGCGGATTGGTTTGGGCATCGCGTGGCTGGTGGTCGTGGCGGCCGAGATGATCGCGGTCAATTCGGGACTAGGATATTTGATTATCGACGCGCGGAATGCCGGCAAACGATACGACCTCGTGGTGGCCGGCATGGTCTTGATTGGCGTGATCGGTTGGGTGCTGGATGTGTTGATGCGGCAGATCGAGCGCTTCCCGTCGGTGAAGTGGGCTTATGGGACCACACATGATTGATGCGCCCGCCAAAAGCCGTGGGGCAGGTTTTTACCCTGCCCGAAATCCTATGAAACCCGGGCTGGTTGAAAACCTGCCCCACGTCAGATTGGACTTTGGGCGGAACATGATTGAACAACCTGCTTCGCCAGTTCGGACACCGCGCTCCGAGCCTCCGGCAGTTCAAGTTCGTGACGTGTGGATGCTCTTCCCTGGCCGACACGGAGGCCGAGACATCCCCGTTTTGGAACGGATCAATGTCGAGGTTCAGTCGGGCGAGTTCGTCTGCATTGTCGGACCGTCAGGCTGCGGCAAGACGACGCTGCTCAACATTATTGCGGGCTTTCTAAAAGCCTCGCGCGGCGAAGTGCTGGTCGAAGGCCAGCCGGTCCACGGGCCGGACCCGCGAAGGATCGTCATCTTTCAAGAAGGTTCGGTCTTTCCGTGGCTCAACGTGCGAACGAACGTCGGCTTCGGACTCTCCGACAAGTCCGCTGCGGAGCGCGAGCAGATTGTGCAGCACTACATTCACATGGTCGGCCTGACCGGTTTTGAATCGGCGTATCTGCGGCAGTTGTCGGGTGGAATGCGTCAGCGCGTCGAGATCGCGCGGGCGCTGGCCGCAAACCCGGAAGTTCTTTACATGGACGAACCATTCGGAGCGCTCGATTATTTCACTCGGTTCAAGATGCGAGCCGACTTGATCCGCATCTGGCAGCAAGAGCGAAAGACGATTTTGTTCGTGACTCACGACATCGACGAAGCGATTCAGCTTGCCGACCGCGTGGTGGTGCTCGGCCAGCGGCCCTCGACCATTCAGTTGATCAGCCCGGTCGAACTTCCCCGGCCGCGCGATCTCAATTCGCCGATGTACCTGGAAATCCGAGACCGCATTCTTGATGCCTTGGGCATGAGCCTGCGTGGCGTCGTCGGTGGGAACGGGATCGGTCGCTCGGCTGGCGTTGGGGACGTTAATATCGGCAGCTAACCTGCGGTTCTGGCGAAAAACCCTTTACTTAGGAGCCACCAATTGACCAGCAATCAGCCAAATCCTGCGAATCCCGATGTCATCGTGATCGGCGGCGGGCCGGCGGGAGCGACAGCCTCCACGCTAATGGCGCAGAAGGGCGTGCGTGTCGAGCTGTTTGAGCGCGAGCGGTTTCCTCGGTTTCACATCGGCGAATCGCTGATCCCCGAAACATATTGGGTACTGGAACGGCTGGGCATGTTGCCGAAGATGAAGCAAAGCCACTTCGTCAAAAAGCACAGCGTGCAGTTCGTGAGTGCCGGCGGCCGGCTGTCGGCTCCGTTTTATTTCTGGGACAACAAGCCGCACGAATGCTCGCAGACCTGGCAAGTCGTTCGCAGTGAATTCGATCAGATGATGCTGAACAACGCTCGCGAGCATGGTGTCACCGTGCATGAAGCGACGCGTGTACTCGACGTGCTGTTCGAGGGAGATCGCGCGGTCGGAGTCAAAGTACAGTCCGAAGATGGCACGCAGCGAGAAGTCCATGCTCGGGTCGTGGTCGATGCCAGCGGACAGAGTGGACTGTTGCAGAACCACTTCAAACTGCGCGTTTGGGATCCAGTGCTGAACAAGGGGGCGATCTGGACTTATTGGGAAGGAGCCTATCGCGACACCGGCCGCGACGAAGGGGCGACGATGGTTCTTCAGACTGCGAACAAACAAGGCTGGTTCTGGTACATCCCGCTGCACAACAACCGCATCAGCGTCGGAGTCGTGGCCCCTTTTGATTACTTATTCAAAGGGCGTGGAACTCACGAGGAGACGTATCAGGAAGAAGTCGAACGCTGTCAAGTGGTCAAAGAACGCGTGTCGATCGGCAATCGAATCACTGGCTACTTCGCGACGAAAGATTATTCGTATCGCTCGAAGCAAGTCGCGGGCGACGGCTGGGTTTTGATCGGCGATGCGTTTGGTTTCTTGGACCCGTTGTATTCATCGGGCGTGCTGCTCGCGTTGCGATCGGGCGAGGTGGCTGCCGATTCGATTGTCGAAGGCTTGAGCAGCGGCGATCTATCAGCGTCTCAGCTTGGCAAGTGGGGACCGGCGTTCAATCAAGGTGTGGACCGGATGCGGCGTCTGGTCTGCGAATACTACGACGGCTTCAGCTTCGGCGGCTTTGTTCGAGAATTTCCGCATCTTAAGGGAACGATCACCGACTTGCTTATCGGTGACCTATTCACCGATCGTGTGGATGTCGCGTGGAAACCGATGGAATCACAGTATCCGCCCGGAAAGAAGCCGATCTCTCCGTGGTTCGCCGATGCCCCGCCTGAGATTGCCCAAAACAAAATCAATGAACTGCATCTTCCGGACGGCCAAAAGCCCTGAGAACGCCAATTGTTACCTCCATTTATTCCCACTCGGTTTTGGTAGAAAGATGGGGGGGAGTTGAAAAAGAAATCACACCAGCCCAGAAATCGGTTGACCGTGATAAATGTGATGCGGTCGATGGAGTTCATCGCGCCAAGCGGCGGTTTCGGGGATGCCGAGCGCGTGATAGATAGTGGCGGCCATGTTCTCCGGCTTCTGTGGATTACTGGCGGGATAAGCGGCGATCTTGTCGGACGAACCGATGACCGTGCCGCCGGGGACTCCACCGCCGGCGAAGAAGACGCTTTGCACGCCCCCCCAGTGATCGCGGCCGGGTTGTGGAAAAGAGGCGGTCAGCAACGACAGTTTCGGCGTACGGCCAAACTCACCGGCCATCACGACCATTGTGCTATCAAGCAGGCCGGTCAATTGCAGGTCGTCGAGCAACGCACACAAAGCGCGGTCGGTCGGCGGAAATAGTTTGTTCTTCAGCCGATGAAAAATGTCGCCATGAGTATCCCAGGTCTCGTTGTTGCCAAGGTTCACCTGCACGAGATTGACACCGGCCTCGACTAAACGAAACGCCATCAGTAGCGACCAACCGTAGCTGTTGCGACCGTAGCGAATTTGAGTCGCCTCATCGGCGTTCGTCACGTCGAACGCGCGCCGCACGTCGTTCGCCGCCAGCAGTGAGATCGCCGATTGACGATGATCGTCGTAGCTCCGCGACGCGGCCGACTTTTCCAATTCGCTGCGTTGCTGGTCCAAATCGTGCAAAAGCTCGACACGACTTTTGACTCGGCCCAAGCTGAGGTCGGGTGACAACGTGATGTTCGGAGCCTGATAGACTCGTGAGTCGGGGTCTTTGGGCGGCTTCTTGGTTTCGTTGGCGAACGTGTATTCGGGATATGCTCCGCGCCAAAAACCCATACCATCCGGCGAGGCTTCGATGAAAAACGGATCGCGGTGTGAACCCATCAAGCCGCCATAGGCTCCAGGGATCGTGCCTCCCGACCAATGAATGAGCCGCTCCGGCAGCACGACCGCTGGCGGCAGGTTGTTACTGCGGCGCGGTACTTGATCGCCAACGATCGACGCGATGCTCGGCCAGTCGCTGGGACGCGGTTTGCGGTCGCCGACGAATCCCGGCGATGTAATGCTACGCCCCGTCAGCATGAAATAATGGCCGAGCGTGTGCTCGTTGGACGGATGCGTCAGCGAACGCATAACCGACCAACGCTGGCTCTGTTGGGCGAGACCCGGAAGATGCTCACAAATTTCGACGCCAGGAGTACTGGTCGCGATCGGATTGAATTCGCCACGAATCTCGGACGGCGCGTTCGGTTTCAAATCGAAGCTGTCATGCTGCGAAAGTCCGCCGGACAAAAAGATATAAATGCACGACTTCGCCTTGGCTCGCACTGGCTGACCGACCGGCGTCGCTGCTTGCAACGCGCGACGATGATTCATCCCCAAGCCCAGCAACCCGATCGCTCCGGCTTGCACGGTCGTGCGTCGCGAAATCAGTGGGTGAGTCAGATGTCGTGTGGCATTCATCAAAATGCTCCTCACTAACCCGGAGCGAGGGCGAGTGCTTCGAAAACCATGAATCTCATAATTCGTGAAGCGTTCGCCCTCGCTGACGCTTCGGGTTAGTGTCGAGTTAGTGATCGTCAGCCTAACAGCTCACGGACCACATTTCCTCCAGCGACCAGCGGTACGAGCCGCCCCGGCGTGGCGACCAGTTCCTGACGTGGGTCAATTCCGAGCAGGTGATAGGCCGTGCAAAGAATGTCTTTCGGATCAATCGGCCGGTCGATGACATCGGCGGCGGTTGCGTCGGTCGCTCCGATGACTTGGCCTCGCGGTACGCCCGCACCGGCGAACAACTGGCAGTACGCTCGCGACCAGTGACCTCGACCCGGTGCGCCGGCCGCCGTGATGTCGAAGTGCGGCGTCCGACCATGTTCGCTGAGGCACATCACCAATGTATCTTCCAGCAGCCCGCGCTGATCGAGATCGGTCATCAACGTCGCGAACGAGCGGTCGAACGCCGGCAACAAAAACTCTTTCATCCGCGAATGATGATCGTAGTGCGTGTCCCAGCTTTCGTCGGTTTGGCCGTATTCATCCCAAACGACGGTGACGAACTTCACGCCCGACTCCAACAGCCGTCGCGCCGAGACGCACGCTTGGCCAAACAACGTCATGCCGTATTCTTCGCGCAGCGACAGCGGTTCGCGTTCGATGCGGAGCGCGTCGCGCACATGCGATGTCGCCAAGAAATCGAGCGCTCGTTGTCGCTGCCGTGTGTAACTGCCGACGGCGGCCGTTCGCTGCAAATCATCGCTTCGCAATTCAAACTGCGACAACAACGATTGCCGCCGATCCAGCACGTCGAGCGCGATCGTCGGTGCGTCTTTCGCGCCGAATGCGAATCGCCCGTCCGGGGTGATCGCGAGGAACGGATCGCCCTGCGGAGCCTCGCCATGAAATTCAGTCCACAACGGATCGTGAGCTGTGCCGAGAAAAGCTCCGAACGTGCCGGATCGTTTATTCGGCCGCGCGTACAAACTCTGTCGCCACGGAAGCATCACGTTGGCCGGAGTTCCGCGCGTCTGCGGCCCGAAATCGCCGCGCGCGGCCAGAAAGTCAACAATGCTGCCGATGTACGGCCACTGATCCGGATGCCGCTGCCGACCCTCGATCCGTTCCGTGTCGGGATTGCCGGTGAGCGTGTACGACGCCGAATGAATGTTCCATGGATGCGACATCGACCGGATCAATGTGCCGCGATCAAGGACGCTCGCGGTTCGCGGCAGATGTTCGCAAATCGGCAATCCCGGCAGGCACGAGTCGATGACACCGAACTCCCCTCGGATCTGTTCCGGTGCGCCCGGCTTCGGATCAAACGTATCGAGCTGACTCCAAGCTCCGTAGATGTAGAGCACCAAACAGCGCTTTGCCCGGCCGAACCCCGGCAAATCAAATGGCCTCTGACCCGCACGCGCATTCCGCGAATCCCAGCCTGACAGCCCCAATGCGCTCGTCTGCAACAACTGACGTCGGTTAACAAAGCCTTTCGGTGATCGACTAGCGCCAGGGATGTGCAACATCTGGTCACCTTCAGGCTTCTTGGACACAAGCCGTGAACTCTTGGATTCCCGGCGATGGCGATGTTAATCTGCCCACCATGAATCCCTCAAACCAAAAGCGGCCAATCCGGCCGTTCCAACCTTAGGCGTCCGATCATGAAACCAATTTTCCGGATGCTCCTGTTATCGATTTTCTTCACCGCAGTTTCGGCTACCCAGGCAGGGACTCCGCGCCTGGCTCGACTCAATCCGCCGGGCGGGCAGCGAGGCACGACGGTTGAAGTGCAATTCATCGGCCGCTATCTCGAAAAGGCGGACGAGGTGCTGATGTACGAACCGGGCATCGTGGTCGAATCGGTTGAAGCCGTGACCGAGATTGATTCCGGCAACGGGCGAAAGCAACCGGTCGAAGCGGGAACGCGCGTGAAAGTCCGCATGAAAATTGGCAATGACTGCGAACTGGGCCTGCATGGCTTGCGATTGCGCACGGCCGCCGGCCTGAGCGAGTATCAGCGATTTTTCGTTGGCCCGTTTCCGACAATTGATGAGTCCGAAACTTCACCGCAGAAGCGAAACGACAAGCGAGATGCTGCTCAGGACGTACCACTCAACAGCACGGTGCTTGGCCGCATGATCGATCCGACCGACGTCGATTTGTTCCGTATCGAAGCCAAGCTAGGTCAGCGCATCTCGGCCGAGATCGAATCGACGCGGCTGGGGGTCGATCAAGGTCTGCCCGACCTACACGTCGCGGTTCTCGATGCTGACGGCAAACCGCTGATGGCGGCGGACGATTCCGCGTTGTTCGTGCAAGACCCGGTCGTGTCGCTGGTCGCACCCCGCGATGGCACGTACTTCATCGAAGTCCGTCACTCAACGTATTCAGCAGCCAACGACGTTTACAGATTGCACATAGGATCGTTCTCTCGCCCGACAGCCATTTATCCGGCCGGCGGCCAAGTCGGCGAAGAGATCGCCTTCAAAATCATCGGCGACCCCAAAGGAAGCTGGTTGCAGAAGCTGAAACTCCCCGTAGAGCAAGGTTCGAACTTGCCAGCCTCCGCCTCAACCGACTTCCGCTTTGTTGCGATTGATCCCGAATCTAGCATTCCCGCGCCGACCCCGAACACAATCCGTATCTCGCCGTTTGGCAACGTCCTCGAAGCCGAACCAAACGACACGCCCGAAGCAATCGCCAGTCAATCGGCCACAACCTTGCCGATCGCCTTCAACGGCATCATCGACAAGCTGGGCGATGTCGATTGTTTCCGTTTCACTGCCAAAAAAGGTGAACGGCTCAAGATTCACTGTCTCTCGAACGCCCTCGGCTCACCGTTGGACGCAACGATTTGGGTCAAGCAACTTGGAGCCAAAGGAACCCCGCAACGAGCGACCGATTCGCGACCGAATCAACTTGGCTACGCACCGTTCAACGGCGTGAACCGCGACACGCTCGACCCGATCCTGGACTTCACCGCGCCGGCCGACGGCGAGTATGTGCTCGGTATTGAAGACGATCGAGGCGACGGCGGAGCAGAGTTCGTGTATCGCGTGGAATGCGTACCCGAAACTGACGCGGTCTACGTTTATGTTCCGCAGGACGCCGAAGCCGCATTTCAGCCACAAGCTCGACAGTCGGTCAACGTGCCGATCGGCGGGCGCTACAACACGCAGCTTTCGATAGTCAACACGAACCGCCCATTCAACGGCGATTTGGAACTGATTGCGATCGGACTCCCCGAAGGAGTCACGATGCACGCGCCTAAGGTGACTCCCGCGATGCCACGCGTTCCCGTTGTGTTCGAGGCCGCTCCCGATGCCAAGCTGCAAGGTCGTTTGATCGAAATCGTGGCTCGGCCAGCCGGTGGGGCAGGTTTTCAACCTGCCCGTCCAATAGATTCTAAAGAATCGAGCAGGCAGGCTGAAAACCTGCCCCACGAACTCGTCACTGGTTTCCGCCAGTCGATCTCGATGAATGCGTCGGGCAACAACGACTACTACCTGTTCAACACGCTCGACAAGCTGGCAATTGCAGTTACGGAAGCCGCACCGTTTTCCATCGAGATCGACGAACCGAAATCCGCGCTTGTCCAAAACGGCGAGATGACGCTGAAGTTCAAGATCGTCCGCGCAGAGGGGTTTGATGAACCGATCAGCGTCGCGTTCGAGTGGAAGCCGAACGGCCTGTCGACCGGCACCCCGATCACGATGAAGCCCAACAAAGCGGAAGGCGAATACCTTCTTGGTGCCGCTCGCAACGCGACCGCCGGCTCGTACCAAGCGACTCTCTCCGCCGTCAGCGGCGCGCAACGCCCCGCCTATCGCGACGGAGCCAACAGGACATACGTCTGCACGAAGCCATTCACGTTGACCGTCGCCGAACCGCACATCGACGCGAAGTTCGCCCGCGCCTCAATCGAACGAGGCAAGACCGCCAACCTCACCGTGAAGCTCAATCATCTGAAGCCCTTTGAAGGCAAAGCCAAAGCCACTCTGTCGCGTCTGCCGCGCGGCGTCGAACTTGTTGAGCCATTCCGAGAAATCACTTCGGAGGACAAAGAGGTCATCTTCACACTCAGAGCGACCGACGAATGCCTGACCGGTGGCTATCAGGGGATCACACTCGACTTGACTGTCACGGAAGACGGCCAATCCGTCCGCCAACTTAGCGGCTACGGGACTCTTCGTATCGACGCCGAACGGGGCGTCAAGGCGGCGATGAAGTAGCCGATTACATAGACGAGTCGTTCCCGCGACTCGCATTCCGACCATTCACGTTGGGAATCTCAGTTGCAGGAGCAGCTGAGCTACGTACCTTGGCAACCCGGCAGCACCAGTTCCGGCAACTCGGCTGATCGCGTTCCCGCAATCGGCAAATTGTCGGCCGCTCGAAATGTGAACACGGCCGAGTACTTTGTCTGATCCGTGTGATTGCGGCTGGCGGCGTGCAGAGTTTTGCAGTGAAAAAACAACACGTCGCCGGGATCGAGTTCCACCGGAACCGCCGTCTGAATCACGCTCTGATTTGCCGGCAAGTCGGTGCGAAAGAACAGCGCCGAATCAAACCGCTCGCGAGAAAACTGCTCCCGGTGCGAGCCGGGGATGACTCGCAAACATCCGTTGTCGATCCGTTCGGGAACGAGACTGACCCACACGCTGATCAACTCCGGGCGCTGAAACGACCAATAGCGGATGTCTTGATGCCAGCCGGTATCGCTGCTGAATTTCGGCTGCTTGGTCATGACGCAGTTGTGATGGGCGAGCGGCATCACAAGACGCGGCCCCAGCAAATCTTTCAAGCGGTCGGTGAGCGCGGGTTCGTTGAGCCAATCAATAAACACAGAGTGCCGCGAGTGTGCCTGCTTCAACCGCCGAACCGTCCCGCCTCCCTCGGCCTGCAATGACCGCGGAGCACCGGGATAACGCAACTCCGCTTCGTATTCGACCGGAGCCACTTCACGCCGCAGATGATCGAGCGTGACGGCCAGCATCGTTTCGCGAACATCGGCCGGGACCAGTTGTCGGCAGATGAGATACCCGTCACGAACGAATTGCGACCATTCGGCCGACGTCAGCCGCCGTAAGTCCGAGGTCACCGGAGGAATCATATCGAAATCAAACAACTGAGCGGCGGTCGGCATGATCAGAAGTGAGCAACATTCCAAGTGGCGAATTCCATGGTGCGGCGAATCGTCTTCCCTGACGCAGAGACTCGCAAGGCCCACAGCAAGCGCCGTTGCTGACCTCGTTATTAATTCCTCCTCCGTGCCGTGGCGACAGTATCAGTTCTTGGCTTCCGCTTCTTTCTTTTTTTCCTGCCGTTCCTTTTCGCGTTTGTTGGCGGCGTCGATTTGGCTGGAAACGCCGAGGCCAACCAGGCGGACGAAGCCTTCGTCGAATTCGAACTTCAGGCGGCCACCGAGATCCGTCGGGCGGACGTCGATGCGGACCATGTCGTCGTCACCAGAGAAGGCTTGCTTGGGGATCGACGGTCCCGCATTCGGGTCGGGCCGATTTAGAGGACCGCCGCCGAACAGACCGCGACGTTGGCCGCGCGGGCGGCCGGAATTGTCACCGGCGTTCGGCTTGTCGTTGTTCGCGGGAGCCGCTTCCGTTGGTTTGGCACCAGCGGCTTCAGCGACAGCCCTGTCTTTCGCTTCCGATTTTTCACGAGCCCCTTCCGCCACTCGGCGGAATTCGTCTTGATTTGACTCGCCGAATTCGAGCCAGCGTTTAGCGTGAACGGTGAACTGAATCGCCACGCGACTCTCGGCACCGGGTCGCTGCGGAGCCCCGGCTTGAACTTTGTCGATCACGAGTTTGAGTTGATCCAGCGCACTTGGTTGACCGATCGCAAACCAGATCGCCTGCGAACTGAGTCCGACATACAGCGCCGGTTTGTCGCCATACATGATCTCGTCCGTGCGACGGATTTCGCTTCCACGGATTCGATGGAACGTGACTCCTTTGTGCTCGTCGATATTCAAGTCCAGCGCCGCAAGCTGCGGTCGGCCTTTGATCTGTCGCAGAATCTCCGACAGCCCGCCGGCTAGTTTGCTGCCATCGGCCACTTTCCCACCACCGAGAAACGTGAACTGCGGTTTCTTGTCGGCCGATTCTTCGGCCAGAAACTGCACGAAGAAATCAACATGCCCGGCCAGGGAAGTCGCTCGCAGCGAATCGAACACATCGCGAACTGACGGCGGCACCGGCTGCTTCGGCTTTTTCGGTTTGGCTGATGAACCTCGCTTCGGCTTCCCAGACGTCGGAGTCAACTGAGGCTCTACCGGTTCGGGTTTCGGCAGTTCGGGTTTCTTTTCTCCGCTGATCAAGTTGGCCAGTTGCGTCGTGGCCTCCTGCTCGGCGACGTCGAAGAACTCGGCCATCCGCTTTTGATTGGACGGCGTCAGCATCGTGGACATCGAGAAGGTCAGCGGCACATCGTCGCGCAGCACGTTGTTGAAATAACTGGGGCGGGAGGCCATGTCTTGCAACAGTCGCGAGAAATCCGAATCCGACTTGGCGACGACATCGGCTTCAATCGTGGCGTGCTTGGTTTTTTGATCGACCGATAGGCCGAAGGTCAGCCGCTCGCCTTGCAGGATCAGTTGCTCGATGAAATCCACGGTGTTGAGTGCGTTGACTCGACGAAGCTGATACGCCCCGTCCGGTTCGCCGTCGCGCTGTTGTGTGGCGGTCTCGGTGCTGGCTCGCAGGAAGTCGAGGAAGATGAGTTTGATCGCTTCCGGCACGGAGGTCAGATTGAACTCAAATGCCGCGTCGTACCGCTTCGTCAACCGAGCCGTCAGGTCCGCCGGGTTCGGAAACTCATAATCCAACTGGTCCGTCTCTTGAGCCAGCCAGGCGTATTCGCCCGCAAGCTTGGCGTGAATCGTGTTGTTGTCGGTAACGATGTCGTAATGCGTCTCATCGATCTTTTTGACGGTGGTCACGCCGGTCGTCAGCGTGCCGATCATCTCGCCAAGGTTCTTGATCGGCACAAACGACACTGGATACGGCTGCGGCAACAACCCCGGTTTCAGAAAAATCAACATGCCGAACGGCTTGTCCCGATCGACCCCTTTGAGATCGTTGACTTTTGACATCTGCCCGCCGACGAAGTCTGACAACTCATCCCGCTTGATCGCTTCAAAGACGTAATCAACGGTGTTCAACCATCGTTCAACTCCCGCAGCACACAACACGGCCAGCGGGATGGCCTTCTCTTTGACGACCGGTTGAACATCAGTCTTCGACGAATTGGTCGATTGAGCCATCAACGAATCCGCCGTGAATTCGCACGGAAATATCGGAAACGCAACCGCGATCAAGAACCAGCGTCTGAGGAAAGATTTCGCCACAACAGCCTCCGAGAAATTTGAAAAGTCGAGACGAATTTTTCCGATCCGAGAAGATTCTTCCCGCGACCGAGTTTGAAACATCATTGCCAATTTCCTGTCACGAGACCGGACGTTTCAATTCCAACCGCAAGCAGAATAACGGCCAGCCTGTGCCACGACGAGTTGCCGGAGAGCACGTTCGTTTGATGTCGCATCAGCATCGGGCACGGCTTCTCGCCTGTTACTCGGGCGCGGCCGCGCAGTTCCAAATACATCTCGTTGTTTTCTGCCCTTCGCTGTGAATAGTCATCAGTTCAATTCGACTAACTCCAATCGTTCGTCTTGAATTTGCTTGGCCTGCTCGTCGTCGACATAGTCGCTGTGGCAACTGGCTTTGGTTTCTTCGGCTCCGACGGCTTGCTTGGTTTTGTTGGCAAGCTTGTGGATCTCGTCGGGGCTGAGCACGCCGCGTTTTTCGAGGACGGCGAGCTGCTCGGCCGAGAGGGCGGCAGTTTTCTTGGCCTTCTCCCAGGCGAACTCCTCGGACTTACCGGACGCGAATTCGACGATCTCTTTCGAGATGCGGACGCTGCACCAGTCGTGGCCGCACATCGCGCAAAAGTCGGTGTCCACGTCGAGGTCTTCGTCGTGCAACGCGCGAGCGAACTCTGGGTCGAAGCTCAACTCGAAATGCTTGTCCCAGTTGAGAGCGGCGCGGGCCTTCGTCAGTTCGTCGTCGCGATCGCGAGTGCCGGGGATGCCCAGCGCGACGTCGGCGGCGTGAGCGGCGATCTTGTAGGCGATGCAGCCTTGCTTCACGTCGTCCTTCTTCGGCAGGCCGAGATGCTCCTTCGGCGTGACGTAGCACAACATGCTCGCGCCGTGATAGCCGGCGGCGGTCGCGCCGATGCAACTGGTGATGTGGTCGTAGCCGGGGAAGATGTCAGTCACCAGCGGGCCGAGCACATAAAACGGCGCACCGTGGCAAAGCTGGCGTTGCAGCTTCATGTTGAACTCGATTTGGTCGAACGGGACGTGACCCGGCCCTTCGATCATGACTTGAACTCCCTTTCGCCACGCTCGTTCGGTCAGTTCGCCCAGCGTGCAGAGTTCGGCCAGTTGAGCTTGATCGGTCGCATCGGCCAATCCACCCGGCCGCAAGCCGTCGCCGATCGAGAAGCTGACGTCGTACTCACGCATGATGTCGCAGATTTGTTCCCACAAATCGTACATCGGGTTCTGCTTCTTATTGAGAATCATCCATTTGGCCAGCAACGAGCCGCCGCGGCTAACGATGCCGATCAACCGGTCCTTCACGAATTGCAGGTGCTCCATCAGCACGCCGGCGTGAATCGTGAAGTAATCGACCCCCTGCTTGGCCTGATGCCGCAGCATCTGCAAGATCGAAGCCTCGTCGAGGTCTTCCAGTCGCCGCGCGATGATCATCGAGTAAATTGGCACGGTCCCGATCGGTACGGTGCTGTTCTGAATGATCGCCTGTCGGCACTCGTCGATGTTGCCGCCGGT
Organism: Planctomyces sp.; assembly: GCA_031375695.1. Taxonomy (GTDB): domain Bacteria; phylum Planctomycetota; class Planctomycetia; order Planctomycetales; family Planctomycetaceae; genus SXKJ01. Next base: position 21,783 of record JANMIF010000359.1, read on the forward strand.
CGAGAGATCCATGACCGTGTCGGCCCCCCACTTCTCGGCCCACTGCAACTTCACGACTTCTTCGTCCGTCCCCGACGAGACCGGCGATGCTCCCATGTTGGCGTTGATCTTCGTCTTGCCCGCTCGGCCGATGCACATCGGGTCGAGCTTGTAACCCAGATGCACTCGGTTCGCGGGAATGATCATCCGACCGGCGGCGACCTCGTCACGAACTTGCACGGCCGTGAGATGCGGCTCTCGCTCAGCGACGCGCTTCATTTCCGGCGTGACGATTCCTCGCCGAGCCGATTCCAATTGCGTGACCGGCTTGAACCCCACTGGAGCTTCCCATGCCTCGGCCCGTTCGTAGTCCTCTTCAAATCCCGCCTTCAACACCCAATCGAGCGGCATGAAATCCCAAGCCGTCTTCTCCGACGGAGCCGGCATCCCCGGCGTATCGGGCGACGCGAATGTCCAGCGGCCGACACGGCCGTTCGCGATCTTTGGCAGCAACGAAAAACTGCCGGGCGAAGTTCCTTGAGCATGCGTCGATGGATTTCGTCCCAGCGGCGGCAGAGAGTAAGTGCGATCGGTGACAATGCTGTTTGATGTCATCATGGCAAAGCGTCCTTGGACGTAAAGCAGGCAGCTCGCCTGCTTGGGTTCTGCAAGAAGACACAGGCAAGCCGCCTGTGTTACGGAGCGGCATCGTAGTCGCGTGCGAAATCGCGAGGAAGTTGCACCCGCCACGTTTTCGCAACTCAAACTCCACTGGACCAAATGGGCGAAAGCTGGGAGAAGTCCTCCCTGTTTACCTCACGTCTATCACTCCGATTTGGAGAAGTTCGCATGTCGTGTGTCGTTTGTCGTTTGATTGCCGTTGCGTGGCTGGGCGTTTTTGTCACCGGTTGCGGCCTAGTTCAAACCACTAAAGAGGTTTCGCATGAATCAATGAAGATGTTTCGTCCGAAGCCGAACGACTATCGCGACCCCACGTCGGAAACGGAAGACGTATTCTCCGAGCTTGGTAAATCGGCGCAATCCATGCGCCCGGCGGAAAAATCCAACGACCCTCTCCGCAAGATCCTGCTCTCGCCGAAAGCCCAGAGTATCGAACGGAATTTGGGCGTCGAATAATAAAGCCACTTAGGCAAGCCGGGGGGCGTTAGCCTCTGGAACCGCGCGATTGTCCGACAGGGGTTAAGTCATGTGGCGGTTGCAGGCGGTTGTGCTGAGCGTGCTGCTGAGTTGTGTCGGTTGTTCTGCGGAGTATTTCCGTGCGGAAACGGAACTCAAATCGGATGGGCAAGTCACGCGAGTCATTTGTCAGCCGACGCTGCGTGAAGATCAGCGGCCCGGCTGGGACGTGCGGTTTGTGGAATTCAACGACGAACTGGAATCGGAAGATCGCTCTCTGGACCAGATGAAGCTGAAAGTCGTGAAGCCACCGAACCCGCGCAAAGACGATGGCCGCAACCGCTATATCTTGGCTCGCGGCGAGTTTCCTTCAGTGGACAAGATCGCTACGCATTATCAACGCTCGGTCGATGACAAAGGACCGGCCGCGAAACTGCAACCACGTTTGGAGCGGCACAATTTCGTCTTCGTCACCGAGCAAGTCTGGGAAGAAACGCTGACCGACATTGTACGTCTGGACGATATCCCCGCCGCGCGGCGGGAGTTGGTGGAATTGATCGTGCCGCTGTTTCTCAAAGTGCTGCGTCACGAACTGGGCAATGCGCATGACCTCACTGCCGTCAACGACTGGCTGCGCGACGAAGGGGCCAAGTGGTTCGAGGAGTTGGTTTGGCTGTACGTCGATTTGTCGATTCGACATGGCTGCCACTGGCCGCTGGAGGGTGAGGCCAAACAACTGGCGGAATCGCGGCTGAACGAGATCAATCGCCGACACGGACTGACGGGCTTGGAGCAAGAGGATTTGCGAAAGTTTATGACCGAAACGCTTCGCCGGCTCGTGAAAACCAAAGAGGGCAAACCGCTCTCTGATGAACTGATCGCAAAAGTTCTGCGAGCCACGAAACTCGAAGAGCTGGCGGACGAGAATGTTCCCGATCCGATTGAACGAGTGATCGTGGAGGAATTCGGATCGGAGGAGGCCTTTCAAAAGCGATTGGCAGCGTTCGTCGTGCGGATCGTGGGAGTGCATCATCCACTACAAGCACCGCAGCAGTTCGACTTCCGCCTGAAAGTGCCGGGCTTCATCGCGGAGACCAACGGCAAGCTGCTACCTGGCTGTCAGGTTCATTGGCGCTTCACGGCGACCGAGGCGTATCCGTTTGGGCATGTGATGCGCTGCCGCTCGCTGGAACCGAACACGGTCGAGCAAGAGGCCGCATTCGGCAAGGTTGTGATCGCCACACCCGAAGGATGCCAGAAGTTCGTGAGCCTCGTGAAGTCATCATCCGACTGGCTGGAGCCATTGCGCGAGTGCGTCGAACAGAAATCTCGCAAGCCGCTCATCGACTTGCGGAATCAAGTTCAGGAAGATGACGATGGTGTCAAACAGCAATTCGGGGAGTTGTTCAAACTGCTCATGCCAGCACCCAACGACAGTGACCCGAAGCGATAAATCAGCGACACGATTCCCCACGGTCATTTAGTCAGCCGTCGATTTGAACGACTTTCTACTCGCCCTCGCTGGTACTTCAGGTTAGTGTGTCTCCGACGTTCGTCGTGGCCAATTCGAGAGTCGAGAGTCCGCTGTGCTTGTTCAAACCGCTGCCGCCACTCCCAGTCCGCTGGGCCAGATTTCCACGGTCTGGTCGATGGTGTTGCTCGCGAATGCGGGTTCGCAGGCTCAACCGGACGCGCTGCGGGATTTTTTTCTGCGGTATCAAGGAGCCGTGCTGCGGTATTTTCAGACGGCGTTACGCGATCCTGACATTGCAACCGATCTGACTCAGGATTTTGCGTTGCGATTTGTGCGCGGCGACTTTTGGAATGTGGCTCCCGATCGCGGCCGGTTCCGAGATTTTCTGCGAGTCGCGTTGGCCAACCTGCTGCGCGATCACCGTCGCCGGCAGAAGGTTCGCGCGGCCGGAGCTGCATTCGTTCCCGGCCTGCATGATCCGGTCGATGACGACAGCGATTTGGCCGATCCCGAGTTTGACGAAAGCTGGCGCAACGAATTGCTGGCTCGAACTTGGATTTCGCTGGAGCAACATCAGACGACAACCGGCGAGCCATATTTCACGGCGCTCAAGTTGAAGGCTGATCGCTCTGATGACTCATCCGCCGTGTTGGCGGAGTCGTTCAATGCAGTTCGAACGGAGGTCACGCCGATTTCCGAACCGGCGTTTCGCAAGACGCTGCAACGTGCTCGCGATCACTTCGGCGAACTGCTGCTGCGCGAGGTCGCAGAGACGCTCGCCGTCCCGACTCGCGCCGAATTGGAGCGGGAATTGATCGAACTGCGCCTGCTGACATACTGCGGCGATCTGTTGCCGAAAGGGTGATCGGCGCGAGCTGTTATCAAGACGGCGCCCCGCTCGCCAAGATTCGTTCGCTTAAATCTCGTCGATCCAGGCAGGTAAGCCACCGAGGAAGGTGAAGGCTTCGTTGATGGTTTCGACGGTCAGGGGAACGAAGGTGTTCGCGCCGGAACCGCCGGCAGCGATATCGGTGCCGAGACCGCCGTCGATGGTGTCGTTGTCGGCTCCGCCGAGGAGCGTGTCGTTGCCGTCTCCCCCTTCGAGTTTGTCCTTGCCAGTGCCTCCTACGAGCACATCGTTTCCGGCGAATCCACGTAAGGTGTCATCGCCAACTTGGCCGGTCAGAGAATCGTTTCCGGCCGTTGCCAGTAGCGTGTCGGTGGCGTTGTCCCCTTCGAGGACATCGTTACCACTGCCTCCGTTGAGCAGGTCGTTGCCGCGATTGCCGAACAGCGAATCGTTGTCGGCTCCCCCTTTCAGCACGTCGTCACCGAAGCCGCCGCGAATCGTGTCGTTGCCGGCATCGCCCAGCAACGAATCGTTTCCAAAAGTCCCGGCGACGCTATCGGTCGCGATATCTCCTTCGATCGAATCATTGCCAACGCCGCCGCTGATGGTGTCACGTCCTCGTTCGCCGCACAGCGTATCTTTGCCGTCGCCGCCATTGATCGAATCGTTGCCGTCTCCAGCCTTGATCATGTCGGCATCGTCACCGCCGTTGAGAGTGTCATTGCCAGCGCCTCCCACGATGTTGTCGTTGCCGAAACCGCTGTCGATCGAATCGGCGGCCGCACCGCCCGTCAACGTGTCATTGAAGCCACTGCCAAACAGAGTCACCGAGCCACGGAACGCGGACGCATTCAACGACGCGCCGACCAGTGAAAACGCGGCGCTGAGTTGTGCTCGTTCGATGCCTCGCAGCGTCTCAATCTCATCGTCGTCGTCGCCGTTCAGTCGCGTGAGTCGGGTATTTGCCAGAGTGGCCCGAGACGTGAACTCGGAAATTGCGTCCAAACCGGTGCCGCCATCAATCGTGTCCACTCCCTCACCGCCACTGACGGTGTCGTTGCCCCCTTGTCCCAGGACTCGGTCGTCGCCATCTTCGCCGCCGACCGAATCATTGCCATTGCCGCCGAGCACGACGTCATCGCCGTCACCGCCGAGCACGGTGTCGTCGCCGTCGCCGCCATTGAGCGAATCGTTGTCCTCATCACCGACGAGCAAATCGTTTCCTTGGCCGCCGGAGATCGTGTCGTTGTCTTCGCCGCCGATGAGCTGGTCGTTCCCAACTCCGCCGTCGATCACGTCGCGGCCTTCGCCGCCTTCGAGCGAATCGAGGCCGGCATCTCCGAAGATGCGATCATCGCCATCGCCGCCAAACGCCGAGTCATTGCCGGTCCCGCCGGTGATTTGATCGGTGCCGCTACCGCCATTGAGGCTGTCGTCGCCATCGCCGCCGAAGATCGTATCGTTGCCGTCCTCGCCGGAAATCGTGTCGGCTCCGATGCCCCCGTCGAGTTGATCGTCGCCAGTTCCGCCGACGAGCACGTCCGCACCGCCGCTCGAATGCAGGATGTCGTTGCCGACATCACCGAAGAGCGTGTCGCTTTCGCCCGTCGCTCCGTCTTCATCGTTGAGCACATCGTTGCCGATCCCGCCCCGCAGCAAGTCGGCACCGGCTCCACCGTTGATCGTGTCAGCTCCGGCATCGCCATTGATGATGTCCACACCCGCTCCGCCCGTCAGCGAATCATCGCCATCACGGCCATCGAGCTGATCGCCGCCGTCGCCGCCATCAAGCGAATCGTTTCCGGTCCCGCCATCAAGCAGATCGTCTCCCGCCTGCCCATTGAGGACATCGTTTCCTTCGTCGCCAATAAGTTGATCGTTCCCGACTCCGCCGTTGAGCGAATCGTCGCCCGCGTCGCCTCGCATAAGGTCGTTACCAAAGTGACCATCGATCGCATCATTCCCATCGCCGCCCGAAAGTTCGTCATCGAATTCCGTACCTTCGAGAGTATCGTTGCCATCGTTGCCGAAGAGAGAGTCGCCGAAATTCCTAAATTGCGGGTCAAAGTCACCGGTCACGACGTCATTGCCACCTCCTCCTGCTGCCATGTCGGTTCCGGCTCCGGTATGGATCACGTCGTCGCCGCTCTGACCGAGCAGAAAGTCGTTTCCACTTTCTCCATCAATCGAATCGTTGCCGTCGCCGCTGCGGACATTGTCGTTACCCGAACCAGCAAATATGGCATCGTTCCCGCTTCTTGAATCGATTTGGTCCCGTCCGTCTCCACCGATGACGATGTCGTTTCCGTAACCGCCAGTAATCGAATCGTCACCGAGTCCGCCGTCGATGACTAACGGGACAAATGTGTTGCCCATGATTGTGTCGTTGCCGCCTAGGCCGCGAATTGAAACGACCACCGAGTTGGGAACAATCGGAAACGACGGCGCGATCACGAGCGAATCGGTTCCGTTCGACAAGTTGACTGTCAGTGATTTCCGTGGCACGACGGCCAAAATTTTCTCAAACGGATACGAGCCGGGAACTAGGTTTTCGAGGCTCCTCGCGGTGCCTGAGAACTGAATTACGCCGTAAGGTATGTGCGGACCAAACGGCGGTCTGATTGGCAGCTCATCAAGTTGGGCGTTGAAATCCGTCAGCCGATCATCGTTGCCTGTTGTGTTTCCACAGTAAATCGCCAGATGGTCAACAACCGTGTTGAGAACAATTGGCTCCAGATCAGCAAACTGGATTTGCGTGCCGTCCAACTCGATAAGCCCATCCTTGAAGTTCGTGTATGAAAAATCGATGCGATCGAACTTCCGCGGGCCGCCAATGATTTCGAGGCTGTCGCCCGCTGCGGTCGCTTCGCCGCCGCCATCGAAGGCGATGAAGTTGGGGATCGTCGCGTTGCTGTTCGATAGATCCAGCCGCAGCGTGTCGTCGCCCGCAGTCCCCATGATCTCCAGCCGCTGCCGGCCGTCGAACGGCATTTGGAACAGCGGCGAGCGGTCGCCACCGGAACTCTGACCCGCCAGAGTCAACAGCCCGCCATCGACGAAGATGTCGAAAGACGCGAATCCCGAACCGCCGCTGCTAGATTGACTGGGCAACGGAATCTGCATCGCCGGAGAACTGCGGCCGCCGCTGTCTTTGAAGTCGCGAATGGTAATTGGATAGTCTTCAACCTCACCGTCTGCCGCTTCGCCATCTGCGGACAAACCACCGGCCGAACTGATGCGAAACCGGGCGAATGTTTCGCCCGCTCTCGACAGCGGTGCGAAGTGCGTACTTTCAGGAGGTGCGGAGGGGTCACCCATTCTTCCATGCACAGTGACGGTGTACTCACCTCCCGGCACGGTGAACGAGATCAAATTGTCTCCTGCCACGACGGGAATGCTCGCTCCCGTCAGTTGGTCCTCGTTGTCGAACGCTCCGTCGCAACCGAAATCGATGAACGCATCCAGAAAGCCCGCAGCCGACGCGTGAATGGTGACGCTCGAAGCCAGATCAAACGCGTCCCTGCGGAATAGCACTGGGGACAGGAACGTCACGCCGTCTTCGTCATCAGTGCCGGCGGGCGAAAGATCGTCCCCATCGGCACCGCGACTTTGCTGTCCGTCGATTTCGCCATCGCGGCTAGTGCCCAGTATCGGCCCCGTGCTGGTGATGCGATGCCGCGCTCCGTCGTTCAACAACAACGTCCGGTAGCCAAAGTCGATGCTGCGGGACGTGAGAGCGTTTGGGGGTTCCAGGAAGTCGTTATAAAGTGCGATCAACAACGGGTTGTCGCCGTAGTAGCGGTAACCTCCAGTGTACAAATTCGGCGCGTCGCCAAAATCCATCAGCGTTCGAAGCTCAATGAGCTCGACTAGCGAAACGCTGAACTGGTGCGCTGGCGATCCCAGATACCTGGCCGCAAGGCTGTTGACGCCGGAACGGAGATCGTTCACCTGCAATGCCGCGATGCCATCGTCGTCCAGCGCTGCGGTCCCCAGCACCACGACGACATTGGTTCGCGACGCCGCGAGGAATCCCGTAGCAGCAGCGTTGACGACAAACGCCGGTTCCAGTGCAAACTTGTCGCCGTTGGTTCGAAACACTTTCAGTTGACTCGTTCCGATGACAGCCGCCGGATCAACGATCAACTCTTGCACGCCGTCGCCATCAAGGTCGGCGGCGGCGACGCGAACTCCCGCCGGCGAGGAGACATCGAACGCCATGAAACTGGAATGGAAGACTCCTTTGGCGTCAAACACCTTGACCTGTGGCGTGCTGCCAGCCCCTTTCGCCGCGATGATTTCTGCGATGCCGTCACCGTTGATGTCACCCACCGCGAGGTTTACGCCCCCTCGGAATGTCGACTCGAACGGAGCAATCGTCCGCAGCAAACTGCCGTTCGATGAATCGAAGACCTTGATCGACGGAGCCGCATTCGGACCAGTCGCCGCGACGATGTGCTGAGTTCCGTCGCCGATCAGATCGCCGACAGCGACGCGAATCTCGGATGCGCTCGTGCCGAACGGAGTCAGTTCGTGCAGCAACGAAAAATCCTTTCCGCTATACGCGAAGACCTTCGGCCCGCCGGAGACGATGATGTCCGAAAAGCCGTCGCCGTTCAGGTCGCCGGTCGCAATCTGCAAGCCGCGCGTGCCGATCAGCGGATCAGACACCGTAATGTGAAACAGATCCATGAACGAAACTTGTGAGCCGCTGCTGCTCATCACAAAGATTTTGATGGTGTTGTCACCACCCGGTCCGGGAGCCGTGATGATCTCGGCCATGCCGTCCCCCGTGACGTCACCCATCGCGACGCGAACGCCGCCGCGAAACGTCGTCGGGTACGCATTGAACGAACCGGAAACCTTGCCCGTTTCTTCGAGCACCTGCACCGTTGGATCAGATCCAGCGTCCGCGCCGACCACGATGCACGCGGTCTCTGTCACAGAGACAAACTCCACGCTCCCCGTCGGAACGTCGTTGCTCGGCGTCGTGGGAGTCACTGTGGCGGTCAACGTGACGGTAGTCCCTTCGTCCGCAGTCTTCGGGACATTCAATGTCGTTTCCGTCTTCAGCTTGGGGGCGCCGGCGAAGACATCGAACCGAACAATGTCATCCTCGACTTCGCCATCGGGAGCCGTTCCGTTGGGACCGAGATCGGTTTGCGTACTCAAGCGGTAACGAACCGCAATGGAATACGAATCACTCGCGACTGGCAGACCGGAAATCGTGAACGTGTTGTGGAACCGAGCCTCGACCGTACCGCTTGGGACGACCTGAGTCTGCGTTTCGCCCGGATCGTCGAAGTCACCGTCGCGAGTGAAGTCCATGAAGGCATACAGCGTCGCGGCGCCGCCTGTCAGGTTCGTCGCGGCCGTGCTGACGAGCAGTTCCACTTTCAGTCCCGTTGCCGGATTGCCGACATCAGCCACTTCGCGGAGTACACGGCTGACAAGATTCGCTTCATCGTTGAAGAGGCCGTCCGTGTTATCACCGTCGGCGTCGGCATTTGGGTGACCGTCCGCTTCGACATCGACTTCCAAGCCCGCAAGGCTGTCGCCAATCGTCAGGGCGGGGTTGATCAAATGGCTTGGTCCACCGCTCGCGAAAGTCGTCTTGTACCCAGCCGGTAACGTGTCAGTTCCCATTTCCGGCAGATCACCCCAGTCCCGACGAAAGAGGACATCGAACCGAACGATGCCATCTTCGACTTCGCCATCGGGAGCCGGCCCATTGGGACCGAGATTGGCCTGAGTACTCAAGCGGTAACGAACGGCAATGGAATACGAAGCACTCGTTGGCAGATCGGAAATCGTGAACGTGTTAATCGTGAACGTGTTGGTGAACAGAGCGTCGACCGTTCCGTTCGGGATGTCCTGCGTCTGCGTTTCGCCCGGATCGTCGAAGTCGCCGTCGCGGGTGAAGTCCATGAAGGTGTACAGCGTCGCGGCCCCGCCCGTCAGGTTCGTCGCGGCCGTGATCAGGTCCAGCTCCACGTTCAGTCGCGTTGCCGGATTGGCGGGATCGGCCAACTGACGGGGCACACTGCGGATAAAAGTCCCTTCATCGTTGATGCCAGTCGTGTCGTCACCGTCGGCGTTGGCGGTCGGGTTGCCGTCGAATTCCGCGTCGATTTCTGGGGCGTCGGCCGGTTCCCCCACCTCGGTATGGCCGATGGTCAAGTTGGGGTTGATGACATGGCTTGGCCCACCACTGCTGGCGGTCGTCTTGTAGCCTCCCGGCAACAGTGCGGTGGCCGTTTCGGGGAGATCGCCCCAGTCCAGCGTCAACACCGGATCGGCTCGGTAGATCGCGAAACTGCTGTCGGTGAACGTCACGAAGAACGCAATCTGCCCGTGGCTGTTGGCGGCATTCGATGACATCGAGATCGAACTGATCTCTTTGCCGCCGAGCGTTGCTCCGTTTTCGATGACTTTGTTCGCCACCGGATCGGAGCCAGCGGCCGTTCCCGTGTAGATGCCGATCGCGCCGGAATCGAGCACGCCTCGGAACACCATGCCGCCGCTGTTGTCGGTCAGGTTCGGAAACTCAAACTGCAGGAAGTCAGTCGTCGCCGCGACGACTTGCACGTCCTCGACCGCACCCGCGTTCGAGTAACGAATCAGCTTCTGCGCTCCGGTGTCGAGAATCACACTCGACAGCACGTCGCCGTCCTGGCTGATCGCCGTCCGCGAGAAGGCATTGAGCGGTCCGCTCGAATCGCGCAGGTTCGTCCGAGTTCCTCCCGGCCCGGAGTGCTCGACGATCACCTTGTCGCCGTTCGCCAGATTGGCGTTGAACGAAACTCCGTCGGCGTTGTTGAGACTCGTGAACGTCTCGCCGACTGCGAACGGCGAATAGCCGTCGCTCTCCTGAGCCAACATCGTGATCGTGCCGCCGACCGCCCGATGAAACACACCGGTCCCTTCCGGCTTGTCCCCCATGAACGAGACATCGCCGCTGTCATTGATATCCGGTAGCCGGTCGAGCACCTCGAACTCGCCGGTGACCGCCGCTGACGAGCCAGTCACCAACGTCGTCGGCGCGGCACTGCCGTCTCCGGTCGCGATGACCTGAATCCCCGGATCATCCGCCAACGCCCAGAACACGACCGTCCCGTTCGCGTTGATCGACGGGCTCCCGAACTGGAACAAAGAACCCGTGCTCGAAGCAATCTCCGTCAGCGCAGCTCCCGATCCCTTCAACACGAAGTTGTCAGTGCTGGTCGAACCCTTAAACGCGACTTGCCCGTTCTCGCTGAGTGCCGGCGAATTCCCCAAATTCGGATAGGCCGCCGAGTCCGCAATCTTCACGAAGCTGTAGCCCGACAGCAGACACCGCGGCTCCAACCGTTCGGCCGCAACTCGTTGACCAACCTGGGCCTTGTGACCGCGACGCCCACCGCGTTTGGCTCGCGAGCCAGCTTGGCCTCGAAACGATAACTTCAACGCCGACAACCAATTTGATGACAACAACATGATCGAAATGCCTCGTGAATATGAGTCGGATAGCCCGCGGCCAAAAGCCGCTTGACGGTGGCCCACCAAGACTCACAAACGCAGCACTTCGCATCGGTGACGCGAAAAATGCAAAAAACCTGGAGTGCTGCGGATCGACGGAGCCCTCCAAGGTCATTCGACCCCGCGCAGCCGCAACTCCTCGCTCACGGCCTGCAAGTCCCAAACGAAGACTGCGTTCGCGGTGTTGCGGGCCAGCCAGCGACCGTCGGGGCTGAACGTCGCCGTGCCGGAGTAGCACGGTTCGGAAAGAGCGAACTCGGCGAACAGCCGGAAGTCGCTCGTCGAGTACAGCCGCAAGGTTGATTGATTGTGAGCGATCGCGAGCTGCCGACTGTCGGGACTGAAGGCGATCGGGGCCGGCGCGTCGGAGCCGTCTTCGCGCGCGTGTTGCCAGACGGTTTTCCAGTCGGTGGTTGCAAAGAGTCGGAACTCGCGTCCGGCGCTGGCCAGCAGCCAGCGGCCGTCCGGGCTGAAGACCGCCGATGCCGAAGACACATCGGGCCACACGTTTCGCAGCCGTTCGCCGGTCGCGGTGTCCCACAGGAACAGATCGGCCCCGTTGTGAGTTCCCGTGACGCACGTCTTGCCGTCAGGACTGATCGCAATTCGATTCATTCCCGGATGCGGGCCGAGCCTCGCGAATTGACTCGACTCGCGCCACACGATTGCTTCGTCGGAGTACTGACAGCGCGCAACCGTTTGACCATCGTGGCTGACCGACAGAAACCCGTTGCCGTTGAGCGAACTCGGGCGAACCGGATCAGCGACCGCATATTGACGTTCAAACTGCTCCCACCGGTCGCCAACCTTTCGCCAGCGTTGCAACGGCACGCCGACCCCACTGACCAGCAAATCGTCTTGGGTCGGAGCGGTCGAACCGACCGATCCGACGAACGCCACGTTAGTCGCGACAAGATTCGAGACCGTGTCCTTCAATCGTCCCGAGGCGACATCGTACAACCGCGCGCCGACGGGACTGCTGACCGCCATCAACCGGTTGTCGCCACTGAACGAGACATTGTAGATGCCGCCGGCTGCGGTCTGACCCGGTGGTCGCAAGCGCCGCACCTGCTCGCTGCGATGTACGCGATACAAGCTGACTCGGTAAGTCGTCTGCAATGCCAATAATTCGCCGGTCACATCAAATCCGATCAGCCGCCCGCTCAATCGCAACCCGCGCTGGCCCGTGCGAGTGTCCCGCAACTCGGTGTCTTCGGCGTCGTCGGCAAAAGCAATCAAGTCTCCCTGTGGCGAGACATCCAGCATGTAGGCTGGCCGCTCGACATTGCCAAACGGCTGCGAGTTGACGAGATCCCAAAACGCGTAGCCCGACGCCATGCGACAGGTGCCGACCAGTCCTCCCGACCAACTTCGCAGCAACATTGTTAGCGCGCCGGGTGCCGTCAGCGTCTGTTTGTTCTCAAGCGTTCCTGCATCCAGTACCTCCACGCGATCCGGTGCAGTCCGACCGACCACCAGATATTGATCGGACTTCGCTTCGTAACCACGTTCATCGTAGCCGCGTTCACCAGAGCGTAGGCTGTCGTCACGATCGGACCCCACTCTCTGGCGAGAGTGGCTACGAACTGGAGTCTCACGACTTCGGCTACCGATCAAGTCGTTGACGAACGCGATCGCCGTGGGCGGATTGTCGAACGTGGAACGACTCGTTTCGCGCAGCTCGATCAAGTCAAACAGTCGCAGCTCGCCCGCCACGTCCACGACGGCCAACATCCGATCTCCGACAGTGACCGTCGAGGCCCAACTCAGGCCAGCGGGCAATTGAACTTCGTAAACTCGTTTGGCGGTTTCCAGATTCCAGACGACGATCGTCCCGCCGGTCGGCCCGTATTCGGCGATCAACCGCGAGCCATCCAAACTGAATTGCCAGAACGACGGAACGATGCCGAAACCTGGGAGTCGAATCCCGATGCCAGTTAAGTTACTCGAAGCGTGAGCGAGGGCGGACGTTCCAGAAGGCTCGGCACTTGGTGGTCGACTGTTCGGAGATTCGTGAAGCGCTCGCCCTCGCTCACGCTTCGGGTTAGTGACGGAAGTCAACGCGTCATCCAGCTTTGACACCGTCAGGGTTCCATCGTTGTTCGTCACCCGCGCGATCTGCTGAAACGCCGAGTCGAACATGCACAGACGATTCGGAAAGTCGAGCTCGATCGTACCCAGCGGCTCGACATCAAACGGCACGCCGAGCGCCGCGATCGTCTCACTGCGCAATCGAACTCGATCGGCCTCGCTGGTCGACAACTTGCGAGCCAAGTCGGCCGCGCGAGTCACCGCTTCCAAGCTCTGCATCCGCCTTCCCTGCCGGTCGGTCGCGCGTCCCATCTGAGCTTGCAGCAACAGTGCATCAAACTGACCGCGCACTGCATCGGTTCTCGCGGCTTCCGTCTTCGTCAATTCGTCTTTCAATTCGCCGGCATGTCGCTGCCCCAAAATTGCCCACACGGCCAGCAACACAAACAACGACACGAGTCCCGTCGCGACCGCTCCTTTTCGACGGCTTGCCCAATGCGACGCTCGCTCAATCACCGTCGGCGGCCGAGCCAAAATCGGTTCGCCATCCAGCCACCGACGCAAATCATCCGCCAACGCGCGAGCCGTCGCGTATCGCTGCCGCTGATCTTTCTGCATCGCCTTTTCGACGATCACCTGCAACGGCCACGGAATATGCGGATCATTCTTCCGCAGTGGCACCGGATCGTCGAACAGCACTTGCCGCAGCAGCTCCTTCCGATCTTCCGCCTCAAATGCCGGCCGCTTGGCGAACAGTTCATACAACGTCGCTCCCAAAGAATACACATCCGTCCGATGATCCACCGGAATCCGCTGAGCCATCCCTTGCTCCGGGCTCATGTATCGCAACGTGCCGAGCAAATCGCCCGTCATCGTTAGCCCCTGCTCGCCCTGAATCTGAGCCAGCCCAAAATCGGTGATCCACAAGTTGTCGTCATGATCGACCACCAGATTCGACGGCTTCACATCCCGATGAATGACTCCCATCGAGTGCGCGTAACTCAACGCCTCCGCCGCCTGCCAGCCGAGCGTCGCGATGTATCGACACGCGACGTGCGTTTCGCCAAACAAACGACTGCGCAGCCATTGATCATTGTTGTTTGTCGATGCCAGATTGAACGCTTGATGGGACGTATAGGACTCATGCGAGTTATGGAGCAATTGAAGGCGATCAGTCCCATTCGTCCCCTGACCCTCCGACGACTCATCTTCCGCTTGCGTCGCGAAGATCCTCGTCCCATCCGGCGACCCGCTCGACAAGTGCGCCGTGCTGCTGGCCGCCACCCGATCCAAGCTGACACCGTCGATCAGTCGCATCACCAAGAAATGTAAATTCTGCTCGCAGCCCACCGAGTATAGCGGCACGATATTCGGATGACTGAGCCGCGCGACGACCTGGGCCTCGTGTTCAAACCGCGCCAGTTTTTTCAGCTCCATCGCTGCGATCGACGGCAGCAACTTCAAAGCCACTCGCCGGCCGAGCACCGTGTCGAACGCCGCATACACAATCCCCATGCCGCCGCGACCAACTTCACGCTCCAACCGCCAAACCCCCAACTGCTGCACAAACTCGTGCGATTTCGCCACCGCAGCCGTGGCCGCATGGCTCACCGCGTGCGAATCGCTGGCCGGCGCGACAAACGGCGGAAAATCATTGCCGGAATCGGAGGAATCAGCGCGCGGCTGCGTCATGACACTCATGAGAAGTCACCAAGAAAACTGGACGGATTGAGGTTCGTATAGTATCCGCCGCACGGTGCCAAGCACTTCGGAAATCTCTATTTTGTAGCCGAACTCGTGAGAGTTCGGTGATCGATCGACCATCGACCGAAGTCTCACGACTTCCGCTACGGCCTGAGGCAACGCTGGATTTGTCGCGACGCCGATCGTTATGAAACACGGCGTAACGCATTCCACCAGGAGCCTCTCATGCACATCACGATTACCTACTGCGTGCAGTGAAATTACACCCCGCAAGCCACCAGTTTGGCGGCAGCAATTCAAAAACGAATGGGACTCACGGCGGAGATGATTCCCGGCCGAGGCGGCATTTTTGATGTTGCTATCGACGGTCGGCGGATTTACTCCAAACAGCAAAGTGGCCGCTTCCCGACCGACGACGAGATTCTCAGCCAGTTGCCTTCGGCCATTTGACGTTCAAAAGTCACTGCCGCCACCGAAGTCGCCGCCGCCACCAAAATCACTGGAGCCACCCGACGCATCGCCGAATGAACCGCCGTCGTTCACCGACCATCCGTCTGACGTATTGCTCTCACTCGATGAGCCGCCGCCATCCAAGGCATTGTGAGTTTCCGATGCCGACGCCGAATTTCCCCAACTCGATGACGAGTGGCCGCGAAAAAATGTGTCGTACAACGCGTTCCCTGCGAACGCTCCCAAGATGCCGGAGAAAATCCCCGTTCCCCAACCACCTCCGCCACTCATCGTCGTCCCGCTTCCGCCGAAGCCTCCGGCCCCGCCGCTCAGAGCGCGGAACAAACCCCGAATCACCAGAAACGCCACGAACACGATGATCCCAAACACGATCAACGACATCATTCCGGCTCCAGGTTGCCCCCCGTTTTGAACCGGTGCTGGCAACGGCCGCGGCCCCGGACCACGCATGGGCGGTTGAAGTTCGTGCGACGGCGATCTTGCGTGACCAATTTCCGATGCCTCCGCTTGCAACGAGGGCGCCACCGCCACGCCACCATGAGCCTCAAACCGATCGGAAATGTATTTCAGCCCGTCGAGCAATCCAGCATCGAACTCCTGCTTGTCGAACCGGCGCTTGATCAATTTCCAAAGTGCCTCGCGATCCCCGTCATTGAACTTCGTCTTCCGAGTCGATTCGTTGATCCCGACTTTGATCATCGCCGGCTGACGGCAAATCAAAATGAACAACCCATCGACGTGTTCGGCCTTCGCCCGCTCGACCAACCAACCTTTGAAAAACGGTTCGCTCCCGAGTTGCTTCAACTTCGCTTGCTGAGCCTCCGGCATGGCCGCAAACGTTTCGATCCGAATGTCCTTGTGATGTTTCGCAAACAATTCCTCGATCTTCGTCCCTGCCGACTGTTCCGCGTCACCAAAGAATTCCCCGCCATCCGCAATCCCGCGCGACGCCCACGCCACGCCTGGCGCACTGATCGCCAACAGGCAAAACCAGATGACCGACTGAATCAATTTGTGCTGCATGATGTTGGCTCCTAGTTACCAAAAAACTGTGACCAACCAGGATTCGTCTCCTGGCCGAGTTTCTTGCGGACAGCATAACGCCTCAAGCGGAACATGAAGCGATTCCCGCACTCAATCGACATCAGAACTGTCCGGCTAACGACTCGGCCGGACGTTTGAAAATGTTGTTTGTGAATGGATTACGTTGAATGACGAGCGCGCACGATTTGAACTCGAAACGCGAAAATCTTCCGACGACCGGCGATCCCGCTGGGCGTTGGAGGTTGCAAGATGCACGCTGCGACGTTGGTGTTCGCGCAGCTCATGGAGTTACTGCCGAGGCACGAATTCAATTCGTGTGTGCGGCGGTATGGAGGAGATCGGCGGTCGCGAGGCTTCTTGTGCCGCGATCAGTTTTTGTGTTTGGCATTTGCTCAGCTCACGTTTCGCGAGAGCTTGCGGGACATCGAGACCTGTCTGCGAGCAGTCCCGACCAAGCGTGTATAACGCGGGCTTTCGCGGTTGCATTTCGCGGTTGCATTTCGCGGAGCAGATTGGCCGATGCCAACCGCGAACACGACTGGCAGATCGATGCCGACTTCGCCCAGGTGCTGATCGCACGCGCTCGCGAGTTGTACGCTCACGACACGCTGGCCGTGGCGTTGGAGCAGACGGTTTACGCTTTGGACTCGACCACCATCGATCTGTGCTTGAGTCTGTTTCCTTGGGCGCGGCTCCGTCGTCGCAAGGGAGCCGTGAAGCTGCACACGCTGTTGGACCTGCGGGGCAATCTCCCCTGTTTTGTGCGGATTACTCACGGAAAGACGCACGACGTTACGGTGCTCGATCATCTGCCTGTCGAGCCGGGGGCGTTCTACACCATGGACCGCGGTGACATCGACTTCGCGCGGCTCTACACGCCGACGACTCGTGCGGCGTTCTTCGTGACGCGAGCTAAACGCAATCTCGACTGCACCTGTCGTTCGCGACGTCGCGTGGACAAGACGACCGGTTTGCGCAGCAACCAGACGGATTGTGCTGGCGGGTGCGAAGTCGGCCGAGTCGTACCCCGATCCACTGCGCCGCGTCACCTTTTACGACACCGAACAGAAGCGCGGGTTTGTGTTCTTGACGAACAACTTCACGCTCCCCGCGCTGTCCATCGCGCAGTTGTACAAATCCCGTTGGCAGGTGGAATTGTTCTTCAAATGGATCAAACAAAATCTGCGGATCAAAACCTTTTACGGCAACAGCCCGGACGCCGTGAAGACGCAAGTTTGGATCGCGATCAGCGTCTAAGTTCTGGTCGCGATCGTCAAACGCGAACTGCGCGTCGATCGGCCGCTCAGCGACATTCTGCAAATCCTGCAGTCTGTCTTTGTTCGAGAAAACTCCGCTTTCTGAGGCTCTTTTGATCAGAAAAGAACAGGATTTGGAAAGTGATTGTCAAACTCAGTTGACTCTATTCGACTTATAGCCGGACAGTTGTGTTCCTCGGGCGAAACGATCAGCGGTTCCGCTGCGCTCAGGCAAATCGGCCACGCGCCGGCCAACAGAACCAACAGCAATTGAGTAAAGCGCAAACTCATTGACAGCCTCCCACCTCCCTGTGCGGTCAAAATCGTTTGTAGCAGATGCTGCGTTTGTGAGACACTGTTTGCCGATCCAAAATCATCCGACCCACACGGAGCCAATCAAATGGACCAGAACTCGAGGACCACGGTCAGTCGTCGGCAATTGCTCGGCGTTGACGTCACTGCGGCGATCGCGCTTGCTCGTGAAGCCGAAGCAACTCCCGCGACCAATTCGGGCAACAAGTGTCTTGTGCGTGTGGCGGCGGTCAGTTATTCGATGCCGGATGCTCACCAAAACAATGAACACCACGTTTCGTGAAGCGCTCGCCCTCGCTGACGCTTCGGGTCAGTAATTCGGGACAGACACATCCTCGATGGGACTCTCATGTCTAAGATCACGCGGCTAGAAACGTTCGTCATTGGCGATGGCCCGGAGATCGACCCGGACAAAGGGGGCATTGAGCCGCTGGCGTGTTTGCGAGTTAAAACGGCTGACGGGCTGACCGGCTTCTCGGAAGTCTTTCGAGTGCCGCCGGGGGTTGTATTGGCGACGGTCGGCGGGCCGGAGACGCATTTCGGTCGGCTGCTGATTGGGCAAGAGATCACGCATCCGGAGCGGCTGTGGCAGCATGTTTGGGATTCGTTGATGCATACGAATCGGCGCGGTTGGGAGATCATCATTCTCGGCGCGTTGGATGTCGCGATCTGGGACATTTACGGACAGACGCTCGGTCAGCCAGTTTGGCAACTTCTGGGCGGCGTGCAGCGCGGGCCGTTTCAAACGCACAGCGAGACTCGAAAGACGAGCGTCGTGCCGTATTGCACGCTGGTTTCGGACGTCTGGGGTGGCGAGGCCATGATCGCTCAGCAGATGGAACGTGCCGAGCAGTTGCTGGAACTTGGTTATCGCGCCTTCAAAGTCGAACCGATGATGTCGTCGCCGTGCGCTGTGGTCGAGATGGCTCGGCGCGCGCGAAAAGTGCTTGGCCCCGAACCGACGCTGATGGTTGATGTCGGCTATCTCTTCAATGACGTGCCGACGGTCGCTCGCATCTGTCGCGAGCTGGAAGAACTCGACATCTTCTTCTTCGAGACGCCATTTCCCGTGGACTCGCCGGAGCCGTATGCCCGACTCGCCGAGCTGACGTCGATCCCGCTGGCGATGGGCGAGCACGGCGTCACACGCTGGGAGTTTCTCGACATGATGGATCGCGGCAAGGTTTCGGTCATGCAGCCCTACATGACGACTTGCGGCGGACTGACCGAAGCGAAGCGGATCGTCGATCTGGCCGTGCCGCGCGGAGCGTTGGTCTGTCCCGGCAATTGGTCCACGCAGATTCTCGGTGCGGCGTCGGTCCATTTGGCGGCGTACTCGCCCGTCACGCCGTTCATTGAATTCGCTCCGGGCGAAGTCTTTGATTCGCCGCTGCGACGGGAACTGCAAGAGGCTGGCTTCCCGGTGAAGAACGGAGCGATCGAGTTTCCGGTTGCTCCAGGAATCGGTTATCGGTTTCCCGAACATCTGGCCGCGAAATTCCAAATTGGATGAAAGTGACATCGACACCATGATCAACACCTCCGCTGCGAGTTCGCCGTCTTCGTTCGATCGTTGGCGGATTGTCGTCTTGCTCATGGGCTACACGGCGCTGGCGCACTTCAACCGTGAAGGGTTGGCGGTCGCTGGGAGCGAAGTCTTCATCAAAAAGCTGGGCATCTCGGAAGTCGAGATGGGCTGGGTCTACACGTCATTCGGGATCGTTTACACGACCGGAATGTTGCCGGGTGGCTGGCTGGTCGATCGCTTTGGATCGGCGAGAGTTCTGATGTGGCTCGGCCTGACGATGGGGATGGTCGTAGCGCTGACGGGGACATTGACCTGGCTCAGCGGCACTCCGGCGAGTCTTTTGATCGGGCTGCTGGTGCTGCGTGGACTCACTGGTGCCTGCAGCGCGCCGCTGCATCCGGGAGCCGCACATGTCGCGTCCGATTTGATGCCCCATCGGCATCGAGCCACCGCGAACGGCATGCGCACGGCCGGAGCCTTGATCGGCATCGCGTTCAGTTACCCAATCTTCGGCTGGCTAATGGACACATTCGGCTGGCCGTGGGCGTTCGTCGTGAGCGGTGTCGCGTTGATCGCGTTCGGTGTGCTGTGGAAGACCGTAGCGTCGCCATCATTGCCGGCACCGCAACCGTCAGCCTCGGCGGTGACGGCCGAGACCGATTCCCGCGCGGAGTGGTTGTTGCTGAGAGACCGCGGTCTCTGGCTGCTGGCGCTCAGTTATGCCGCCTACAGCTATCTCCAATACCTCTTTTTTTATTGGCTGGACTACTACTTCAAGACGGAGCTGCATGTGTCGGATGCTGACTCTCGGCGAGCCTCGTTCTACATCTTCCTGGCGATGGGAGCAGGCATGGCCTTCGGTGGCCTAACCACCGGCATTATGTGCAAGCTGCTCGGGACAAATCGCGGGCGGCGTTGCATCGTCATGACCGGCCTAATCCTGGGCGCGCTGTTTGCGCGGCTTGGCGTACAGATGGATGACTACTTGAGCGTTTCCATTTGCCTCGCGATCTCGATGGGGATGCTGGGCATGTGCGAAGGAGTCTTCTGGACAACGGCGACTGACATCGGCGGAAAGGCCCGCGGCTTCTCCGGAGCGTTCCTGAACACCATCGGCAACATTGGCGGGTTCATCGCACCGGTGCTCACGCCGTTTATGGCTCAGACGATCGGCTGGCCCGGAGCGATTACTGTTGCCTGCGTCATCGCCGGACTCGGCGGACTGATTTGGTTCTGGATCAAACCACCCCAAATGACAGACTTACACGAACCCGATGCAAGCTGCTAACGTTTTTGGTTCGTCGGTCGCTAACGCGACGAGGGTCAATTAATTCGTGCCGTTCGCCTAATTCTGTTGCGGATCAAGCGTCTGCAACTGCACGATCCGCTCGACTTCACGCCGTCGGGAGGCGGCCAATTCCGTCCAGCGCGGAGGTGCCTCAGCTCGCTCAAATCGGCGCGTGGCATTGTTCAACGCGCGAAGCGAGATCGAAAACTCTCCACGCAATCGAAACAGTTCGGCCAAGTTCACCAGGTCGATGCCGGCGTGCAGTTCGTCGAACATCAAGCAATGCAGCCGGAACGAGCGTTTCAATCGACGAATACCTTGCTTGAAATCACCGCGAACCGCTGCCAGCAGGCCCAGATTGCCGATGTCGAGCGCTTGACCTTCCCAGTCGCCGCGCCACTCTTCGATCGCCAGTGCTCGTCGCCAGTACGTTTCCGCCAGATCAAATTCTTCTCGCCGAAACGCATCGCCACCAAGGCTTGTCAACTCGCAAGCCAACCGCGCCAGATCGCTGTCGGTTGAACGAGCCGATTCGGGGCTGGATCGAACTCGATGCGCAATCGACTGTTGTTGCCAGATCGCCGCAGTGACAGGATCACCCAGTTGTCGAAACGCATTCGCCAAATGTTGGCTCACAAATTCCGCGAGCAACCAGTCGCTGGTCCTCAATGCTGTTTGCCGAATCCGATGCAACTCAGCCAGTGCGGTGTCGACACGACCCTGCTCAAGCAGGCGGTACGCCAACGAAACTTCGTTCGCTCGGTGAATTCGCGCTGTGACCAATTTGGCCCAGCCGGAATTCAAAGGCGATGTTGCCAGTTGCAAAGAAAAGCTGGATGGCTTGGGGTTCGGCCCGGAATGGGCCTGCGGGTTGGAACTCACCGTCGTAACGCTCCACGAAAGAAAGTGTGAGAGCGAGTGTGCGTGGCGTTACGATGCGGCCAGACGATCGCAGATTCTTCCGATCAGGTCAATTGGGCTTCACTCAAACCGTACGGCTCGCGGGGTGCGAGCCGGGTTGGTTCCGGGCTGGTCGGGCGTATGGTGGGGCGGTAGATTGCTCTCGTCTTCCCGAGCCCAACTCTGCGGTGGTTTTCACCCCTCGCTTTACTCAATGGAGATCATGCTGTGGAACCGAATTCCAATGCGATGTCGTCAGCCGTTTGTCAGCCAAGTTTTGAGCCGTCACAGCCAACTCGACGGACCAACGGTTGGAGTTGGTTATTGCTGGGTGTGTTGGTCGGGATTGGAATTGCGACGATGTGGCCGCAGCGACAGTTGACGGCGGCGACTTCCGATCGCAACGAAAAGTTTGGGATGTGTACGGTCTACGTCTCTGAGAATTTGGAAGCAGTCTTCGTGCTCGATTTCTTGACTGGACAATTGACCGGAGCCTGCTTGGGCAAAAACGGTGGTGGCTTCGTACAGTCGTTTATCGCCAACGTGGGGGCTGACTTGAACGTGCCGCCGGGTGCGAAAGCTCAATACGCCATGGCCTCAGGGTTGGCACAGATTCGCGCGACTGGACAGGCTCAGCCAGCCGCGAGCGTGATTTACGTGGCCGAACTCAATTCGGGAAAAGTCGGTTGCTACGGTATTCCATTCCGGCTGCCAAACGTCAAGAACCCGGTTCCGATTAAACTGGCTCCAATCGACTTCTATCAGTTCCGCGAGGCAGTGGCCGCCGAGTAAGGCGACACCCGAATGTTTTCAGCCGAGTCGGCGGCCTTCCCAACGAAACTGAGCGGCGAGCAGATCGGACAGGAAGACCAGTTCTTCGTCCGGGCCGGGGCTCGATACTTCCAAACGTTTGATGAGCGCGGGAAGCAATTGACTGAGCAGTTGATGGCGTAGTTCCGCAGTCAGTTTGGGCCACCGTTCCAGCAGCGTTTCGACCGCGTGCAGGTCTTGAGGTCGCAGGAGTTTCAGTTTGGCGGCTGGGAAGGTGAATTTGGATTCCGCCGTGGTTCGTTGCGACAACGTCATGCGAATCGGAGAGAGCGACTCGTGAGCTTCCTGGACAACCAGCGTGCCGGCCACCATGTCTCCCAGCCGCTGCGATTTGGCCGATAACAACGGGACCAGCCACAGCACCGGCAAGTGATCGACCACGCGGAAAATGTTGCGCACCAGGATGCTGGCGGCGTCGAGCGAGAAGCCGTTCGATTTCACCACGCGAATCCGTGCCGTTCGTTTCCCTGGCGTCTGGCCGCGCATCAGCAATTCAAACAATCCGAAATACAGAAAGCCGCTCAACCCCCACAGCAGCAACACGACACCGACAATCACGAACGCCACGCCTTGAATCGCCTCGTTTGGCTGATCGGCTCCAAACTCCCGCAGCCAGCGCCGCACTGATTCGACTTGAGCAACGTCCAAGCTGGCGAGGCCGATGATCGTCAGCACGATCACGATCAGGAAGACCAGCATCGTGAGCACGCTATCCACGAACCAAGCGTAAAACCGAGTCCCCAGTCCCGCTGGATGAATCGCCAATTCGACGTTTTCGGGAGTTTCAAATTGCAGAGCTGCCGACATCATCGAGCCTCGTCGCTACGATTGTGGTGCAGCGCTCCGCGTCGTGACACCTTTTGCGGCTTCGCCGCCATTCTTGACCGTGAGTTCACTATGGGGAATTTCCTGCAACGCAACAAGCCTGAATGGGACGAGCTGGAAGTCCTGCTGAAATCGGCTGGGCGAGCGACTCGGTGGATGACGCCCCAGCAACTCCGCCGGCTGGATGTGTTGTATCGACGGACCACGGTTCATCTGGCGCAAGTTCGCTCGCGCACGAACGACACCAACCTGATGAATTATCTGAACGGACTTACGTCGCGAGCCCACAGCCTGATTTATGTGTCGCCGAAAGAACGAGCGTTGGTCGGAGCGATGCAATTCTTGACCGAAGGCTTCGCGCGAGCGATCGCTCGGCAGTGGCGATACCACTTGACCTCGGCCGGGCTGTTGTTGGCGGGAGCGTTGTTAGCCTTCTTCGCCGGTTCGCACGATGTGGTCGCCTTGTACGCCATCTTGCCGGCTGGCGATCCGCGCGTTCCCGGAGCGCCGCGTGAATTATTGCTCAGCCATCTCCGTGCCGGCCGCGAGCAAACGGGAGGCATGAAGTTTTTGTTCGCCTCGTTTTTGTTTCAGCACAATTTCAAAGTCGCGTTGTTGTCGATGTCGCTGGGGATGTTGGCGGCTATCCCGACGATCTTGCTGATCTTGTTCAACGGGATGATGCTGGGAGCATTTGTCGCTGTGCATCATCAAGCGGGTTTGGCCACCGAAATGTGGGCGTGGATTCTGCCTCACGGGATCACCGAGATTGGCGCGATCGTTCTTTGCGGCGGCATGGGCTTGCAACTGGGTCACGCGATTGTTTGTCCGGGCATGAAAACTCGCGGCGAAGCCTTGCAGCAAACGGCAACGGAAATCGGCCGCACCGCCATCGGAGCCGGATTCATGCTCGTCTTCGCGGCGATCATCGAAAGCTTCCTGCGGCAAAGCCAAATGTCCGACCTCGCCCGCCTCGTATTCGCGGCCGGCACCGCGCTATTTTGGATGAACTGCATCACCCACGGAGTCCTTCGCGAACGGGCGGAACGGCTGAAGCCAGAATCCGCTTGATTGTCAAATCAAACTTTGTTGTCGCAGTTGGACGAATTGATTGACCAGCGGGATTGTCAGTTGGGACGGTTCGACATCGACAACGTGAATGCCGCAGCGGCGAACCGAGTGCAGCGCCGTGTCTCGTTCGTGTAGCAAGCGGAGCACGACGGCTTTGCGTGACAGGGCGAGGTCGCCGTCGATCGGTTCGTGCGTGATTTGATTCAGCAACGGGGTGCGGAGCGCGGCGAACAGCACCACATGCCGCTTCGTTAATCGCGACAACGACGCGCGATATCGCTTTGACGTTTCGGCATCGACGATGTCCGACAGGATCACCAGCAACGCTCGTTTTGACTGTCGCTGCTGCAATGTCGCGAACATCTCGGCGAAGTCCGATTCGCGCCAGCGGCTTTGCGCGTTGTAAACGCAATCGGCCAGTTGCCGCAGCGAAGCCAAACCGTTGACCGGCGGCAAGTAGCCCAGCACTTGATCGTCGAACAACGCCAATCCGCAACGATCGCCTCCGGCCAAAGCCACACGAGCTACCATCAGCGCGGAGTCGATTGCACAGTCCAGCTTGCTTCCCTGGCCGCCATCCGCGCCCATCAGCCGGCCGCAATCCACGACGATCATCACATCGCGATGCCGTTCCAGTTGGTACTGTCGCACGATTAGATGCCGCTGCCGCGCGGTCGCTCGCCAGTCGATGCGCCGCGGGTCATCCCCCTCTCGGAACTCACGCAACGACTCGAACTCCGTTCCCAATCCGGCCCGCCGAACGGTCGTCGGCTTGTCCAGCAACAATTCTTGAGCGCGCGGATCCTTCATCAATTCGTCGCGCGAATGATACGTCTCCGGCAACACGCGAATCGTCACGGCGTCGGCCACCTGTCGCTGCACTTCGATCAATCCGAACGGTCCGGCCACGCGCAGCCATAACGGGCCGATCGGAAACTCGCCGCGCACTGGGATTCGGAACTCGCGAACGATCTCCGCCTCGAACCGATTCGGACCCAACCGAAATTCTTGTGGATCGAAGTTCGGACAAGCGTCTGGCGGCAAACACTCGCGCAATTCGCCTTCAAGCGAATCGGAATGAGTCCGATGGATCAACCACCGCACCGCAAACGGCCGATCGCGACCGACCACCGACGCGACCTGTCGGCTGACCGTGACATCCGCCAACCGTCGCTGGGCGTCTCGATGATCGAGCCAACACATTACCGCGATCATCAATCCCGACAGCATCAACAAGGCCGTCACGCCGGGCCACACAAACACCAACAGCGATCCCGCGCACAGTCCGGCCAACACCAGCGGCAACCTCGGACCCGGACGCATCGTCATCGCGGCACCTCAACTCCATCCAGCAATTGCCCCAACACGTCGTCCGCCGTCGCCCCTTCCAACTCGCTGGTTGGGCTGAGCACCACGCGATGCCGCATCACTGGCTGAAAGCACAGTTTCACGTCGTCGGGAATCACGAAGTCGCGGTCGGCAAACCGCGCGAAGCTCTTCGCCGCCATCAACAACATCAACCCCGCGCGTGGACTGGCCCCAACCGACAGCGAATCGTCGCTTCGCGTCGCGGCCAGCAAATCGGCCACATACTTGATCACTTCATCCCGAATGTGCGTTTCACGAATCACTCGCCGCGCGTCGAGAATGTCGGCCGGGCTGACGACCGCCTGCACCTGCATCGCCGCCGGATTCGACTGTCCCGCGTTGGCGTGATGCTCGCGCAGAATCCGTTCCTCGGCCGAGCGCTCCGGGTAGGCCACCAGCACTTTGAACATGAACCGATCCAACTGAGCCAGCGGCAACGGGTAAGTCCCTTCCTGCTCAATTGGGTTCTGCGTGGCGAAGGTTAGGAACGGATCGGGGAGTTGATGTCGCGTGCCGTCGTGCGTGACGGACAATTCCTGCATCGCCTCCAGCAACGCCGACTGAGTTCGCGCGGAGGCTCGGTTGATTTCATCCGCCAACAGAAAACTGGTGAAGATCGGACCGTGGCGAAACTCAAACGTCCCCGACTTCTCGCGGTAAATCGACCCGCCCGTGATATCCCCCGGCAATAGATCGGGGGTCATCTGGATGCGACGAAAGTCCAGGCTCAACGCTGCCGCGATCGTCCGCACCAACAACGTCTTGGCCACTCCCGGCGGACCTTCCAACAGGATGTGCCCGCTGCTGAACAACGCGGCCAGCGCGAAGTCCACCACCTGCTCCTGACCAAAAATCACTTTGCCAATTTCGTCACGAATGGCTTGAAATCGAGCGGCTAAAGGCACTCGGTGATCCTTTTCATGGCGGTCTCGCAAGATTCGCGAGCAACCGCGGGAGATGACAACAACTGATCCACGTCCTGCAACGCGGCGTACAAGGCGACTGCTCGCGCCGGGTCGCGACGACGCATCACCGACAACAAATGCTCGCGATCCTCGCCCTCCGGAGGCAGACGAAATTCCTTCCGAATGTGCCAGATCACCCCGTCACGAACTTCGGCGATTAAAAATCTCCGCGCTCCGGTCGCGGTTTGAAAGAAGCGCGACATCGCGTCCACATAGTCGCCGATCGAACGGCGACTCACTGTCCGAAATGTCAGCGGCGGACCCAAGCGAATCGCTCCACGCCAAGCCCAAACACCGGCTAAGACCAGCAAGCAAACCGTCACGCTGCCGTACGTTCGCTGAGAGAACAGCCACATCGGATTGCCACGCACCGACAATCCGTGAAAGAACTCGTCAAACACGACACCACGATCTCCCGACGACAACAACGAAGACGCAAAGATCACATTGTCCGTCTCGCCGACGCACCCATTCGACAACAACTCCGGAATCGACACACAGACTACTTCACCCCGCTCGACCTGATACGATGCCGCCACGCATCGCTCACCAAACGCATCGGTCATGAGGACCGTGCCAGTTCGTTGAGTCTCGCCGCCGCTGATTCGAGCCGCTGGTCCCGCTGGCAATGTCACCCGCTTCACACCAGACAACGGTTTCGACCAATCACCCGACGCCGTCAATTCTCCCAGTTGTTGAGCCACGCGATTCGACTTTCCCAAAACCTGTTGCTTGGTTTTGCGAATCAAGTCCGGGACGTCCTCGAATGGATGCTCCATTTTCGTCAGCTTTTCGAGCCGCTCCGTTGCCGATTCGCTCGGGATGATCGAGACATCCGATAACCCGACCGCCTCTGTAATCGACCGAGTCGATCCGTCCAGCGTGCATTTGCCATTTGGACACGACACCGATTCCAGCGAACTTTCGGTAATCGCAATCACCAACCGCCCGCCGGAGCGGACCCACTCGGCCACTTGCTTCAGCCAAACGCCCTCGACTCGCACCAAACTCGGATTCGGATTCCACAACACCAGCGTCGAATGTCCCAACGACTTCGGATCGGGGGGAGCCAAACTGCGTCGCACGGACCGTTGCGTTTCCTGCAAGACTTCCAAGATCGCCCGATGTCCGCGCCAATGAGTCCCATACGAATCTTCCGCCAACCCACCACTGTCCGGCGGACGGGTCATCGTCCAGGCGCTCCAGATCACGGAGACACCCAACAGTACAATCCACGTCAAGATCGCATTACGCGCGGTAAGCATGCTTCCTCCCTGACATCAACGTCACCAATTCCTGATACGCCCGCTGGCAAGCATCGAAATCCTCGCGCTCACACGGTTCCTCGCCGTACCACTTCCATTCAATCGCCCGCACCAGAACTTCGAGCGGCGAATGAATCTCCGACCCCCGATACCGTCGCAAATGCTCGCGATTCGTTGTCCCTCGCCGATACGTCCGTCTCTCACGCTGTTCCAACCGCGCCACGCTGGCTCGCATCAACAGCCGCACCGCCTCAATCCATTCGCCGCGCTGACCGGCTTCTTCAGCCAGCCGTTCCAACAGTTCGGCATCCGGTCCCGATGTCAGGTTGACCGCGAACGCCAATACCTCGCGCGAAGACGATCCACGCAGCGCCGAAAATAACGATGACAGAATGTGCCACAACAATCCCAACAACAACAAACTCAGGCAAATCACGATCAGCCATCGCAGAACTTCCGGCAACCCCGCTGTCAGTCCGAACAGCCAACGAATCGGAGTCAGCAATAACTCGATCATCCACAGCCACCAACGCAGCGTCTCGTCGTCGCTGGCCACTGGATCAAGCACATAATCCGGTCGAGCCAATACCTCGCGAATCTTGGCTCGCAACACTTCGTCTTGAACAACCGATTCCGTCATGGCGGCACTTTGCTTGAGAAGCGGAATTCACCAAGAATTCCGCCGATTATTTTAAGGTAGCCGCGCTCGCTAGAGCGTGGGTTTTCACCGAACAAACTCACGCTGTTGCCGAGCATGGCTACCTAATGATCAAACCGGATCAGCTTACCGGTCCTCGTCGGTCGCATCATCACTCGACGCGTTCGCCGAATCGCTCACTTCCTGAGCCAGCAACTGCAAGTCGTAGTTCTCATTCGCGCAGCGGCACGAAAAATAGAACACGACAACGATTGAGGACATCAAGATTGTCGACGCCACTTGCAACAACGTGATTGCCAGCGCGCTCAAATGAGGCTGCGGGACAAATGCCGCACCCATGCTGAGCGCGATCATCAGCACCCCCATTACCAGCGATAGCACGAAGTATTCCCCAATGTGACCTTTAATCACAGCCTTGCTCCGTTTGAGCGCTGCCGGGCCGCTTACCTTTTCAATCACCGCCACTTGCGTCGCCAGCCCATACCAAAACGCGAACAGAATCCCCGGAATGATCAGTAGCAAGAATCCCAACATGACCACCAAGCCCAAAACAAACCACGTCCACAATAACGGAAAGATGCGGGCGAGCGCCGCTTTGATGCTTCCGCCAACCGAAACCTCACGCCCCAAATATGCATTCGCCACCGCGTTGACCAACGCGCCATTCGACAGCGGCAGCAAGATGATTTGAGCCAAGCCCAGGATCATCATCCACGGCCCGTACTTCGCCATCTCCGCCTGCAGTATTTGTTGATTCCGCATCATCTCTGGCAGAGTCGTCGCCGGCTGAATTTTCGATTGCGCAACCGCCTGGATCAAGTTGACCGGCAAGGACGCTGGCAACACAAAGATCGCCGTGAGGATCAACAGCACGGCAAAATGGTTCTTCGTCACCGCCAACGCTTGATCCAGAACGCCACCCAAACTCAACGCCTTGATTTCGTAGCGCATGAACCGCCCTTTCCGGGAATTGGACTCTAGCCGAACGAACTTCCAGTAGGTCAGGCTAATTCCCCACGCCAACAGAGTCGAGCGCCGCACTGTGATTGGAAAAATCCCGTCACCGACACCACAATGTCGTCGCGCGACCTGCCTCTGTTTTCCCGCCGGCTCTGACGGCCATTCATTCAATCAAGGACATCATGGACACAGCGAAGCTCAGTTGGAACGGAAAGGATTCTGATTTCTCCGTGACCGTCGGTAGCGAGGGGGAAGTCGGCATCGACATCACCACGCTGCGAGCCAAGACGGGTGCGATCACGCTGGATTCGGGATATGGCAACACCGGATCTTGCAAAAGCGCGATCTGCTTCATCGACGGCGAACAGGGAATTCTGCGGTATCGCGGCTACGACATCGCCGATCTGGCCGAACATGCCACTTTCGTGGAGGTGTCTCATCTGCTGATTTACGGCGAACTGCCGAACAAGGACCAGCTCGCGGCGTTTCGCGAGAAGCTGACACGGCACAGCATGATCCACGAAGACATGAAGAAGTTTTACGAAGGCTACCCGCCGACCGCGCATCCGATGGCCGTCCTCTCTTCAATGGTTGCGTCGCTTTCGACGTACTACCCGACCACATCTGGTGAAGACCCCGATCACAACATCATCCGTCTGCTGGCGAAGACCAAAACGATCGCGGCGTACGCCTACAAGAAGTCTGCTGGCCAGCCCACGATTTATCCACAGAACGACCTGTCGTACTGCGCGAACTTCCTGCGCATGATGCACGCCATCCCGTGCGAGGAATACCAAGTCAACGAAGTCTGGGTGCGAGCACTCAACAAGCTGCTGATTCTGCACGCCGATCACGAGCAGAATTGCAGCACTTCGACCGTGCGACTGGTCGGCAGCAGCCAAGCCAACTTATACGCTTCGATCTCCGCCGGGATCTGTGCGTTGTGGGGACCGCTGCATGGCGGAGCCAATCAAAGTGTGCTCGAAATGCTGGAGCAGATTCGCAAAGACGGCGGCGACTACAAGAAATACGTCGATCTGGCCAAGGACAAAAACAGCGGTTTCAAGCTGATGGGATTTGGCCACCGCGTCTACAAGAACTTCGACCCGCGCGCCACGATTCTGAAGAAGACATGCGATGAGGTTTTGGGCCAGCTTGGCATTCACGATCCGCTGATGGACATCGCTAAAAAGCTGGAAGAGGTCGCCTTACACGACAGCTATTTCCTGGAGCGGAAGCTGTATCCGAACGTCGATTTCTACAGCGGCATCATTTACCGCGCGATGGGGATTCCGACGAACATGTTCACCGTGATGTTCGCCATTGGCCGGCTTCCCGGTTGGATCGCTCACTGGAAAGAACAAAACGACGATCCCAACAGCCGCATCAACCGCCCCCGCCAAATCTACACCGGCCCGACGCAACGCAAATTCGCCGCGATCGACAAGCGAGCGTAATCTCGAAGAAATTCGGGATCACAAACTGCGACGATCTTCACTCCCGGAATCGTCCACAGCGACTTCATCAACTGTCGGCCATCAAACCGATTTCCGATTGGAATTGCCATCCAGACGGTGGCTCGGCACACTTCGTCCGCAGTCTGATTCATGGAGGTCATGCAGACACAATTTGGAGGTTGCCATGTTTCTGTTTCGATGTTCCTGGATTGGAACACTTTTGGTTGCGATCGCGTTTTTCTCTTCGCCAGTGCAAGCGGATTCTCGCAAAGGATCGTCTTCGAGATCCGAGTCCAAGCGAGAATCCAGTTCACGCTCGAAGAAAGAAAAAGAAAAAGAAAAAGAAAAAGAGAAGGAAAAGGAGAAGGAAAAGGAAAAGGAGAAGGAAAAGGAGAGAGAGTCCAAAAATAAGTCGAACCGCCGCAACTCCGACGAGGACTCGGACGACAGCGATGAATTTGAAGAAGGATCGTACGACGGTAATTCAAGATACAGATCGAACAATGACCGCGGAAATTACTCCCCTCGGATTGGGTCGAACCAGCCACAGGGATATTCGCAGCCACAGGGATATTCGCAGCCACAGTATCAACCGAATAATCAGCCCAATTATGCGGAGCCGGGCAATCAATATGCCGCCCCAAACGCTGGCCAGTACTATCAAGTTCAGCCAGTTCAGCAGTCGATCCCCGCGCCGCCAAAATTCGATGGCGGTTCGATCGTATTGGCGAACCCTGTGACGAATGACAAACCGATTGACTACTCGTTGAACGGCAATCGATTCACGATTCGGCCCGGGCAGTCGCAGACATTTTCTCACGACCGCCATTGGATCGTGGAATTCGATCGTGGCGGGGGACTTGGAACGGCTCAGTACGGTCTCAAGGCGGTGGCCTACAAATTCAAGCCGACGGCCCAAGGCTGGGAGCTTTTTGAATCCACCGCATCAACTCAGCCGCCAATCAAGGCTCCCGCTCCGCCTGTTGACGATCCAAGTCCCGTGGCTTCGACGGAAATCAAGCCGGTTGTGGCACCAACAATCAAACCGGTCGCGTCGCAGGCAACTCCCGGAAAGACTCCCGTGGCTTCGCAAAACCTCTCGGAAGAGCAGGTCATTCGGCCTCGCAACAAGTTGCCGAAACCGCCGATGCCAAACGGTGTTCCCGACAACCCCGCGAACGATCCGAAGTAGAGATATCGAGATGCGGCCGGTAGCCGCGCTCACCATGAGCGTGGGCGACGAAATTCGTATCCCTCGCTCTTGGCGAGCGTGACTACCCTAATGTGAACCGGTTCAGATCCTAACCGAAGCAGCCATAAGCAATGTGCTTCCAGCAGCCAGCTCTTGGAATCTTCCGATGTTGGCGAACATCAATTGGGGATGATTTGCACCGCCGCGAGTTCGCAGTCACGCTTTGCACGCGAGACCGATTCCGTCCAACGGAAAGCCACACATGAGCGGAATGTCGAAATTGCCGATTGATGATCTTCCTCCCAACGTCCAGCAAGCGTTGCGAGATTTTGTGGAACTGGCGAGTGCTGCGTTCGGGGAGCGGCTGCGATCACTGGTTCTGTTCGGCAGCGCGGCCGAGGGACATTTGCGACCAACTTCGGACGTGAATGTGATCGTCATCTTGACCGCGTTCGATCGCGCGGCGGCGGATGAGTTGCGTGAACCGTTGCGAGTGGCTCAGGCGGCGGTCGGCTTGGAGGCGATGTTTCTGCTTGAGAGCGAAATGCAACACGCACTGGAGGCGTTCGCCGTCAAGTTCGCCGATGTGCTCAAGCGTCGTCGGATTTTGTTTGGCACTGATCCGTTTACGGGAGTGTCCGTCAGTCGCGATGCGGAAATCGCACGGGTTCGGCAAGTCTTGTTGAATCTCTCGTTGCGGCTGCGCGAACAGTACGTTCTTCGCAGCTTACGCGAGGAGCAGGCTGCGGTCGCTTTGGCGGAGGCGGCCGGTCCGCTGCGTGCCTGTGCGGCGGCAATCTGCGAATTGGAAGGGCGAACGTCCGCGACACCCAAAGCGGCGCTGGAGCAACTCGCGCCGGAGCTGGGACCGTACGCGGACTTGCTGACACATATCACCGCTGCGCGGCAGCAACAGCGATTGCCCGTGCGAACGGGACCGACTGATTTATTTGCCGCTGTCGAACTCGCGGCCAAGCTGCATCAACGAGCCTTGTCTTTAAATTGAGTGGGAGAGTCTGCATGTTCCCTTTCAATCTGCGGGGTCCAGAGTTTCTTTGTTTCTATCTCGTCTTCGGAACGGTCGTGGCAGTGGTCCTCTGGCAGCTTCGAGTGCGGTTGGAGGCGGGAGAGGTTCCCGACGCGACGATGTCCAAGGCCAAGTTGCTGTCGAATGCCTACATGCTCGCCTATCTGCGCGGTGGAGCCAAAGAGGCGATCACAGTGGCGACCGTCTCGTTGATCGATCGCGGACTGTTGGCAGCGGCTGGAGCGAACTTGGAAACGTCGTGCGGTGTCGACCCTGAGTCGGCGCGGCGGTCGTTGGAGCAAG